>CABUBG010000016.1:0-30025 GCA_902489785.1 uncultured Porphyromonadaceae bacterium
CCCCCGCCTCTAACCATCTTTACAAAAGCTCCGGCAGCAAACGCATAGGAGCGGCGGCTTCCAGCCGCCGGTACCCTCCCACCTACAAATCAATCACATACGCCCATTCCGGCGGCAGTAAGCCGCCGCTCCTCCCCCCTCTAATCATCTCCACAAAAGCTCCGCCAGCAAACGCATGGTTGCGTCTGCTTGGCATCATGAAAGGTGTCTTATGCCGTTGTTGTTGGACTTGTCGGGCGGGTTTCCGAATTTTGATTTTAAATTGGGTTGGGGGAGGGGTGCGACGTTTCGTCGATTTATTTTATCTTTGCAGAAACGATTTTGCTGTTTTGGCATGGCTTCTGAATCGTTTCGCTTGCAAGAGGTTTTTGCTTTATCAGACCAGTTATGATTGATGCTTATAAGATTAGGAGTTCAGAGACTGCCGTGAGCGAGCTGCGGCTCGCCCGTCACGGATTGCTTACCATTTTTGTGCCGCCGGGCTATAAGACCATGGGCGGTTATAATCCGCGCAAGATTCAGGGGGTGATGATGTGCATCGGCACGCTGGTCGAATACCGCTTTATCGAAACGAACGCTGAACTGCTTCACTGGTCACTGGTGGTGCGTCGCATGAATTTGCTCCGCGAGCAGTTTGAAAGTTTTGCTATTGTCCCGTTTGACAATATCGACAACGAGATGTCGGCGGCAACTTTCCTGCGGCATCATCTACGCGAGATCTTCCCGACCGACAACGATGATTACGTGATCTATGGTCCTAAGCCTCAGATTAATTACGAATGGTGCTTCAAACAACAGCGTCCAGTCATTGACGAACCTACGGCTGACGGTTTAGATACATTCGTTAATGAGCTGAGTATCAGTGAGCCGTGCGGCTTTTCTCCTCAATTTGATGAGTCTGAACCGGTTGATGCTGTGTGCTCGCTGCCATCGGTGCCTGTCATCCCTCCCGACTTCCTGGAAAATATCGAGGAGTCGCGCATCGAACAGGAGAAAGAGAAGTGGGTCGCACAGCTTTCAAAAATGGTTCTGGCTTATACGATTCAGTTCAAAGAGATGCCGCCGCTCGAAGCCATCAACGAAGTGATCCGCGGCCGCCTGCTCTTGCGGCCGCAACAGTTGTCGCCGATACATGTCACCGGCGATATGCGCATTTTCCTGCCGGCTTTCAACGAGATGGAGCTGCACATGACGCCGCTGTCGCGAACGGTATATATCCTTTTCCTGTGCCATCCCGAGGGGATACGCATGAAAGATATCGACCGTTACGCCTCTGAATTGTCAGAGATATATTCGATGGTGCGCCCCGGCATCGACGATCAGGCACTGAATGACTCCATTGCCGACCTTGTCGATCTGGCCGGCGACTCCCTCCAGCAGAAGCTCTCCATGACGCGCCGCGCCATCCGCCGCCAGATCCTCGATCCCAAGATGTCGGAGCCCTATCTTATCAAAGGCTCGCGCGGCCGTCCCTTTAAGATCGGCATCGATCCCTCCAATATCGTGCTCCCGTCAATCCTTTGCCATGGCCGATAAAAAGCCTGTGATCATCCGGACGCGGATCGTGCCGAAACGCTTTTGCGTCAATTTCTTCGGCCTGCTGCTTGTGCGCAACCCGCGATGGATCGACGCCACGGTGGTCAATCACGAACGCATCCACACGGCACAGATGCGCGAACTGCTCTTCCTGCCCTTCTACGTCATTTATTTTTTTGAATGGCTTTGGCGCCTCGTGCAGCTGCACAACTGGTTTGCGGCTTATCGGGCCATCTCTTTCGAGCGCGAGGCTTACGCCAACGGCAGCGACCTCGGCTATCTCGCCCGGCGGCGCCACTTTGCCCAGTGGCGCAAACCGCTCGCCGAAAAGCGTTAACATGTATTATCGAACCGGCTCTAAAACAAATGAATGGCGGATGCTCTCACGAGCGACCGCCATCATTTTACACATAGTACTTAACGTCAGTGGATTTTTATCTATTGTCTAATTAGCACTTATGAAAGAGCAATTATAGCTGTTGTTATAATTATTGCTTGCGATTCAAAATTAGAAAATAATTTCGACCTTTCATAGTGTCGTATCGCGCAAAAATTCAGGCGTTTTTTGTCAGATTCATGGGCTTTTCCGGCTGACAGCTTTTGTCTTTTCCATTCTCCGCGCCTAAAATGAATAAAAATGCAAGCCTTTGTGTCGAAAAACGTTGCAAAATGCAACTCAGTTAAATTAAGTTAAATTTGCTCCTTCGCGACAAAAGATGTATCTTTACACAATCATACTTACAACAAAACATCGATTAATACCGGAAATGAAAAAACTTACATTAATTGCGAGTGCTCTGCTCGTAGTCGCTTCAGCCTCCGCATCGCCGCGCCACGGCTATGTCAACGGCACTAACACCAACGTTATTCTTCATGCCTGGTCGTGGGATTTCAACACCATCGCCAAGAACATGAAGCTCATAGCCGATGCCGGCTACGATTTCGTGCAGACCTCACCGGCCAACACCTGTTTCGTAGGCGAAGGCGGCGGCAAAGCCCTCTATAGCCAGCCCGGCGACTCCATCACCGGCAAGTGGTATTATTATTATCAGCCCACCGACTGGAAAATAGGCAACTATCTGCTCGGCACACGCGACGAATTCAAAGCCATGTGCGACAGCGCCATGAAATACGACGTCCGTGTGCTCGTCGATGTCCTGCCCAATCACACCGCCGTTGATCACACCGCCGTGCTGCCCGATCTCGACCGTGCTGTCGGCGGCCACGAAAACCTTTTCCACGCCAACGGCTTCAACCCCATCACCGAGTGGAACGACCGCTATCAGTGTACTACCGGCGAAATGGGCGGTCTCCCCGACGTCAACACCGAGAACCCCGACTTCCAGTACTACTACATGCAGTATGTCAACGATCTGATCAACCTTGGCGCACGCGGCTTCCGCTACGATACGGCCAAACACATCGGCCTGCTATCGGATCCCCGCGATGCAAAAGCCGAGCGCAACAACTTCTGGCCCGTGGCAACCGGACGCGAAGCCGCCAAAGGATTGTCGCTGCTGATGCCCGACAGCCTTTATATCTACGGCGAGGTGCTTCAGGATAGAAATGTGAAAGAACGCGAATACACCGAATTCATCGACGTGACCGCCAGCAACTATGGCGGCGTGCTTCGCGCCGTGCTCGAAGCCGGCACCGCCAAAGGCCAGGATCTGAAATCGTGGCACCACAAAGCGCGTCCCGACAGCCTCGTCACATGGGTCGAATCGCACGACACCTATTGCAACCAGCACGAATCGGCCCGCCTCACCGATCAGCAGATACGCACGGCGTGGGTGTTCCTCACATCGCGCTCGGGCGGCACGCCTCTCTTCTTCAGCCGCCCTGCCGGCAGCACACGTGAAAACTACTGGGGCAACAACCTCGTGGGGCCGCGCGGCAACGACGAGTTCTTCCATCCCGAAGTAGTTGCCGCCAACCACTTCCGTCACGCCATGGCCGGACAGCCCGAAAACATCACCACCACCGACAACGGCACCGTTGCCATGGTGGCCCGCGGCGATGCAGGCCTAACACTCGTCAACTTCTCCAACGCTGCCCGCAAAGTGAAAATGGCCACCACGCTTCCCGACGGCATATACACCGACGCCGTCCACGGCACGCAGTTCAAGGTGAAGAAAGGCATCCTCAGCGCTACCGTTCAGCCGCTGACATCCTACATCATCTACCGCTGATCCCCGACGTGCCGTCCGGCCACCCTTTTAGAGCTTGTTTAATAATAAATGTTGACGGCAGGGTCGCATAGCTTAAGTGGCATTTATTACAACACAGCTCATGGAATTCAACAACAATTGTATTATAATTTAACATTATGTTATCTATTATAAAGAAAGTTACATCAGACCTGTCAGTCGCCGGCATCTTTGCGTCTGTTCTTCGGTCGTTATGGAACCCCATAACTCCCTCATCACAGACACAAATATACTCGACGACTGACAGCCCTGCTGTTAACATTTATTATTAAACAAGCTCTTAGAGCGTCCGTAGCCGCCAGACCCGATCCGGCGTTTGCGGACGCTCTCTCCTTGACGTCGGCATAATATACTGGCAGTTTGCATTCCGGTTGCAGAGTTAGATGTTTAACTTTGCACCGTCGAAACACAACAATCATCGGCGGATACGTCAACATCCCGTCTTATGGAATTTGTCTATTCATTGATAAATATGCTGGCCGAAATGGCTCCTTATCTCCTTCTGGGCTTCCTGGTGGCCGGAATCCTGTATGCTTTCGTCCCCGGAGAGTTCTATCGCAACCACCTGGCACGCCCCGGCGCCTGGGCAGTGATTAAAGCCGCTCTGATCGGGGTGCCGCTGCCGCTCTGTTCGTGCGGCGTACTGCCCACGGCGGTGTCGCTGCGTCGCAACGGTGCGTCGCGCGGAGCATCCGCCTCATTCCTCATTGCCACGCCTCAGACCGGCATCGACTCCATTGCAGCCACCTACTCCCTGCTGGGTCTCGCGTTTGCCATCATTCGTCCCGTGGCCGCTCTCGTCACCGCATTCGTCGGCGGAATGCTCGTAAGCCGTGAGGATAAAGCCTGCGCTGTCGATCCCGAACAGGAAGTGGACACCATCGACGCTCCGGCCTCCGACACTTTCACCGGGAAGATCCGCGACGCCTTGCGCTATGGCTTCGTGGATATGATCCAGAACATAGGCAAATGGCTGATTATAGGCCTTGTGATTGCGGCTGCCATCACAGTATTCGTTCCCGACGGATTCTTTACATTCTTTGCCGGATATCCTCTGCTGTCGATGCTCGCCGTTGTCATCGTGGCGGTGCCGATGTATGTATGCTCCACAGGATCCATCCCTATCGCGCTCTCGCTCATGCTCAAAGGCCTCAGCCCCGGCGCCGCATTTGTCCTTCTGATGGCCGGACCGGCGGCAAACTTTGCCTCAATCATCATCGTCAGCCGGTCGCTCGGCAAAAAAGCCGCCGCCATCTATATCGCCACCATCGTCGTCGGCGCCATAGCGATCGGCACGTGCATCGATTATCTCATGCCCCGAAGCTGGTTCACGATGCCCATGGCCGCCGGCGAATCCTGCTGCCACCTGCATGTCAGCCTCTTCTCCGGCATCTGCTCCGTGCTCCTCATCGTGCTGTTCATCAATGCTTTAATAAAAAGATACATATCAAACAAATCAGAAAAGATGGAAAAAGGAGAAAATATCATTATCGTCAAAGGAATGTCCTGCGGCCACTGCAAGGCCATGGTCGAAAAAAATCTTTCAAAACTCCCCGGTGTTGAATCCGTCACTGCCGATCTCACAACCGGCAAAACGGTAATTAAGGGCAATCCCGACATGGCTGCAGTACGCGAAGTGATCGACGACCTCGGCTTCACGATGGAGTGACACCTCGCAGTGTCCGCAGTTGCAGGCAGAAGCCGGCAATATGTGCAAAAGGAATATATTTTTGAAAAAAACTGGCACAATTTGCTCGTTTTTTCATTTTAAAGGATTAATTTTGCAACGTCAAAAATGCAACAAACGTCAATGGAGGAGATTCTCTTTACGAAGATGCACGGATTGGGCAATGATTACGTCTACATCAATTGCCTCGAATCCGCTCCCCGCCACCTCCAGCAGCTTGCCATCGAGATGAGCCGGCCTCACACCGGCATCGGATCCGATGGCATTATTCTTATATGCCCGTCGGACGTTGCCGATTTCAAAATGCGCATTTTCAATGCCGACGGCTCGGAAGCCCGCATGTGCGGCAACGGCTCGCGCTGCGTTGGCAAATATGTCCACGATTACGGACTGACCGACAAACTGCATCTGACACTCGAAACCCTCGGCGGAATCAAGACCATCGACCTGCATACCGGCGTCGACGGCTCCGTGGAAGAGGCTACCGTGGATATGGGCGAGCCGCTGTTCGATACCTCGCTTGTGCCTGTCGTTTCCGATGCTCAGGCTATGATCGACCGGCCTGTGGCCACCTCCTGCGGCGAGCTCCGGCTCACGGCAGTGTCGATGGGCAATCCCCACGGCGTGATATTTGCCGATGCTCCCTGCCAGCTGCCTGTCGGTGTCCTGGGGCCGGAGCTCGAGCGTCACCCCATGTGGCCCGAGCGGGCCAATATCGAATTCGTGACGGTCATCGACGAACGGCATCTGCGCATGCGCGTGTGGGAACGCGGCTCCGGCGAGACCATGGCTTGCGGCACCGGCGCCTGTGCCTCCGTGGCTGCCGCCATAGCCACCGGCCGTGTCAGCCGCGATGCCGAAATCACCGTCAGCCTGCCCGGCGGCGATCTGAAGATAAGGAAGAACTCCGCCGGCCATCTGCTCATGACCGGCCCGGCAACCACCGTGTTTGAAGGCCGGTATTTCCGGCGCACCGAATCATCAGCGAAAATCAACATCTAATCTGCATAAAATGATACGAGTCAACGACAACTTCCTCCGCATTCCACAATCCTACCTCTTCTCTGAAATTGCAAGGCAAGTGTCGGAGTATCAACACTTGCATCCCGACGCCCGCATCATACGCTTGGGCATCGGCGATGTCACACGTCCCATATGCCCCGCCGCCGTCAACGGCCTCCACCGCGCCGCCGACGAGCAGGCATCGGGCGGCACATTCCATGGCTACGGTCCCGAGCAGGGCTACGGCTGGCTGCGCGAGGCCATTGCCCTCTGCGACTATAACGAGCGCGGCGTGACGAGCGTGACCCCCGATGAGATATTTATAGGCGACGGCGCCAAAAGCGACATCGGCAATATCGGCGACATCCTGTCGCCCGACTGCCGCGTGGCCGTCACCGACCCCGTCTATCCCGTGTATATCGACACCAACGCCATGGCCGGACGTGCAGGCAACCCCGTCGCCGGAGGCTTGTGGGACCGCATCATTTATCTGCCGTGCACCGCCGAAAACGGCTTCGTGCCCGCACTCCCTGCCGAAGTGCCCGACGTGATTTATCTCTGCTACCCCAACAACCCCACCGGCACAGCCCTCACACGCAGCCAGCTGAAAGTGTGGGTCGACTATGCCCTCGCGCACAACGCACTGATCCTTTTCGATTCGGCCTACGAAGCATATATCAGCGACCCCGACGTGCCCCACAGCATCTACGAGATAGAAGGCGCGCGCCGCTGCGCTATTGAATTCCGGAGCTTTTCCAAAACGGCCGGATTCACCGGACTCCGCCTCGGCTACACAGTGGTGCCCGCCGAGCTTAAAGGCACGGCAAGCGACGGCTCGCAGGTTGAGCTGCGCCGTCTTTGGCTGCGCCGCCAGACGACAAAATTCAACGGCGCCAGCTTCGTGGTGCAGCGTGCCGCCGCCGAGCTGTTTACGCCCGAAGGCCGGCAGCAGGTGCGCCAGACAATTGACTATTACATGGCCAACGCCGCAATGCTCCGGGCCGGACTCGACGAGGCCGGACTTACGGTCTATGGCGGTATCAACGCCCCCTATATCTGGGCTAAAACGCCCGCCGGCGTCAGCTCGTGGGACTTCTTCCGCATCCTTCTCGAGGACTGCAACATCGTTGTGACCCCCGGCGTAGGCTTCGGCCCCTCGGGCGAAGGTTATGTGCGCCTCACCGCCTTCTCCTCCCATGAAGCCACACGCGAGGCCATAGGCCGTCTGTCGGCTCTCGATAAGAACGGCGGCCGCAAATTGTAACTGTAAATAATTAATATTCACCCAATAACCGAATAGAATAATGTCATCGCTGAGATTTAAAGTTGTTGATGAAGCTTTCAACCGCAAAGCCGATCCGGTGGAAATACCGGCCGAACGCCCCGAGAAATACTACGGCAAATATGTGTTCAACAGACAGAAAATGTTTGAATATCTGCCGGCCGAGACTTTTGAGGCGCTCATCAATGCCATTGACAACAAAGAGCCGCTGCCCCGCAATGTTGCCGACAGCGTGGCCGAAGGCATGAAGCGCTGGGCCATCGACAACGGCGCGCGCCATTACACCCACTGGTTCCAGCCCCTAACCGAAACAACGGCCGAAAAACACGACGGATTCATCGAGCACAACGGCAAAGGCGGAGTGGTAGAGAACTTCAACGGCAAGCTCCTCGTGCAGCAGGAGCCCGACGCTTCCAGCTTCCCCAACGGCGGCATCCGCAACACATTCGAGGCTCGCGGCTATTCGGCATGGGACATTTCCTCGCCGGCTTTCATCCTCGACAACACCCTGTGTATCCCCACCATCTTCATATCCTACACCGGCGAATCGCTCGACTACAAGACGCCGCTGCTGCGCGCCCTCAACTCCGTCGACCGTGCCGCCACGGCCGTGGCGCAGTTCTTCGATCCCGAAGTGAAGCATGTGAAGTCGTATCTGGGATGGGAACAGGAATATTTCCTCGTCGACGAATCGCTCTATTCGGCGCGTCCCGACCTGATGCTCACCGGACGCACTCTGATGGGTCATGAATCGGCCAAAAACCAGCAGCTCGAGGACCATTATTTCGGTGCCATCCCCTCGCGAGTCGAGGCTTTTATGCTCGATCTCGAAATCGAGTGCCACAAGCTTGGCATCCCGGCCAAAACACGTCACAACGAGGTGGCTCCCAACCAGTTCGAGCTCGCGCCGATATTTGAGGAAACCAACCTCGCCAACGACCACAACCTCCTGCTGATGTCGCTCATAGGCGAAGTGTCGCGCCGCCATCATTTCCGCGTGCTGCTTCACGAAAAGCCCTTCGCCGGCATCAACGGTTCGGGCAAGCACAACAACTGGAGTCTGGGCACCGACCGCGGTGTGCTCCTTTTCTCGCCCGGCAAGACATCGAAGGACAATCTGCAGTTCATCACCTTCGTGGTCAACGTGATGGCTGCCGTCTACCGTCACAACGGTCTCCTAAAGGCATCCATCGCCTCCGCCACCAACGCCCACCGTCTCGGTGCCAACGAAGCGCCGCCTGCCATTATATCGATATTCACCGGCTCGCAGCTCTCTGATATCCTGGAGCGTATCGCCAGATCGAGCAACGAGGAGCTGACCGATCTCTCTACCAAGGAAGGCCTGCAGCTCAACGTGTCGCAAATTCCCGAAATCATGCTCGACAACACCGACCGCAACCGCACGTCGCCATTCGCATTCACGGGCAACCGTTTCGAATTCCGTGCCGTCGGCTCGTCGGCCAACTGCGCCTCTGCCATGATAGCCCTCAATGCGTGCGTAGCCCAGCAGCTCATGGAGTTCAAGGCAAAGATCGACAAACGGCTCGCCGCCGGCGAAACGCTTCGTCACGCCTTGCTTGAAGAGATACGCAGCCTCATCGAGCTGTCGCGGCCCATACACTTCGACGGCAACGGTTATTCCGACGAGTGGAAAGCCGAAGCCGAGCGCCGCGGACTGGACTGCGAGACATCGGTGCCGGCAATCTTCGACGCTTATCTCCGTCAGTCGTCAATCGACATGTTCCGCACCACGGGCGTGATGACCGAAGTGGAGCTGGCGGCCCGCAACGAGGTGAAATGGGAAATGTACACCAAGAAAGTGCAGATCGAAGCACGCGTGCTCGGCGATCTCGCGCTCAACCACATATTGCCCGTAGCCGTGCGCTATCAGTCGATTCTGCTCGACAACGTCAGCAAGATTCAGTCAGTCTTCCCGCCGGAGAAAAGCGAACGGATGATCGAAGCCGACATGTCGACCATCGAGTCTATCTCTGAGCATACCCGCATCATAAAGACCGAAGTGGAGAAAATGGTTGACGCACGCCGCGAGGCCAACCGCATCGATTCGGAGCGCGAAAAAGCTATTGCCTATCACGACAATGTGGTGCCGCGCATGTCAACGATCCGTTATCATATCGACAAACTTGAGCTGATGGTCGACAATGAGATGTGGCCGCTGCCCAAGTATCGCGAGCTGCTTTTTATCCGCTGACGCTCTGCTGAGCGGAAAATGATATATGCGCCGTGTCCCGCCAAGTGGATGCGGCGCATTTTATAATAATGTTGTCAGAGCTTGCGGTAGTAGCGGAGCGTAGAGCCGGCAGCGGGATGGAAGATCGCGATGAAGTCGGCCAGGAGGCGTTCGGGATGGAAGGGGAATTCATCGAAAAGCGGCACAACGGACGTGTCGCAAACGTAGACGTTGCCGTTTCGGAATGCCTTGAACTGCGACGTCAGCGGGTTGCCTGCGCCCAACGACTGCAGGGTCATCGGGCCGAGACTGCGGATGAGCCAGAAGTCGGCGTCGGCGGCACGGTTGAGCACTGCCGGTGCATCGAGCTTCAGCGATCCCGCACCTTTGGTGTCGTGCCAGGGATAGAAAGCACCCGCATCGGCCAGCATCCGTGCCATATAGCTTTCGCCTGCCGGGACGTCCCACGATCCGCCGGTCAGCGGTTGCTCGGTGATGACAATGGGTCGGTCGCTGTAGCGGGCGATGCTCTTGCAAAGGGAGTCGTAGCTCTCGGTGACTGCTTCGAAAGTGGAGTCGGCGCCTGCGCGGTTGCCGTAGAGGATGCCGAGCAGGCGGATCCATTCGGCGCGTCCGAGGGGCGTCGATTCCATGTAGTCGACAAACTGTATGATGGGGATGCCGAGCTTTTCGATCGCGCCGGCCTGCATTCCCTGGTAGGGCGAGAGTATGATGGCTTCTGGGCTGACGCTGACAATGCGCTCTACGGAGGGCGACATGGAGTTGCCTACATCGGTGATGCGCCCCGTGCGGAGCCCTTCCACCACCGACGGAGTGTTGAAATACTGTCCGTCGGCCACGCCTGTGATTGCTTGCGCGGCACCCAGCTCATCGATGGCTCCGGCATATACTCCGCTGTAGACCAGCGACGACCGCAGCGGCACACGCACAACGGTGCCTTCGGGCAGCTGACCCTGATAGTCGTGCGGCGCGAGGATATACCGCTCGAGCAGCGCCGTCGTGTCGTCGCCCCATGGTTTTCTGACGTCGGCTATCGTGTAGCCGTCCTTGTCGATGAGCGTGAGCAGGCGTGCCTGCGTGGTGATGGTGTCGCCGCCCGATATCGCTTCGGCGCTTTTATGCCGGCAGGATGAAATAAGCGACAGTACTGTCAGGATGATGACCGTTGTGAATGAAAGGCGTGATGTCATGATTGATGGGATTAGAGTGCGAAAGTAATGAAAAAATGTGATAATGCTGAGGCGGAATGCGAATTAATGTGAAAAGCCCGGCGGCGATATTTTATTACGGAAAAAAGCACTAATTTTGTAACGGTCGGAGTCCGGGTCAGTTATCCGGCACCGAAACGTAGAAACAATAACCAAAAAATAAAGAGAAATCATGTCAAAAGTAACCGTTGTAGGTGCCGGAAATGTAGGCGCCACTTGCGCAAATGTCCTTATCACGCAGTCGATAGCCGATGAGGTGGTGCTCATCGATATCAAAGAGGGTCTTGCCGAAGGCAAAGCCATGGATATCATGCAGACAGCCAACATCCTGAACCTGAACTGCCGCCTCACCGGCGTCACCAACGACTATGAGAAGACCGCAGGTAGCGACATGGTCGTCATCACTTCAGGCATTCCCCGCAAACCGGGCATGACCCGCGAAGAACTTATCGGTGTCAACGCCGGCATCGTTAAGTCAGTGACCGAAAGCGTCCTGAAATATTCGCCCAACGCCGTGATCCTATGTGTCTCTAACCCGATGGACACCATGACCTATCTTATCCATAAGATCAGCGGCCTGCCCAAAAACCGCATCATCGGCATGGGCGGCGCTCTCGACAGCGCTCGTTTCAAATATTTCCTCAGCCTTGCTCTCGTCGCAAACGCCACGGAGGTCGAAGGTATAGTCATCGGCGGTCACGGCGACACCACGATGATACCGCTGGTGCGCTATGCTGCCTACCGCGGTGTGCCCGCCTCGGCTTTCGTTGGTGACGAGCAGCTTAAGAAGGTGGCTGCCGACACGATGATCGGCGGCGCCACGTTGACCCGGCTCCTGGGCACTTCGGCATGGATGGCTCCCGGCGCAGCTGCCGCGCAGGTTGTGGGAGTTGTGCTGCACGACAGTAAAAAACTCATCAGTTGCTCGGCTCTTCTCGACGGTGAATATGGCGAAAAAGATCTCTGCATCGGCGTCCCCTGCATCCTCGGCAAGAACGGAATCGAGAAGATAGTGAAATTCGCTCTGACCGACGATGAGCAGGCTCTCTTTGCCGCCAGCGCCGCCGCCGTGCGCAAAACAAATGCCGCACTTACATTCTGAACATTTTAAAATCAAACAGTATATGAAGAAAATAGCAATTGCAATGTCCCTTTTTGCAGCTGTTGCTCTCGTTGGCTGCAGCGGCAAGGGAGAATCAAAAAGTGAAGATTCGGTTAAAGCAGCCGAAGAATCCCGGCAGACCGAACAGCAGGCTGCACCGGCTGAAGATGTAGTGGTAGAGCTTCAGAACGACGACACTTTCCTGCCCGATGAGATGCCGCTGCCATTCGTCATCGACTTCAATGCCACATGGTGCGGCCCGTGCAAGCAATTCGGCCCGGTGTTCCACAAGGTTGCCGCCGAATATCAGGGAAAGGCTAATTTTGCATCGGCCGATGTCGACGTTTGCAAAAAGCTTGCTGATCAGTTTAAGATCGGATCGATCCCTGCCGTAGTGATAGTGTATCCTTCGTCAGCAAAAAAAGAAAACGTCACCACCGCTGGATATATGGACGAAGATGCCTTTAAGGCTTTTCTGGACAGCAATCTCTGATTCGCTGCATAATCCGATAAAAGCGGCCGGTTCCCCTGAGGTGACCGGCCGTTGCTTTATTGTAGAACAGGCTCTAATGATTCGTAGAAGCTGATGAAAGCTTCGTTGACGAGTCGTGTGCCGCCCGGTGTGGGGTAGCGGCCGGAGAAATACCAGTCGCCGGGGTGGTCGGGGATGGCGTTGTGCATGCCTTCGAGCGACTGGAATATGATCTGCACTTCGGCGCCTATCCCCTCGGGAGTGAGCATCTGGGCCATTTTCTGAGAGATCTCGCGCTCAGTGAACGGACGGTAGATGGCGGTGACATGGTTTTCTACTTCATGCGCCGGCTGATTCCGGGCTTCGAGGCAGCGCTCGTAGGTCTTGTGGAGGATATCGTCGAGGCCGCGCTCGCGGATGAGGGCTATGGCGGCGCGGAATGCGGCAAACTCGCTGAGGCGCGACATGTCGATGCCGTAATAGTCGGGGTAGCGCACCTGCGGAGCCGAGGAGACCACCACGATTTTGCGCGGATGCAGACGGTCGAGGATACGCAGGATGCTCTGGCGCAGTGTGGTTCCGCGCACGATGCTGTCGTCGATGATCACAAGATTCTCGCCCGGCGCCACGCTGCCGTAGGTCACGTCGTAGACATGGGCGGCGAGGTCGTTGCGCACGTCGCCCTCCGAGATGAATGTGCGGAGCTTGATGTCCTTGATAGCCACTTTCTCCACTCTCACCTTGCGGCTCATGATGTTGCGGAGCTTTTCGGGCGAGATGGTGCCGTTGTCGATGAGGTTGCGTATATGGTTGAGCTTCCGCCGGTCGAGGTGCTCTTCGAGGCCCTGAAGCATGCCGTAGAATGCCACTTCGGCCGTGTTGGGGATAAACGAGAAGACGGTGTGGTCGAAGTCGCCGTCGATGCTGTCGAGCACGGCGGGCACGATGTTGCGGCCGAGTAGTTTGCGTTCTCGGTAGATGTCTACGTCGCTGCCGCGCGAAAAATAGATACGTTCGAAGGAGCACCGCGCGTTGGGCTGCTGCGGAAGCAAGCCTACGACATCGGTCGTGGCATCGCGCCGCACTATGATCGCCTCGCCCGGAGCGAGCTCGGTGACTTTGTCGGCGTCGACGTCCCATACTGTCTGGATGACAGGCCGTTCGGAGGCCACCACTACAACTTCGTCGTCGATATAATAAAACGCCGGACGGATGCCCGCCGGGTCGCGCACCACAGCCATGTCGCCTGAGCCGGTGGCGGCGCACATCACATAGCCGCCGTCCCATTTCGGTGCGGCCGCTGAGATGACGTTGCGCATGTCGATATTGTCCTCGATCGCGCGTGCGAGATGCGGGTCGCGGAGCGTGTCGCGGAAGTGGCGGTAGAGGCGGTGATTCTCTTTGTCGAGCGCGTTGCCGAGCTGCTCGAGGATTATGACGGTGTCGCTGTAGAGACGCGGATGCTGCCCGGTGGAGACGACATCATCAAAGATCTCGTCGACGTTGGTCATGTTGAAGTTGCCGCACATCAGCAGGTTGCGCGACCGCCAGTTGTTTCGCCGCAGGAACGGATGGACGTAGCTTATGCCCGAACGCCCGGTGGTGCTGTAGCGCAGATGCCCCATGAGGATCTCGCCGATATAAGGCGCTTCGTCCTCGGCCTGAGAGGCCGAGATCGTGGCGATGCCCATCTCTTCGAGCTTCGGAAACACGTTGCCGAAAATTTCCTGAATGGCCTGAGTGCCGAGCGCGCGTTCGCGCCACACATATTCAGTACCCGGTCTGGCATTCAGCTTCACAACGCCAATGCCGGCGGCTTCCTGGCCCCTGTTGTGCTGTTTCTCCATCATGAGATAGAGCTTTTCGAGGCCGTATCGCAGTGTGCCGTATTTCTCTTTATAAAAGGAAAGGGGCTTGCGCAGACGTATCATCGCTATGCCGCATTCATGCTTGAGGGGTTCCATATATGTGTCGACGTTAATACTGATGTCACGGCCGCCGTGCGGCACGGATTCTATACTGCAAAATTATGAAGTCGTTTTGAATTAATCAAAAATATGCGTGATGAATATTGCAAAGAAGATAAAACATCTTTTTAGTGCATCCGTTTCGTGCTGAAATGAAGGAGCGCGGCGCTTTTGTGTTATACCTGACTTTATTTCACTATATTTGCACAATTACATCATATCTTACTACTTATGCACCCAGCACACTCAAATTTAACCGAGGCTGCGACGTAAACCTTAATTACGACACAGCCTCACTCGGATAAACGCAGGAAGAAATGTCGTGATTGTATCGGAAGATATGATTACATGAGTGAAATGTGCTTCTGTCAGAAGAGGGTGGTGAAGGTGTTGTGCAGGGGGGTATTGTCGGTTATGGATTTTTAACAGTCGGTGGCGGCATTATGGCTGATAAATTTGTAAATTCGCTACATTAAAACGGAATGTGTGTTCCATCATTTCAACCGTGAAAAATTAACCCAAATCATAAAATTATCATGAAAGAAAAGATTCAGAATGAGTTCAGATCGCGTTTCGGCACGGAGGGTATGCTGTTTGTAGCTCCGGGGCGTTTCAATCTTATCGGCGAGCACACCGATTATAACGGCGGCTTCGTGTTTCCGGGCGCTATCGACAAGTTTATAATGGCTGAAATCAAGCCCAACGGAACGGATAAGGTGCGCGTTTATTCGGTGGATATCGACGAATACGTTGAATTCGGTCTGAAGGAAGAAGACGCACCCTCACAGCAGTGGGCACGCTATATTTTCGGCGTTTGCCGCGAGATCATCAAGCGCGGCGGCAACGTGGAAGGCTTCGACGCCGTATTCGCCGGCAATGTGCCTCTGGGCGCCGGTCTCTCGTCGAGTGCCGCTCTCGAAAGCTGCTTCGCCAACGCACTCAACGATCTTTTCAACGACAACAAGTTCCCGAAGATGGAGCTCGCAAAGATCGGTCAGAGCACCGAGCACAACTATTGCGGCGTGAACTGCGGCATCATGGATCAGTTCGCTTCAGTCCACGGTAAGAAGGACAATCTGATGCGCCTCGACTGCCGTTCGGGTGAGTTTGAATATTTCCCCTTCAAGCTCGACGGCTACAAGCTGGTGCTCGTCGACTCGAGAGTGAAACACGAACTGGTGGATTCGCCCTACAACAAACGTCGCGAATCGTGTGAACGCGTGGCCAAGACACTTGGTGTCGAAACCCTGCGTGACGCCGACATGGCAATGCTCGACTCAGCCAAAGACAAGATCTCGGAAGAGGACTATAAGCGTGCAAAATATGTGATCGAAGAGAAGCAGCGCGTGCTCGACGTGTGCGACGCTCTCGTGAAAGGCGACTACGACACCGTTGGCCGCTGCATGTACGGCACACACGAAGGCATGTCGAAACTCTACGAGGTGAGCTGCGAAGAACTCGACTATCTCAACGACGTTGCCAAGGAGTGCGGCGTGACCGGCTCGCGCATCATGGGCGGTGGCTTCGGCGGCTGCACCGTCAATCTGGTGAAGGACGACAAATACGACAACTTCATCGCCACCGTCACAAAGAAATTCAATGAGAAATATGGCCACGAGCCTATGATCTATCCCGTGATCGTCAGCGACGGCGCCCGCCGCTACGAAGAATAACCGGTGACATAAAATGTATGTGGCGCCGCTCCGGAGAAGCATTCGGGGCGGCGCTTCGCTTTAGCCAGACTCACAGCGCAGGTTCGCGGCCGCGAAACTGAATTTTTATTACGGATTGTTGCATATTTATGGCGGATATATTAAATTTGCGATGAATAAAAACGAAACTCATTAGAAAAAGTCACTATGAATAAACGACAAGCCCGTCTGGCACTTATCGTAAAAATATTGCTGAACAATTCAATCGGCAGCCAGGAAGAACTGATGGATCTCCTCGAGGCTAACAACTGCAACGTGACTCAGGCCACGCTTTCGCGCGACCTGAAGACTTTGCGTACGTCGAAAGTGGCGACAGAGCTTGGCGGATACCGCTATGTGATAGCCGCCAACGGCACCGCGGCCGACGAAGTGGCCACGCAGGCCATGAACGCCGTGCGTCAGGCTTCGATCCTCTCGGTGTCGTTTTCGGGACGCCAAGCCATCATCAAGACACGCAACGGTTA
Source organism: uncultured Porphyromonadaceae bacterium (assembly GCA_902489785.1). Taxonomy (GTDB): domain Bacteria; phylum Bacteroidota; class Bacteroidia; order Bacteroidales; family Muribaculaceae; genus Paramuribaculum. The sequence continues at coordinate 16,855 of CABUBG010000016.1, forward strand.
TGCCGGCGGCGTGGCTTATGACATCGACGAGCTCTCGTCGCCACACGTGCTGGGAACCATAGCAGGCGCCGATACGGTGTTTGTGGCCGTCGACGATGAGGTTTCGCGCCCCGAAATATATGCCATTCTGTCGGAGATCATCCCGCCGACGGTGATGGAGGAGGGCAAACAGTATTTTTTCTAAACGAAAATAACATAAGCATAACACTAAAGACCATAGACAGAATATGATACGAGCAGCAGTGACCGGCGGCTCAATGCCAGTAGCCGGCGAGATCATAAAACTTCTTATCAATCATCCCGACGTCGAACTGTCGTGGGTGCTGGAGCCGCAGGCCGAAGGTGCCCTCGTGTCGCAGCTCCACAAAGGGTTGCGCGGCGAGACCTATATGCGTTTTTCGGCACAGCCCGACATGGACAATGTCGACGTGCTCTTCCTGTGCTATGAAGAGCCGGGCGAGGGCCTGCGCTTCCTTGAGAAATATCCGGTGCCCGACCGCGTGAAGACTGTCGACGTGAGCGGCGACATGCTGCCGCAAAGCACGTTTGCCGACGGCGACAAATGGATCTTCGGTCTGCCGGAACTGAGCCGCAAACCGCTGGTGCGCGGCGGCATGAGAGCTTCGGTGCCCCCGGCGCTGACCTCGGCCGTGCTCCTTGCCCTGATGCCGCTGGCCAAGGCGCAGGCGCTCTCGTGCGGCGACATCCACGTCAATGCTGTGGTGGCCGAAGAAAATGCCGAGCCGGGTGAGACGCTCGCCCTTATCGACATCGAGGAGGCCGACGACATCGTGCGCGCTTTGCGTTCGCTCCAGCCCGATTTCGCAACACCGATGACCTTCGTGGTGGTGTGCGGCGGATGGCGCCGCGGCATCTCGCTCTCGATCCATTTCAAATCGCCGATGACCGAGGAGAAAGCCATCGGGCTTTACGACGAATATTATTCCGACCACAGCTTCACGTTTATCTCGGCGAGCATGCCGAATCTCAACGAGGTGGCCGGAACAAACAAATGTATCATAAACGTGCAGCGCGTGGGCGACCGCCTGGTTATCAACGCGGTGATCGACGATCTGATCAAAGGCGCCGCCGCTATGGCTGTCCACGACATGAACCTGCTGTTCGGTCTGCAGGAGCGCGTGGGACTGATGCTCAAATCCCACGAATGCTGCTGATCCGGCAGCAAACCTCCGTCAGCAATGGCGCAGGGCCATCCGCGCCACAATGATAGTTACCACACAACAGGCTGCGGTCCAGATGAAAAACGGACCGTAGCCTATTGTTTGTTGCAGCCAGCCGGCTATCATGCCCGGAAGCATCATGCCGAGCGACATGATGCCGGTGCAGATGGCATAGTTGGCGGTGGCGTGCCGCCCTTTGGAGAAGTTGATGAGGTATAGCATATAGGCCGTTGTGCCGAACCCGTAGCCGAACTGCTCGATGCACACGCAGAGATTGATGAGCAGGAAGGAATGACCGTCGCCATAGGCCAGCCACACGAAAGCGAGGCACGAGAGCGACATGCTCCACGCCATAGGCATCATCCACCGGCGCAGGCCGTTGCGGCTCACAAGGATGCCGCCGATGATGCCGCCGGAGAGCAGTCCGATCACGCCGACAGTACCGTAGACGAAGCCCACCTGTGCCGTCGAGAGCGCGAGACCGCCCGCTGCCGAGCTGTCGAGCAGGAAGGGCTGGATGAGCTTGACAATCTGGGCTTCGGGGAGCTTATACAGAAGCATGAAGAGCATGGCTATGAGTATGCCCGGCTTCGTGAAGAAGCGCACGAATGTGTCGGCAAACTCGCGCCACACCAACCCCGGCGATGAAATGCGTGCCGGCTTGTCGCTCGCGGGCCGCGGAAGGATGAATATGTGGTAGAGCGCAATCATAGCCATGGCCGCGGCAAGGATGTAGAACACAATGGCCCATGCATGCGGGATGTCGCCGTAGTAGGCTTCGAGAAAACCGGCAAACATGACCAGCGGCCCCTGACCGATGAGCATCGCGAGGCGGAACACGGTAGCGCGGATGCCGACGAAGAACGACTGGGCGCGTTCCGACAGGGCGAGCATGTAGAAGCCGTCGGCGGCGATGTCGTGCGTGGCTGAGAAGAATGCCATAATCATAAAAGAAGCTACCGAAGCGCGGAACCACAGATGACCCGGCAGCACGAAAGCGATGGCGGCAAGCGCGGCGCCCATCAGCAGCTGCATGGCGATGATCCAGGCGCGGCGCGTGTGAAACATGTCGACAAACGGGCTCCACAGCGGTTTGATCATGGCCGGCAGACCGAATAGCGAGGTGTAGAAGGCCAGCTCGGCGTTTGAAACGCCCATGCGTTTGAAGAGCACGGCCGACACGGTCATCAGTACGACGTAGGGGAGGCCTTCGGCAGTGTAAAGGGTGGGTATCCAGAACCAGCCGCGGGATATGTTGCTGTGCTTCACGATGCTGTAAGTCAGATAAATGGATAGACGGTTGATATCAGTAGAGCTGCTTGAGTTCCGCGCCGGGGAAATAGTGGGCGAGGATCTGCCGGTAGCTGTAGCCGCGAGTGCCCATGACGGCAGCTCCAATCTGGCAGAGCCCTACGCCGTGGCCCCAGCCGGCGCCCCGGAGTGTCCAGCGGCTCGGTATGCCGCCGGCATCGGGTTCGGAAGGCAGGACTGTGAATGCCGAGCTGTAGAGGTGCGACTCGGAGAGCGTGCGGCGTATCTCCAGCTCTTTGCCTATGATGCGGCTCAGACGGGTGCCGTCGATGCGCAGCCGGTCGATGCGCCCCGACGGTCCGCGGTGGAGCGGCGTGATGGCCCGGATGCGGCCATAGTCGCGGCCGGAGCGCCGACGGATGATGTCGGCCAATTCGTCGCCGGTGTAGCTGACGCTCCAGCGGTAGAGATGCGGCGTGGAGCGGTCGTAACTGTTGAGGATGGAGCGGAGCACCGATTCCGGCGGGTTGGCACAGAAGGCGTCGGCGGGCGGGTTGTCGAGAAAATGCCGGAATTCCTCCTCGCCGCTTGCGTCGGCCGGATGCGAGTCGGGCGTGTCGGTGACCGGGATGAGGTAGGGCTTGTCAAGGGGCTGCCAGCAGGTCGAGAAGCGCTCGGTGATGCCGCCGCAGCATTTCGAGAAACGGGTGTCGCAGAGCGTGTTGCCGTACATGAGCACTTCGCCGGCGGTGGCTGTGACGGCGAGCGCCGGGCGTGACGATGCGGCGGCGCGGGCGTAGCCCTGGAAGCGCTGGCAGTGGTCGTCGGCGCACACATCATAGAGCGTGTGGGCGGCATGGTCGGTCCACCGTATGGTCTCAGCCTCGGTCTCGGTGCAGGGGATGCTCTCGCCGACGGCGCTGTTGCGTATCTGCGCAAGCGCCCAGCTGCGGGAGATGACGGCATGCGCTTTCAGAAACTCTTCGGGCGCCGAGGCGTTCATCTCCGAGGAGATGACGCTGAGGAGATAGTGCTCGATGTCGATCTCGTTGACCACGGCAAGGTTGTCGCCGGCCTGGATGACGGCGAGGTCGCCGCCGAACTGCTGGTCTTCGTGCTGCTGCCAGTGGAAGCCGATGCCTATGGTGACGTCGGCCACGGTGGCGATGGCGTCGGCCGTGCCGGGCTGCAGCCGGAACTCAGAAGCTGTGCCTTGGCCGGCGAGCGTGATACCGTCGGCCGTCCGCGTGAACTCGAGTGTGCCGCCGGTGGCAGCGGTGCCGTTGACCGTGTAAGAGCCGCTGAGGGAGATTCTTACCGACGGGGCTTCGAGAATGCCTACTTTTATCGTTGGGTTCATTGCGTGATGTTCAATGTGTGATGATATTGGCGAGTTGTGAAACCGGGTAGGTGACTTCGCTGATGATGCCGGCTGTCTCGTCGGCGGTGATGTTGCGGAAGTCTTCGGCGCGCGGGGCTACGAAAACGCCGGCGAGGTCGACCGAGGCGGGGCTGATGAGGCGGCATCCCGCACCGTTGCCGTAGCAGGCGGGGCGGTGCCTCCGGCGCGGAATGACGATGGCGTGCCGCCCCTCCTCGTCGTGCCACGCGAGTATGTTGACCATCGGCAGGCCGGTCTCCACATCGGCGGGGAGCCGGTCGGGCAGGCCGCTGAGAATTTCGGGCGTCGGATCGTCGATGGCGAAACATGCCGGCAGCAGATCGTAAAGACTTATGCGCCCTTCGGCGGCTGCCGGAGCTGCCTCGCGGAGTGCGCCGATGATGGGGAAGCAGCGCGTGGGCGCCGCCTGAAAGTGGAGATGGTCGGGCGCCGATGCCCCGCACCGCGGTCCGTTATAGAATATGGTGTGTCCCGGCAACGCGTCGGTGAGGCGCAGCATATCGGCAAAACGGCCCGCTATGCGCTGCGGCGTGTGAGCTGTGCAGGCAATGGTGAGATGCTCCGGGAAGATGGGGTAGGGGTTCACGAGTATTTCGTAATCGCCGAAGGGCAGGGCGCGCTGCTCCGTGGGGCGGTTCGCCCGGCAAAGAAAGCAGGGCCGACGCGCGATGGCGCCTTTGTCGACGGCGGCTCCGGTGGAGACGGCGCGCGCCGGATTGTGCTGCACGGTGATGGGGCGCACCGGCGTGTCGAGCGTGCGGGTGAGGCAGCCGGCGAGGGCGTCGAAGCGTTGGCGCGTCTCCGGCCATTCGTCGAGCTGAGCTGTTATGAATTCAGTGATGTTCACGGCTTTACAGCGTTGTTAAAACGCTGGCGGGCTTCAATCTCCCAGGTGCGCAGCGTGTCTTTGTAGTTGTCGAAGATGTTAGCCTTGGCTATGCTCAGCGAGGCGTCGGAGTTGCCCTGCCACCGGCGGCACAGATAGAGCACATCGAAGATGCGCCCGATGTGGAAGCGCCGGGAGAGACGCAGACCCATGGCATAGTCCTCCCCGTAGCTGACATCCGGGAAGGGGAAGCGCCGCGCCACGGCGGTGGCGAAGGCTCGCGGAGCGCCGAGTCCGTTGACGCGCAGCAGGTTGTTGTGGCCGTTGTGGTCGGTCCATTCGCGGTGGTCGATGGTGCCGGGAGGTATCGGCGCGAGGTTGAAATCGGTGAGCGAATAGGCTCCGACAACCATCGCGCAGCGCTCGCGCCGGAAGCAGTCGACGATAGTCTGGAGCGTCCGGCCGGAGCTATAGATGTCGTCGCTGTCGAGCTGCACGGCAAACCGGCCGCAGCGCTCGCTGAAAAGAGCCTCGTTCCAGCAGCCGCCGATGCCGTGGTCTGTCGTGCTGGGGATGATGTGTATGAGCCGCGGATCGTCGGCGAGACGCCGGATCACCTCGGTGGTGCCGTCGGTGCTGTGGTTGTCGACCACGATGACGTTGAAGGGGAAGTCGGTGGTCTGGTCGAGGGCGCTGAAGATGGCGTCGGCTATCGTGTTGACGCGGTTGCGAACGGGGATGACCACGGAGGCCTCGACGGCGAAGCCGTCGCCGAAGTCGGGCGTTTCCGACGGCGCGGGCAGCCATGCGCCGATTTCGCGGAGGTGGGCGGTGAACACCTGCTCCATCTCGATCTGCACCTCGCGGTTACGCGGGTCTACGTAGCTGAAATGCTCATCGCACTCTGCCGCCGCGCTGCCTGCCGGACGCGCGGTGTAGAGCGCCTCGGGGATATGGACAATGGGAGCCATGCGGCTCAGGCGCAGCCACATGTCATACCATGCCGCCGCTTTCAGTCCATCCGGCATTTCTGCCGCCGCGCGGGTGAATCGCTCGGTGTCCACCAGGACGGCGGGGCCGAAGCGGAAGTCGTTGCGCACCGATCCTTTCTGCCAGCGGGTGAGGGGAGCTTCTTCGGCCGTCCCGTCAGGGAGTAGGCGGCGGTAGTCGGCATAGACGATGGCGGCGCCGGTGTCGGCCATCACGGATGCCATGCGGTTGAGCTGAAGCGGGCTGATGTCGATGGCCATGGCGGCGTCGGTGGTGAGGAGAATGCAGGGGCTTTCGGCCATGGCGGCGATGGCGCGGATTGTTTCCGACGGGCAGAGCCCGTTTATGATTTCGTGTTGCGTGGTCATGGCTGAGCGGTTTTGTCGGGTGAGAATGGCTTGTCGGCGAGCCGGCACAGGATCTGCGGGAAGATGGCAGGCGCAGCGGCGAGCACCGACAGTCCGCGGTCGTGGCGGAAATAGGTGTGGCAGGCGCCCGCCTCCGAGGCGATGAGCAGTGCGGCGCTGACGTCCCACAGGTGAAGGTTGAGCTCCCAGTAGCCCTGCAGGAAGCCGGCGGCTACGTAGCAGATGTCGACGGCAGCCGACCCCAGCCGCCGCAGTCCGCGCACGTGGGGGAGGATGCGCGCCACGTTGTCGAGGTTGTTGTCGGGCGTCGTGTCTTTGTCGACGGGGAAGCCGGTCGACACCACGCTGCGGCTGAGCTGCGTCTCGTCCGAGCAGTGGATCGTACGCCCGTTGAGGGTGGCACCCTGACCGCGCACGGCGGTGAAAAGCTCGTCGAGATACGGGATGTAGACCACGCCTACAATTGGCTCGCCACAGTGCTCGATGCCGATGGAAACGGCAAACAGCGGCAGCCCGCTGTTGAAATTCGTGGTGCCGTCGAGCGGGTCGATCACCCACCGGTAGCCGTCAGTGCCCTCATGCTCGCCCGACTCTTCGGAGAGGATGGCGTGGTCGGGGTAGGTGGCGCGAATGTGGCCTATGATGGAGTCTTCGGAGGATTTGTCGGCGGCGGTGACGATGTCGGCGTCGTTGAGTTTGTTGTGCACTTCGAGCCGGTCGGAGCGGAAGTAGCCGAGCTGTATTTTGCCCGCTTCGCGAGCCCACGCGGTGGCGTCGGCGAGAAGGCGTGATTGTATGCTGGTGTTCATGACGGATGAAACTGGTCGCGGAATGTTAATTTGTAATAAGCCGGCAGAAGTTCAGTGCCGGGTTTGTAATGCAAATTTACGAAATTGAGTTAACTTTGGTGCCAAATAGAGCGATGAAATGAAAACGACATTCATAATATTGCTGCTGACGTTAGCGGCAACCCTGAGCGGACAGACGCTCTCCTCGCCGGCCGACAGCCTGGCGGGACCCCAGTCGGTGGGCCTCGTGCTGAGTGGTGGCGGTGCCAAGGGAATAGCACATATCGGTGTTATTCAGGCGCTTGAGGATAACGACATACCCATCGACTATATCTCCGGCACTTCGATGGGCGCCATAGTGGGCAGCCTTTATGCGTGTGGCTTCACCCCCGCCGAAATGATGTCGCTGATAGGCTCGGATGAATTCGCCAAATGGTCCACGGGCGTCGTCGATCCGAAGCTCACCTATTATTTTATGCAGGATGAGCCGCTGCCCACGATGGTCAGCCTGAATCTGGGCGACTCCACGCTCCTCAACTCGGTGTTGCCTTCGAGCCTTATCAATCCGCTGCCCATGAATTTCGCTTTTCTGGAGCTTTATGCACCCTACACGGCGCAGTGCCGGGGCAATTTCAACCACCTGTTCGTGCCGCTGCGCACCGTCAGCTCCGACATGACCAACAAACGCATGATCGTGAGCTCGGGCGGCTCGCTGGGCGATGCCGTGCGCGCGTCCATGAGTTTCCCGCTGGTGTTTCATCCCATCCAGCGCAACGGGGCGCTGCTCTACGACGGCGGCATCTACGACAATTTCCCCGTCGACGTGATGCGCGACAATTTCGCCCCGCAGATAATGATCGGCGTGGATGTCTCGACCACGGATGCGCCCGACGAGAGCCAGAACATGATGACACAGCTCGAAACCATGATCATCCAGCACAGCGACTATTCGCTCCCGCCCGACGAGGGCATAAAGCTGCGCATCCACCTCGAGCAGTTCGGCCTCCTCGATTTCGACAAGGCAAAGGCTATATATAAGATAGGCTACGACCGCGCTACCGAGATGATGGACTCGATAAAGAGCCGCATCCACAGCCGCACCCCGGCTGAGGCACGCCGCCTGCGCCGTGCCGTCTTCAAATCGCAGACGCCCGCCCTGGTCTTCAACAAGGTGACGGCCACCGGAGGCACCCCCTCGCAGAACGCCTACGTGCGGTCGCTTTTCACGCGCCACGAGGGCGACACGTTCGGCATCTCGCGCGCACGCGACGGTTTCTACCGCGCTATCACGCCCGGCAAATTCCGCAATCTCGAGCCGGCGGCCGTTTACGACGACTCGACGCGCATGTTTGAGCTCAGCCTGAAGTCGACGCTGAAGGACAACATCCTGCTGGGCGTCGGGGGGTATCTCTCCACGTCGACCAACAGCATGCTCTTCCTGACCGGCGGATATAAGACGTTGAGCTACAACTCGCTCGACGTGCGGCTCAACGGTTGGATCGGTCAGAGCTATCTCGCCGCCGAGGCTTCGGCGCGCATCAGGCTTATGCGCTCGGTGCCCTCGAGCCTGCAGGTCAAGGCTGTGGTCTCGCGACAGAAATATTTCCGCAGCGACAGGATGTTTTATCAGACGAGCGAGCCTACGGCGGTGGTGACAAACGAATATTTCGGCCGGATAAGCTATGGCTTCGCCATGGGACGCCGGGGAAAATGGGATCTGAGCGTGGGCTACGGCTGTCTCGAAAACAAGAATATGATCAACTGGGGCGCCCCCGCCGACGAGCACGACTATCTGCGGCAGAATCTTGCGCAGCTGCGCGTGCAGTTTGAGTACAGCACGCTCAACTCGGCCTTCCTGCCCACGAGCGGCGCTCTATATAAGGTTACGGCAATGGGCGTCACGGGACAGGCTTTCGTCACGTCGCCCGACGTCAACAATGGCTGCCGCGTGCGCGACAACCGCATCTGGGCGCAGTGCGAAGTGCTCGCAACAAACTATTTCGACCTGTCGCGGCACTTCGCTTTCGGCACGGAGGTCAACCTCCTGTATTCCACCCGTAAACTGCTCCCCGGCTATGCCGCTTCGGTCACCGATGCTCCGGAATTCAATCCCGCGCCATCTTATACCAATGTGTTCACGCCCGACTTCCGTGCCAACTCGTTCGGCGTCATCGGCGTGATTCCCGTATGGAAGATCAGCTCCATACTGCAGATGCGCGGCCGTGCCGACCTCTTTGTGCCACTTCGACCGATATTGCCCGATGCCGCCGGAATGGCGCGCTACGGCGACTATCTCTCGAAGGTCAGCTTCTTCGGCCAGATTGAGGCCGTGGCCACTCTCCCTTTCGCCAACGTATCTCTCTACACGCATTATGCGGGCGTCGAAAAAGGCCGATGGAATTTCGGCCTCACCTTCGGCTTCTTCCTTCAGGCACCCCGTTTCCTGCGCTGATTAGCACCCCTGCGAAAAATATTGTGTTGAAGCGGGTGGCGGAGTCGCGGAAAATTGCTAAATTTGCATGCAGGTAACCATACGCTCCGGGAAATTGAGGATGTACCGAAAACGCAATGGAGCAATTTGCTGAAAGTCAGGTCGATCAGTTTCCCCCGGGTGTGGTCTAAAACATCATCAGTCATGAACAAAAACTCTCTGGTGTCAATCGATGATATCTCGCGCGATGACATCCTCGATCTCCTCCGACGGGCCGCTTACTTTGAAGCGCACCCCAACCACAAAATCCTCGACGGCAAGGTGGTGGCTACACTCTTCTTCGAACCGTCGACTCGCACCCGCCTCAGTTTTGAAACCGCTGTCAACCGCCTCGGCGGCCGTGTGATCGGCTTTTCCGATGCTTCGACCACAAGCTCCTCGAAAGGCGAAACGCTCAAAGACACCATCAAGATGGTGAGCAACTATGTCGATCTCATTGTGATGCGACATTATCTCGAAGGCGCGGCTCGCTATGCCACCGAGGTGACTGATGTGCCCGTGATCAATGCCGGCGACGGCGCAAACCAGCACCCCTCGCAGACCATGCTCGACCTCTATTCGATCTACAAGACGCAGGGCAAGCTCGACAATCTCACCATTACAATGGTGGGCGACCTCAAATACGGCCGCACCGTCCATTCGCTCCTCATGGCTCTGCGCTATTTCAACCCCACATTCAATTTCGTGGCCTGCGACGAGCTCCAGATGCCGCGCGAATATCTCGACTTCTGCGAGGCAAACGGCATCCGCTACACCGAGCACAAGGATTTCACACCCGAGGTGATCAACACCACCGACATCCTCTATATGACACGTGTGCAGCGCGAACGTTTCGCCGACATCATGGAATATGAGCGCGTCAAGGATCTCTATACCCTCCGCGCCGACATGCTCCGCGATGCCCGCGGCAATATGCGTGTGCTCCATCCGCTCCCCCGCGTCAATGAGATAGCTCAGGATGTCGACGACGATCCGCACGCTTATTATTTCGACCAGGCCCGCAACGGCCTCTATGCGCGTCAGGCCATCATCTGCCGCGCCCTGGGTATTGACATTTTCAAAGAATGTGACGACACAAAATGAGCAGTATGACAAAAGAACGTAAAGAACTGGCTGTTGCAGCCCTCCGCTGCGGAACCGTCATTGACCACATACCGGCCGATGTGCTTTTTAAGGCCGTCAAGATTCTCGGCATCGAAAAGATGACCACCAACGTGACCATCGGCAACAACCTCTCGAGCCACCGCCTCGGCAAAAAGGGCATCATCAAGGTGGCCGACGTGGAGTTCCCCGACGATGTCCTCAACCGCATTGCCCTCATAGCTCCGCACGCCAACATCAACATAATCCGCGATTTCGAAGTGGTGAAGAAATTCCCCATCAAGCTCCCCGACGTGATCACGGGCATCGTGCGCTGCGGCAATCCCAAGTGCATCACCAACAATGAACCGATGCGCACTCGCTTCGAAGTGATCGACCGCGACGACGTGACCATACGTTGCCACTATTGCGGCCATGTGGTGAAAAGCGGAGACGCACAGATCGACTGACACTGACACTCCCTGACCAATCACCACATACCGCCGAGAATGAAACAACAATGGAAACCGGGCACAATGATCTATCCGCTTCCGGCGGTGATAGTGACCTGTGGCTCCTCGGTTGCCGACAGCAACTTGCTCACCGTGGCATGGACAGGCACCATCTGCACCGATCCGGCCATGTGCTACATATCCGTGCGCCCCGAACGCCATTCCTATGATATGATACGCTCCACCATGGAGTTTACCATCAACCTCACCACCGAGGCTATGGCACGGGCCACCGACTGGGTCGGCGTGCGCTCGGGACGCGACTACGACAAATGGAAGGAGACGGGGCTGACGCCTGAAGAGGGACGCCTCGTGGCCTGCCCCTCGGTTATGGAATCGCCGCTGAGCATCGAGTGTCGCGTCAAAGAGATTGTGCATCTCGGCAGTCACGACATGTTTATCGCCGATGTGCTCTGCGTACTTGCCGACGAAAGCCTCATCGACCCCGAAACAGGTGCCTTCAAGCTTGAGCGTGCCGGAATGCTGGTCTACAGCCACGGCAACTACTACGGCCTCGGCGCTCACATAGGCCGTTTCGGATGGTCGGTAAAGAAGAAAACTAAATAACAATCAGATAATATACAACATCATTAACACATATCACAGATTTATGCAACCCGACAATCAGATTTTTCAGCTAATCGATCGCGAGTATCAGCGTCAGAAAAAAGGCATCGAACTCATCGCTTCCGAAAACTTCGTCAGCGACGAAGTGATGCGTGCCATGGGCTCTTGCCTCACCAATAAATATGCCGAAGGATATCCCGGCCACCGCTACTATGGCGGCTGCCAGGTGGTCGACGAAGTGGAGCAGCTGGCCATCGACCGCGTGAAGAAGCTTTTCGGCGCGGCTTACGCCAACGTGCAGCCCCACTCAGGCGCACAGGCCAACATGGCCGTGTTCATGGCTTGTCTGAAGCCGGGCGACAAATTCCTCGGACTCAACCTCGCTCACGGCGGCCACCTCTCCCACGGAAGCCCCGTCAACTTCTCCGGCCTTGTTTTCCAGGCTCTCGGCTACAACGTCGATGAGGAGACTGGCCTCGTCGACTACGACAATATGGAAGAGATCGCACGCCGCGAACGTCCGCGTCTGATCATCGGCGGCGCCAGCGCCTACTCGCGCGATTGGGACTATGCCCGAATGCGCCGTCTGGCCGACGAGATCGGCGCCATTTTCATGGTCGACATGGCTCATCCCGCCGGCCTCATCGCCGCCGGTCTGCTCGACAACCCCGTGAAATACGCCCACATAGTCACCTCCACCACCCACAAGACCCTCCGCGGCCCGCGCGGCGGCATCATCCTGATGGGTGAGGACTTCGAAAATCCCTGGGGCAAGACAACCCCCAAAGGCCAAGTGCGCATGATGTCGTCGCTGCTCGACTCTGCCGTATTCCCCGGCGTTCAGGGCGGCCCCCTCGAACATGTCATCGCAGCCAAAGCCGTGGCCTTCGGCGAAGCCCTTCAGCCCGAATACCGCGACTATCAGATCCAGGTGAAGAAAAACGCCGCCGCAATGGCTGCCGCACTCATCGAACGCGGTTATAAGATCGTGTCAAACGGCACCGACAACCACTGCATCCTCGTCGACCTCCGAACCAAATTCCCCGAACTCACCGGCAAGGTGGCCGAACGTGTTCTCGTTGAAGCCGACATCACTGCCAACAAAAACATGGTGCCCTTCGACACCCGTTCCCCATTCCAGACTTCAGGCATCCGTCTCGGCACCCCCGCCATCACCACCCGCGGCGCCAAGGAAGATTTCATGGTCGAGATCGTCGACATGATCGACACCGTGCTCTCCAACCCCGAATCGCCCGAGACCATCGCCGCCGTCCGCGCCCGCGTCAACGCCGCCATGGAAGGCTATCCGATGTTCGCCTATTGATCCCGATGGACAGCACATTTGAATGGGCCGAAGGCCTTGACTGCGCCGTGACCGTCTGCGACGCCGACGCCGTGATCATCTATCAGAACCGTAAGGCGCGCAAGCAATATGAAGCGCACGGCGACCTCATCGGCCGCAATCTGATGGACTGTCACAACGAGCGTTCTCAGGCCATCATCCGCCATATCCTTGCCACCGGCGAGAGCAACAGCTACACCATCACCAAGAACGGCTGCAATAAATTCATCCATCAGGCTCCCTGGCTCACCGCCGACGGCCGCATAGCCGGCATCGTCGAAATCTCCGCCCCCATCCCCGCCCTCCCGCTCCCCCACTACCACCGCTGATTCCCACCGGCAGCCCCCCCCCTCCGCCGCGCTCCCCCGCGCGT
>CABUBG010000017.1:0-30009 GCA_902489785.1 uncultured Porphyromonadaceae bacterium
CGCCGACAACCTTAACACACAGATAATTACCTCCGTTAGCGAGTTTCTGGCGGCTAGAAGCCGCCGCTCCTAAGCGTTAGTTGCTGTAAAGGTTGAAGGCCGGGGGTGGGGAGCGTAAGCAGCGGGGCGGCTCGATAGGATCTGAGCTGCCCCGCTGTGAGGGTGATAACGTGATTGACTAAAATAAGCCGTGGATGACTAAAAATCGCAGTGGTTGAGGCGGTTTAGTCGTCGAGACGGCGTTTGAGGCGGCGCACTTTGGTCTCGATTTTGTCTTCTTTTTTCGAGATATTTTTAGCTTTCTTTTCGAGGGCTTTAAGGGCTTTCTTGTTGTCGCCTTTGAGATCGGATTGTTCAAGAATGGATCCCAGTTTGCTTAACTGCTCTGTCATAGGCCCGTCTTCCAGTTCAGCCCAAAGATCGATGGCTTCTTCGTCTTTGTTTTTGACGAGGCTCTCGACCTTGTCGAGCTGAGATTCGTATTCGTCAAGGATGGCGTCGCATTGGCGGATGGCTTCGGCGAGGTCGTCGGAGCTGAGCTTGCCTTTATCGTCGTATTTTTCGATGAGGTCGTCGCATACTTTCTCGTTGTAGGAGGGGCCGCATGAAGTGACGGTGAGCGCGAACAGTCCGAGCAGGAGGATGGTCAATTTTTTCATGGTCGTTTGATGTTATTTAGCGTTATTACTGTTTATCATTTTGCAGATGACGGATCAATAGCCGTAGTAGTAGTCTGAATCTGCGACAACTGTCTCTTCTACAACTGCCTCTTCTACAACAGCTTCTTCCACATCATAGTTTGTCGAATCAGCATAAGCAGGCGAGAACAAGTCGTCGCTGTCGTCGGATATCAGGTCGTTCCAGTCGATTTCGTAGTCGAGGCGTTTAGTAACCTTTTCGGCTTTGCGGTGAATTTTCTTCCATTCGCGCTGTTTTTCTTTCCAATCTTTCTTCAGCTCTTTGTAGGCTTTTTTGTTGTCGCCTTTAAGGTCGCTGTGTTCAAGGATGTAGCTGAGTTTCTGATCCTGTTTGACGAGTTCGCTTTTGTAGAGGAGCTCATAGTAATCGTCGAGTGCTTTTTCCTGTTCGCTTTCGTCGTCGGATTCGAGGCCGCTCATTATTTTGTTGAGGCGGCTGTCGTATTCATCAGCCATGGCTCCGCATTGGCGGATGACCTCGGCGAGATCTTCGGAGTTGAGTTCGCCTTTATCTTTGTATTTTTCGATAAGGTCGTCGCATGTTTTTTCGTCATAGCCAGAGCCGCAGGAAGTTACGACCAGTGCGGCGAAGATTATTAAAAGAAATGAAAGTTTTTTCATATACAGATCGGTTTGATGTTTGTGACAATAGAGAGGAATAACCGGCGACAGAACCGCATGGGTGCAGACAATCCGGCCATTGATAATGGGCAAATTTAAGAAACGTTTAATGATTTTGCAATTTTTTTTGCCGGCTAATTGCACAACAATCGCGTCCGGGTCAATAAAATGATGATGACGCGGGGGCGTCAGTCGGCGGGGGCGTTGTCGGCGTCGGGCGATGCCGGGGTGATTCGGATGAGCTCGAGGCGGGTGGCTGTGCGGCGTTTGATCTCGAAGCTGTGGGTGCCGATCACGAGGGTCTCGCCCTGCTGGGGGATGCAACCGGCGTTGAATAGGATGTAGCCTGCAAGCGTCTGATAGTCATCGTCCTCGGGGATGTCGATGTGGTATGTTTCGCGGAGCGTTTCGATCTCCACGCGGCCCGAACATTCGTAGGCGCCGTCGGCCGTGCGGCGCACCATCTCGCCGGTGGTGTCGTGTTCGTCGCGGATGTCGCCGAAAATCTCTTCCACGAGGTCCTCGAGGGTGACGAGGCCTGCGGTGCCTCCGAATTCGTCGACCACGATGGCCATGGAGCGCTTCTCGGAGAGGAGGCGGCGCATGAGTTTGTTGGCCAGCAGCGTCTCGGGGGCGAAGATCACGGGCTTGATGCGCTCGTGCCAGTCGGATTCGGGGTTGAAGAGCTCGCTCACGTGGATGTAGCCGAGCACGTTGTCGATGTCGTCGGCAAACACTACGATTTTCGAGCGGCCCGACTGGGTGAAGAGTTTCACGAGTTCGTCGCGGGTGGCTGTGGCTATGTTGACGGCCACGATCTCGTTGCGCGGGAGCATGCAGTCGCGCAGGTGTGTGTTGGAGAAGTCGAGGGCGTTGTGGAATATCTTCACTTCGTTTTCAACGGGTGTCTTGTCGGGGTTGACCTCGTCGATGTTGTTTTCGAGATACTGGTTGAGGTCGCCGACGCTGAGCATGCCCATGCGCTGAGCCTCGCTGTGGATGCCGAAGAGGCGCATGAGCGCTTTGGAGAGCCAGGAGGTGAAGAGCGAGACGGGGAGCAGGATGATGTAGAAGAGGGCTATCGGGAGGGCGAAGATCTTGAGCGAGGTGTAGGGGTTGATGCGGAACACCGTTTTGGGCAGGAACTCGCCGGTGAGGAGGATGATGCCGGTGGAGATGAGGGTGGAGATGACGAGTGTGAGGGCCTGGTTGATGTGAAGATGGTCGAGCCAGCACTGTTCGATGAGGAAGGCGCCCCCCATGCCGTAGATCACGAGCATGATGTTGTTGCCCACGAGGATAGTGGAGATAAAGAGGTCCTCATCGCGGTAGAACATGCCGATGATGCGCGACATCAGGCCGCCCTGCTTGAGGTCGAGCTCGACGCGCACGCGGTCGGTGGTGATGTAGGCGATCTCGGTGCCGGAGAAGAGCGCCGAGAAGATGAGCGAAATGATGGCTATGATGGTCCAGGTGAGGGGTGTCATTATATATTATATGTGTGTTAGCGGAGAGTGGGTCAGTTGGAGAGTGCCGGGCGGCGCGGCTTGGGTGCTTTGCCGGTGTTGTCGGGCATGCGGCGGCGCATCACGGCGGGGGCTTCGTCCACTTCCTTCATCGTGCCCATCGGCGTGATCTTGCCGCCCTTGAGGCGCGAGTCGTCGATCTTGCCTTTGATTATCGTGTGGGGGGCGTTGGGGTTGAAGGGTATGGTGCCGGCGGGGGTGGCCTGACGTATGGAGTCGTCGGCGAGGCGCTGTGCGCGCTGTGCCGAGTCGGTCTTGAACTGTTCGGCGGGGAAGATGCCCGACACGCGCAGCACGTTGTAGCGTGTCATGCGTTCGTTGGATTCGAAGCCGTAGCCTTCGATCACCTTGCCCTGGCGCTCGATGTGGATGAACGAGTCGCTGTAGATTTTCTGCTGGCGCTGGTTCCAGTAGAGCTGGTTGGTGAGGAATTTCTCGCCGAGGGTGTTGTGGATGTTGACGTAGCCGTCGAGGCGCCAGAGCTGCTGGTTTTTGAAGTAGGTGGCCGAGTCGCAGTCGATTGTGGCTTCCGGCTTGAGGCGGGCGTTGAATTTCTCGAGGTGGACGCCTTCGGGGAAGCGCCATGTTGGCTCGCTGGCCTCCTCAAACATGAGCCAGAGCGGGGTGGTGATCTTGTAGCGCGTGATGCCGGAGTCGGAGACGAGGGTGATGACGTCGCGGGTGGTCATCGTGGGCGTCGTCTCGGGGTTGGTGTTGCCGGAGATGATCTCTTTTTTCTCGTCGTCGCACGACGTGGCCGTGAGCATGGCCGTGCCGAGCAACAGGGCGAAGACGGCTACGGGCAGCAGACGCAATTTGTCGGGACTTGACAGGATCATTGTTTGTCAGACGTTGGCAGGCCGGTGTTGGGTTATTTGATCTTGTTCTGGAAGAACCAGAGTTCGTTGAAGTTGATGCCGAGGCGGATGTTGAAGTACGACTCGCGCAGCAGCGGGTTGGGCGTGGCCTGACGGCGGCGGTATTCAAAGCCGAGGTTGATGACGGTTTTCGACGAGATGGCGGGGAATCCGAAGCCGCAAGAGATGCCGTATTCGCGCACGTGGTTGTCGCCCACCATCATGTAGTCGCGGTTGTAAAAGCCGCCGGCGCGGTAGGTGATGCGTTTGAAATATGAGCCGCGGACTGCGGGGGTGAACTCGGCGCCGAGGGCCACCTGCCAGCGGTCGGCGAAGCGCGTCGACTCGAAGTTGGGCATCTTGAGTGTCTTGACGCTGCCCCAGGGCTGATAGGTGAAGTCGGCTTCGACAAGCAGGCGTTTCTGCCAGCGGTAGCTGAGGCCGGCGCCCCAGGTGTCGGGCAGCGAGGCGCGGTTGTGGAGCGACGATGTTGCGATGGTGTCGGGAGCCGTATCCTGGTCGACGTCGTACTTGGTGACGCGGGCTTTGCCAAGGAGTGTCTTGCCGGGGGCGTAGACGAGGCCGGCCGAGATGGAGTTGTCGGCATTGATGTCGTAGGAATACTGGATGCCGAACTGCACGCGCCAGTCGCGTACCTGCATCACCTGCTCGAAGAGCGATGTCGAGCCGTTGTCGGTGGTGATGTACACGTCGTTGACCGTAGTGCCGAAGAGGTATGAGAAGTTGGCGCCGACGCTGAAGCCCTTGAAGAGGCGTGCGGCGTAGCCGAGATAGAGCTGGTTGATGCCGCCCGAGCCCTGACGGGAGTTGACGCCGTTGGCAATCTCAGAGCCGAACGAGTAGCCCACCGACGAATAGGGGAGGATGCCGAGCGAAGCGCCCATGCGCCGGCCGATAGGCACCTGCATGGTGATGTAGTCGAGGCCGCCGCCCTGGGTGTTGTAGGATGAGGGGTCGATGCCGTCGGAGCCGGCGTCCTTCATGTTCACCATGGTGAAGTCGACGCCCATGTCGAAGAGAAACGTGAGGGTGTCGGCACCGGCGTAGGATGCGGGGTTCATGACGTTGACCTGGCGGCCGGAGCGCATGGCGTAGCCCACGCCGCCCATCTGGCGCTGCGAGGCTGTGGCGTTGTCGTTGAGCAGACCGTAGCCGAATTTCGAGTAGGGCGAGTTGATCTGTGCTGATGCGCTGACGGTGATGATAGCGGCAGCTGCAAGGAGTGATAGACGGTTACTTATTTTCATTGTAGATGAGTATTCTGTTGAGGCCGATGCTGACGAGGTGGGGGCTGACGGTGACATCGAAGTCGCAGAGGCGGCTCAACTGGTCGGCCCAGCCGCCTGTCATGACCACTTTTGTGCCGGCCGGGAGATGAGATTTGTAATAAGATATGCTGCCGACGATGCCGTAGACGGCGCCAAGGATCATAGCCGAGGCGGTGTCGTGGCCCATGAACGGACCGTCGGGGATTTCGCGTGGAACGGCAACGCGGGGCAGGCGAGCGGTGAAGCGGTGGAGGGCTTCAAGGCGCATGTTCATGCCGGGGGCGATGTTGCCGCCGATGAAACGGCCGTCGGGGGTGACGGCGTCGTAGGTGACGGCGGTGCCGGCATCGACCACGAGGAGCGGCACGCCGCTGGCGGTGGCGTGAGCGCCCACGGCAGCGGCTATGCGGTCGGCGCCGAGCGATCCGGGCGTGCCGTAGTCGATGGCTATGGGCAGGGGCGTCTCGCCCGTCAGACGTATGGTCTTGCGGCTGAGCGACGAAACGGCGGCCACCACATCGGTGCCGTGGGAGGCTACCGAGCAGTAGATGGCGGCGTCGACAGGGGCGTGTCCGTTAAGGAAACGGGCGATGACGTCGGGGGTGAGATGCGTTTCGATGCGCATCTCTTCCATGATGTCGCCGTTCCAGAGCGCCATTTTGGCGGCGGAGTTGCCTTGATCGATGGTGAGATAGGTTGACATTCGGGCGCAAATTTACTAATTCTTACAGAATAAGATGCCGTTTGGCCTGATTTAAAGTGCCCATTTCGGTTTTTTTTATCTTTTCGCGCCGTCGTCGCCGGGCTTTGCGCCGCGCTGACGCATCTCTTTGGAGAGGGTGCGCGGTATCATCAGCGACACGTAGACTTCGAGGACGCCGCCGGCGAGGGTGAAGGCGAGCCAGTCGGTCGACTGGCGGTCGTACCACATGAAAAAGGCGCCGGCGCAGAACACTATGCATGCCCACATTTCGATGCGGGCGAGGCGACGGACGCGCACTATGGTGCCGCGGTAGCCCGGGGCGCAGAGGCGGCCGGCGATGGCCAGCAGGGCGCCGGCCGAGAAGATCCAGCGGAAGGTGTCGCCGGTCACATGGAAGAGGGGGAGGGCTGTCGCAGCCACAATAAGCAGCAGGCCGAGGTTCATGATCCAGAGCCATGGCGATGATGGCAGGATGAAGTCGGCTGCGGGGTCGTTGTTTTGTTTTTTGGATCGCATTTACGTCAGTCGGTGAGAGGGTTATTCGGCGGTGAACACGTCTTCGTGGGGTCGCTTCATGAGGTAGTGCTCACGGGCCACGCGTTCGATCATCTCTTTGTCGCCGTCGAGGCGGCTGTTGAGGTCGTTGTAGAATGCAAGGGTGTCGGCCCAGGCCTGCTTTTCGCGCTCGAGGCGTGTGATCTCCTTTTCATAGGTGTAGGTGGCGCCGATGGAGGTGTCGGTGAAGAAAAGGATATAGCAGAGCACGGCGGCGATGGCTATCAGGTTGAAGTTGGCGAGATAGCGTCGGCACCATTGGGGGAATGTCGTTTTGCGCGGAGTGTTCATCGGGGGCAAATGTAGTGAAAAAAAGTGATATGGACGCTACCGTCCGGCCTCGTTGACGTCGGGGAACAGAAATATTGAAAAGTTAACACTTCCGTAGACGCGGCGGCTGTGGAAGCCGGGGAGCGAGGAGTAGTCGCGGATGCGCGAGTGCTCGAGTATGAAGATGCCGCCGGGGCTCACGATGCCGCGGTCGATGACCGTGGGCGCCACGAGGTCGAAGCGATCCATGTCGTAGGGCGGATCGGCGAATACGATGTCGTAGCTTGCGGGCGCTGCGGTGGCGAGGAAGCGGAACACGTCGCCGCGCACAAGCCGCAGGTTGTCGTCGCCCAGCGTGCGGGCTGTCTTTTCGATGAAGCGGGCCTGGACGGCCGCTTTCTCGACGGCTGTGACCTGCGCGGCGCCGCGCGAGAGAAACTCGAAGGCCACGGCGCCTGTGCCCGAGAAGAGGTCGAGCACGCGCGCGCCCTCGATGTCGGTGAGATTTTCGATGACGTTGAAGATGTTTTCGCGGGCGAAGTCGGTGGTGGGACGCGCGGTGATGTTGGTGGGCACGTCGAAGCGGCGTCGGCCGTATTTGCCTCGTATTATTCGCATATCGGTCGGATAAGGAGTGAGAAAGGTGCCTGGAGGGTGGTGCGGGATGCACGGTAGCGCAACGTGGGGAAGGGGAGGGCTCCGGCCTGCGGCAGATGGGGCCGGAGGATCTCGCGGAGCGACTCCGGTGTGTCGGCCGTCGCGGGGGTGGATATGCACACGGCGGTGTCGGTGCGCGGCATGCCGAGCTGCTGCATGACGGCAAGGATATAATAGGCGGCGTCGACCGGCTTCGTGTAGGCAAACTCGTTGGCCAGCAGCAGCCGGCGGTCGCTGTCGAGCGCTATTGCTGTCAGGCGGCTGTCGGCGTCGATGGCATAGAGCGCCGGGGTGTGGGGCGCTTCGGCGCGTCCGGTGAAATAGCGGCATAGGGCGGCGAGGCGGCAGTCGAAGCGCACGTTGTAGAATGTGCGGGTGATGAACGAGCGCATGGCCGTGCTCTGGCGGATGGCCATGACGGCGCCGTCGGACGAGCCGGTAGGGAACAGCTCGAGCGGCGCGGCCGGCTCGACGGCCGAGGTGTCGGCGGCAAGATCGTAGGCGGCGGTGGCGTCGTCCTCGTCCAGCTCCGGCGGCAAGGCTATGGAGGGAGCGTTGGCTATGATGCAGTCGACGCGCTTGAAGTCACTGAGCAGCAGTGGGTTGTCGTAGATGATATCTTCGAGCGCACGGAGCTTGTCGGGGGCGGCGGGGTCGAAGGCAAACGACCGCCAGATCATCTCTTCGCGGGTGACGGGCGGATAGAGAGCCACGTCGAGGCGGTCGGGCGAAAGCAGCAGCGCCAGCTTCCAAAGCTCGGGCTGGGCAATCAGGTCTTTATATAACGGGTCGGAATTCATCGTCGGGGGTTGCGGCGCCTGTGAGGGGGCGCCGGCTGCAAAATTACGCATAAAATCGGATAAGACGGTGACAGTTGCGGAATTTTTGTAATTTTGTGATGCAAACAACATTGGAATGGAGAAATTTGAAATAAACATACTCGGCTGCGGATCAGCCACCCCGACGCCGCTACACAATCCATCATCGCAGGTGATCAACTTCCGCGACAACCTGATGATGATCGACTGCGGCGAGGGCACGCAGCGCATGATGCGCAAGATGAAACTGCGCTTCTCGCGGCTCAACCACATATTCATCAGCCACATGCACGGCGATCACTGCCTCGGGCTGCCGGGACTGCTGTCGACGCTGGGGCTGCATGAGCGCACCGGCACTGTGACGGTGCATCTGCCGGCCGAAGGGGTCGATATCATGCGCCGCATGGCCGATTTTTTCGTGCGTCAGCCGTCGTTTGAGCTCGTGTTCGAGCCTATAGAGGGCTCGGGTGGCCGCATCTTCACGAGCGATTCGCTGACCGTCGACGCCTTCCCGCTCTATCACCGCGTGCCGTGCTACGGCTTCCTGTTCCGCGAAACGGCCAAGCTGAGGCATCTGTGCGGCGACATGGTGGCGTTTCATCAGATACCGGTGTCGGCGCTCCACGGCATCAAATGCGGCGACGACTATGTGAAGCCCGACGGCGAGGTGATTGTCAACGAGATGCTTACGCGTCCGGCCGACCGTTCGCGCAGCTATGCCTACTGCTCCGACACGCAGGCAGACGAGCGTGTGGCCCGCGCCGTAAGCGGCGTCGACCTGCTTTATCATGAGGCCACCTATGCCGACGAGCTCGCTGTCCAGGCGCATGAGCGCGGCCACAGCACCGCCGGCGAGGCCGGACGGATAGCCGCCGAAGCGGGCGCCCGCCGCCTGATGATAGGGCATTATTCAAAACGCTACACCGACAGCGCCTTGCTGGCCGCCGAGGCATGCCGCACATTCGGCGGCGAGGTGATAGCGGCACAGGAAGGACTTAAAATCGAATTGCAATGAGCCAGCAGACAATTGACGATGAGCGCTTCATGCGCATGGCGCTCGAGGAGGCGCGCCGTGCGGCCGCCGACGGCGAAGTGCCGGTGGGCGCCGTGATAGTGACCCACGGACGCGTCGTGGGGCGCGGCCACAACCTCACCGAGGCGATGGTCGACGTGACGGCTCACGCCGAGATGCAGGCCATCACGGCCGCGGCGCAGACGCTCGGCGGCAAGTATCTGAAAGACTGCACGCTCTACGTCACCGTCGAACCGTGCCTGATGTGCGCCGGCGCCCTGGGCTGGAGCCAGATAGGGCGGGTGGTGTATGGCGCCTCCGACCCCAAGCGGGGATGCAGCACCTACACCGACCACGCCTATCATCCGCGCACCGAGGTGACGGCTGGAGTGCTCGCCGACGAGGCCGCGGCGCTGATGCGCGACTTTTTCGGGCGCAAGCGGTAGGCCGATTGAAATTTAATTGCTATCTTTGAAGCCGTGGCAGCCGAACGGCCGACACACCCGCACCGGCCGCCTCCTGCACCCGTGACTACGCTATGAACCTGAAAATCATTAACCGGACGCTGCTTACACTGCGAATAGTGGTGGCGTCTGTCGTGTTTGTGATCCTCGGCGTCGGGCTTACGGTGCCCATGTGGATGCTTCCGGGCGTCGGGCCGTGGCTCGAAAGCCTGCAGATAGGCTCGGCCATCAGCGCGGTGTCGTTCACCGTCTTCGTGCTCTGGCTGCTGGTGACGCTCGTTTTCGGCCGCATCTACTGCTCGACCGTCTGCCCGCTGGGGACGCTGCAGGACATCTTCTCGCGGCTGTGGCGCATGGGCCGTTTCCGCTACCGCCGTCCCTACCGTTATGCGCCGCCTGCCAATCCGGTGCGCTATACGATGCTCGCCCTGACGGTGATTTGCATTGTGGCGGGCATCACGCTGCTGCCGTCGGTGGCCGAGCCGGAGTCGGCTTTCCAGCGCATCTGCTCGGGATTTTTCAATTCCATGGCCAAATATCTGGCCGAATGGCTCGGGGCGCACGGCTTCACCGAGCATCTGGCCTATCCGGTGACAGTGTCGGTGGCTTCGTCGATCGTGGCCACGTTTCTCTTCGCCGTCACCGCCGTGGTGTCGGCGCTCACGGGACGCACGCTATGCAACACCATCTGCCCCGTCGGCACGGTGCTCGGCATGGTGAGCCGCTATTCCATATTCCAGATGGATATCGATACCGACCTGTGCACACAGTGCCGCCGATGCGAATATGTGTGCAAGGCTCACTGCATCAACCTCTCGGATCATGTGGTGGACAACTCGCGCTGCGTCACCTGCTTTGACTGCGTCAATGCCTGCCGCGACGGCGCCATCCGCTATACCACCGACCGCAAGCGCCTGTCGCAGCCGCTGATGCAGCGCATCCGCGGACTCGGCCGCCGCGAGGGCGAAGCCTCGGGAGCCGCCACGATGAAAGCGCCCGACAACTGTAAGTCAATGAAAAAGAAACTTTTGAAAAAATGAAACAATATCTTCAGCTGCTCGATCACATAATGACCGACGGCACCGACAAAAACGACCGCACAGGCACCGGCACACGCAGTGTGTTCGGATATCAGATGCGGTTTGACCTGGCCGAAGGATTCCCGTTGCTCACCACCAAAAAGCTGCACCTCAAGTCGATAATCCATGAGCTGCTGTGGTTTCTCAAGGGCGACACCAATGTGAAGTATCTTCAGGAAAACGGTGTGCGCATATGGAACGAATGGGCCGACGAGAACGGCGACTTAGGCCATGTCTACGGCTATCAGTGGCGTTCGTGGCCCGACTACGACGGCGGGTTCATCGACCAGATTTCCAACGTTGTCGACACGATAAAGCATAACCCCGACTCGCGCCGCATCATCGTGAGCGCATGGAATGTGGCCGATATCGACCGCATGAAGCTGCCGCCGTGCCACTGTCTGTTTCAGTTTTATGTTGCCGACGGACGCCTTAGCCTCCAGCTCTATCAGCGGTCGGCCGACTGCTTCCTCGGCGTGCCGTTCAACATCGCGAGCTATGCGCTGCTGCTCCAGATGATGGCGCAGGTGACCGGACTGAAAGCCGGCGAATTCGTGCACACGCTCGGCGATGCCCATATCTATAAGAATCATTTCGAACAGGTGGCTCTGCAGCTCACACGTGAGCCGCGCAAGCTGCCGCGGATGGTGATCAATCCCGATGTGAAGGACATATTCTCGTTTACCTACGACGACTTCCGGCTCGAGGATTACGATCCGCATCCGCATATAGCAGGAAAGGTGTCGGTGTGATGAGAATCAGCATGATAGCCATAGTGGCGCATGATGGCGCCATAGGCGCGGGCGGTGACCAGCCGTTTCATATCCGCGAGGATTTCCGCCGCTTCAAGGAGCTTACGCTCGGCAAGCCGATAGTGATGGGGCGGCGCACCTTCGAGGCGCTGCCCAAAGGGGCGCTGCCGGGAAGGCTGAACATCGTGGTGACGCGCTCACCCCACTGGCATGCCGAGGGCGTGACGGCTGTGCCGTCGATCGAGGCCGCTGTCGAAACAGCGCGCCGCTCGGGCGCCGATGAGGTGATGATGATAGGCGGCGGCGAGATCTACCGTCAGGCTATGCCTATGGCCACCCGCTTGTATATCACCGAAGTGGATGCCGACGTGCCGGATGCCGACACATTCTTCCCGCCATTCGACCCGACGCAATGGCAGCTCGTGGCGAGCTCGCCCTACAGCGTGGATCCGCGCTCCGGCGCTCCATACCGTTTTCTTGAATATCAGCGCCTGCGTTGAGCAATCATTCCCCGAATATCGATTCGAGGGGGATGCGTGTGAACCAGATGCGATAGCCCTGGTGGTGACGGTCGTTGACGTCGTGGACGCCCTCCTCGGTGAGGATGCCTATGGAGCCGTCGGCAAGCTGCGTCATGGCCGAGTAGGCGCCGGGGCCTGCGGTGACGAGGCGGCTGTAGGGCCATGTGTGTCCGCCGTCGGCGCTGGCGTAGATGGTGATGTTGTCGCGCCACGGGCCGGCGGGCAGCGACTGCAGGAGATAGTCGCGGCCGTTGTGGCGGATGGAGAGGAAGTCGCCGTTGCATGCCACGTCGTGGAGGGCGGCATAGTCGTCGGGCAGTTCGGTCCAGGTGGTGCCGTTGTCGTCGGAAACAGAGAATTTGCGGTTGCCGCTGAAGCGGTTGCGTATGCTCATCATCACGCGGCCGTCGGGGAGCTGCGCCACTTTCGATTCGTCGCCGTTGAGCGTGGCGGGTGTCTTGGAGGCTTTCCATGTGTGGCCGCCGTCGTCGCTGTAGATGGCGTAGCAGGGGAACCCTTCGACGCCTTTCCGGCGGGTGACGAGCACAAACATGATGCGGCCGTTTTTAAGCTGCAGGGCGCGGCCCGACGAAGCGAAGGCGGCTTCGCATTTTATGGGCTGGACGCCGGCGGGGTCGTCGGTGAGTATCTGCGGGTTGATGTCGACGGGTGCCTGCCATGTGAGGCCGCCGTCGCGGGAGCGCGACACGCTGATGCGGCCGGGATGGTCGCTCCAGAGGCCGCAGCCGTTGAGCGAGATGACCAGCAGGTCGCCGGTGCGGCGGTCGCGCACAAGGGCCGGATCGCCGTAGCCGCCTATGGAGTCGTGGGCTGCGACGGTGATATAGTCGCTCCATGTGCGGCCGCCGTCGGTGGAGCGGCGGCACACCACGTCGATGTCGCCGGGCAGGTCGTTGAGCGAGTTGATGCGTTTGTCGGCCACGGCAACGAGCGTGCCGTCGGGGAGCGTGACTATGGCGGGGATGCGGTAGAATTGCGAGCCGTAGTCGCCTTTGTTGAATACGAGCGAACGGTAGGTGTCGGTAGTTTTGACGGGGTAGCCCGCGTTCTGGGCTACGGCGGCTGCCGTGGCGGCTAAAAAGGCGATTGCGATGGCAAAGAAGCGCAGTTGTTTCATGGTTTGGTGTGTGGGTTGATTATTGGTGTAGAGATATGCAAAGATAACGAAAATTTCTATTTTTGAGAAAAATGCCTAATTTTGCAGCAAAACAAAACAACAATGGGAATTATGAAAAAAGCGATCAGAATGATGGCGCTGTTGCTGATGGTTATCGGCGCAGCCATGCAGGTTTCGGCTAACGAGCCTGTCACGACGGAAAAAGTTGCTTTTACGGTGACTCCGAAGATGAATTGTAAGAACTGTGAGAATCGTGTTAAAAACGGTCTGCTTCAGGTGAATGGCATTACGGCTGTTGCTACATGCCTTAAGAGCCAGACTGTTACCGTCACCTTTGATCCTGCACAGACCGACAAGGCCAAGATTGCCGCAGCTCTGGGCACTATCGGCTACACGGGCACGGAATGTGAGGTAAAGTCTCACGGCTGCACCAACGACAAGCCGCAGTGTGAAGTCGAAGAGAAGCATGGCGAGGAGCATTGCGGTCATTGCGACGGCAATCACGGTCATTGATTCCCCCGGCCAGAAGATAAACAGAGCGGCGCTCCGGTGATGCATGATCCGGGGCGCCGCTTTTGTGTTGTCGTTTAGAACCGGCTCTTATGCTGATTCTTGGCGGTCAGGGGCGGCGTTTGCGGCGGTCGTTGTGGATCTTGATGACGAAAACGATCACGGAGCACACCGTGGTGATGACGTTGGTGATCACCAGCGGCCAGTTGCTGAGCATGAAACCCTGCACGACGAAAAAGAGGCTGCCGGCTCCGAGCATGAGGAATGTGGGGAGAGCGATGGCGTCGGTGTCGCGCGTGCGTATGGTGTGGATGGCCTGCGGGAGGTAGCCAAACACCATGCAGACGGCGGCGGCATAGCCTACGATGTTGATGATCAGTTCGTTTGTCATAGTGGTGTGGTGCTATTTTTCGCGCATGTAGACGTTGATGGGGGTGCCGCTGAAGTTCCAGTTTTCGCGGATCTTGTTTTCGAGATAGCGGCGGTAAGGCTCTTTGACCCACTGAGGGAGGTTGCAGAAGAAGATGAAGGTGGGCACCTGCGCTCCTTTGAGCATGGTGATATACTTGATCTTGATGTATTTGCCCTTGTTGGCTGGCGGGGGATAGGCGTCGATGGCCTCGCGCATCACGGTGTTGAGCTGCGAGGTGGGCACGGTGCGGCGGCGGTTGTCGTAGACGCCGACGGCCGTTTCGAGCACTTTGAAGATGCGCTGCTTTGTGAGCGCCGAGCCGAAGATGATGGGGAAGTCGGTGAAGGGGGCGAAGCGTTCGCGGATGGCGTTTTCGAAGTGGCGGATGGCGGCTTCGGATTTGTCCTTGACGAGGTCCCATTTGTTGACGCACACCACGAGGCCTTTCTTGTTGCGCTGGATGAGCGAGAAGATGCTTACGTCCTGGGCCTCGATGCCGCGTGTGGCGTCGATCATGAGGATGCAGACGTCGGAGGCTTCGATGGCGCGTATGGAGCGGATGACGGAATAGTATTCGATATCTTCCTGCACCTTGTTTTTCTTGCGTATGCCTGCGGTGTCGACGAGGTAGAAGTCGAAGCCGAACTTGTTGTAGCGCGTGTAGATGGAGTCGCGTGTGGTGCCGGCGATGTCGGTGACTATGTGGCGGTCCTGGCCGATGAAGGCGTTGATGATCGACGATTTGCCGGCGTTGGGGCGGCCTACGATGGCAAATTTGGGTATGTCGTCGAGCTGCGCCTCGGCGTCGGGGTCGGGCTCGGGAAGCTTTTTGATCACTTCGTCGAGGAGGTCGCCGGTGCCGTAGCCGTTGATGGCCGACACGGGATAGGGGTCGCCGAGCCCGAGGGAGTAGAATTCGGGCACGTTGTAGAGCCAGTCGTTGGAGTCGACTTTGTTGGCCACGAGGATTACGGGCTTGCGCGATTTGCGCAGGATCTCGGCGATGTGGTCGTCGAGGTCGGTGACGCCGTTCATGGCGTCGACCACAAAGAGTATTTCGTCGGCCTGCTCTATGGCGAGCTGCACCTGTTTGTTGATTTCGCCTTCGAAAATGTCGTCGGAGTTGACAACCCAACCGCCGGTGTCGACGATTGAGAATTCACGTCCGCCCCACTGCACTTTGCCGTACTGACGGTCGCGTGTGGTGCCGGCCGTGGGGTCGACGATGGCGGTGCGCGATTCGGTCAGGCGGTTGAAGAGGGTCGACTTGCCCACGTTAGGGCGTCCGACGATAGCGATCATTTGTCCCATTTCTATGCTTGAATCTATGTTTGGTTAGAGATACAAAGATAGCGATTTTATTCGATATATCCGAATGCGCGGAGTTTGTTCTCGCGGTTGCGCCAGTTGGGCTCCACTTTCACGAAGAGTTCGAGATAGACTTTCTTGCCGAAGAAGGTCTCGATGTCGTGACGCGCTTCGGTGCCCACTTTTTTGAGGCGCGAGCCCTGGCGGCCTATGATGATGCCTTTCTGGGAGTCGCGCTCCACGTAGATGACGGCCATGATGTGGATGGCGCCCTCTTTCTCGTCGAATTTCTCCACGATCACTTCGGTCGAGTAGGGCACTTCCTTTTCGTAGTTGAGGAGGATCTTCTCGCGGATGATCTCGGTGACGAAGAAGCGTGCGGGCTTGTCGGTGAGGGCGTCTTTGCCGAAGTAGGGCGGGTTTTCGGGCAGGAGCTCGATGATGCGGTTCATGAGGTTGGTGACGTTGAAGTGCTCGGTGGCCGATGTGGGGAACACTTCGGCGTTGGGCAGCAGCTCTTTCCATCGTGCCACGATGGCTTCGAGGTCGGCCTGCGATTTGACGAGGTCGATCTTGTTGATGACCAACAGCACGGGGATGGTCTCCTTAGCTACTTTGGCCAGGAAGTCGGCGTTTTTCACCGGGTCCTCGATGACGTCGGTGACGTAGAGGAGGATGTCGGCGTCGGTGAGGGCACCTTCGGAGAAGTCGAGCATGCTTTCCTGGAGTTTGTATTTGGGCTTGAGCACGCCGGGGGTGTCGGAGAATACGATCTGATACCGGTCGGTGTTGACGATGCCCATGATGCGGTGGCGTGTGGTCTGGGCTTTGGAGGTGATGATAGATATGCGTTCGCCGACGAGGTCGTTCATGAGTGTCGATTTGCCAACGTTGGGGTTGCCGACGATGTTGACGAATCCTGCTTTGTGATTTTCGGACATGAGAATTTTTGAATTTGGTTACAATTATAAAACACTGACATCACCATAAAAGATGTTGCCAGTGTTTTATTTTTAGCTTTTGTTATCGCGGGGCGCGGATCAGAGATCCCAGATGATGTACATGGCGCCCCAGGTGAATCCGGCACCGAAGGCGGTGAGCACGAGGCGGTCGCCTTTTTTGAGGCGGTGTTTGTTTTCGTCGATGCACAGGGGTATGGAGGCGGCTGAAGTGTTGCCTCGGAATTCGATGTTGACGAGCACTTTTTCGGGGGCGATGCCTGCGCGTGAGGCCACGGCTTCGATGATGCGGAGGTTGGCCTGGTGGGGGATGAGCCAGTCGACGGTGTCCATCGTGAGGTTGTTGCGCTGGCAAATCTCGAGTGTCGATTCGAGCATGTCGGTGACGGCATGTTTGTAGACGAATCGGCCGTCCTGATAGAGGAAGTTGTCGCCGCGCGACACTGTTTCGTGGGTTGTGGGCATCACGGAACCGCCGGCACGCATCACGAGGTGGTCGCGGCCAACGCCGTCGACGTGGAACACGGCGTCAATGATTCCGACGGGTTCGTCGGTGGGTTCGATGAGCATTGCAGCGGCGGCGTCGCCGAAGAGGGGGCATGTGGTGCGGTCTTCGTAGTTGACCATCGACGACATCTTTTCGGCTGCAACGATGACCACTTTCTTGCGGAGACCCGATTTGACGTAGGCGGCAGCGTCTTCAAGAGCCACGATGCATCCGGCGCAGGCGGCCTGGATGTCGTAGGCATAGGCGTTTTTGAGGCCGCATCCGTGAGCTATCACCGAGCCGGTGGAGGGGAAGCGGTAGTCGGGGTTGGATGTGGCGCATATGAGCAGCTCCACTTCTTCGGGTTTGGTGCCTGTGGATTCGAGCAGCTTGTTAACGGCTTTGATGCCCATGTAGGATGAGCCTTCGCCTTCTTTTTTGAGGATACGGCGTTCTTTGACGCCAACGCGTGTGGTGATCCATTCGTCGTTGGTGTCAACCATTTTCGACAGCATTTCGTTGTCGAGAATGTCGTCGGGGACGTATGAAGCTACGCCCGAAATGCGTGCATTAACCATGATAGTGGTGTTGTGTGGGAGTGTTGGTGTGAAGGAGGAGTGAGATTATGACATACATTCTCCGGAATGGCCTTCGGCTGTTGTGCCGTGCCGTTGGGGAGAATGGTCAGCGTGTGGCGAAGAGTCGCCGGCAGCCGTGTGTGTAGGGCCATTGCCGTGGCGCCCTTTCGGGGCGCCGCAGGGGTGGGCTCTATCAGATGGCTACTTCGTTTTTCTCGATGGCGACTTTGCCGCGGTAGTAGCCGCATTCGCCACAAACGGTGTGATAGATGTGCCATGCACCGCAGTTGGGGCAGATAGCCAGTGTGGGGGCTACGGCTTTGTCGTGTGTTCTGCGTTTAGCAGTGCGGGTCTTGGATTGTTTGCGTTTAGGATGTGCCATTGTAGTTTATTGTTTTTTCGTGATTTATTGCAGTTTAGGGGTCACGTAAGTTTTCGCCAGGCATGGTGCCGGGTGAAAAAACTGTGCAAAGGTAGGGAATATCTTCCACTCTGCCAAGAATTAACCCGAAAATCTTTGCGCCCTTCAGTCGGAGAAGGCACGGTTTAATGTGCGTTGACGCAATAGCAATCGGCCCGGCAAGGGGAGGATGCCGGGCCGACAGGGATTATTTTCGATGCCTCGGCGTCAGAAGCTGAACTGGAGCATGGTGTTGATACGGTTGTCGGAGCGCGACATCCCGTCCATGTCGACGCGGCGTCCGTAGAGATATTCGACACCGCATTGCAGTCCGGGCAGAATCGTATAGAATATGTTGGCTGACACATATTGTGCGTATTTGTATTGCTCATTCCATGGGGTCGATCCGGCGGAATAGCCTTTTGCATAGGCTCTTGCCTGACTGTAGGAAACGGAGGCGAGAAATTTCTCGGAGAAAGTGTACTGCAATCCGGCATAGGCGCCCCATGCCTTCACGGCATCAAGACGTCCGGGGGCGCCGGCTTCGGGCGACAGGTCGAGTCCGAGTCCGGCGAGATCCTGGATATAGCCTCCGATGCCGCGTCCGTAGGCTGCCTGATAGTAGGCCTGCAGCGGCGTGGCGCCGATCGGGGTGCTTCCGCTGAGTTTTATGCCCCAGCATGTCTTGTTGCGGTTTTTGTCGGCAACGAGGTCTCGATACTGGATGTTGCGCATCAGAGCCGAGAACCGCAGCCATCCGTCACCGTCGCTCCAGTTGTATTGAACGAAAGCGGGGATATCGGGGATTCGCTGGCTGACGGAGCGTGTGAGATCGGTCGTGGTCATGCTGACCGACGAGAGTTCAACGCCCACACCGACTTTGAAGCGTTTTCCGAACGAATGGGTGTAGTCGATGAGGTTGTTGTTGACGCCCACGAGTCCGCACGGGCCTTCATCGTCGATGGTTGGAGGAGCGGCGGCGCCATCCTCAAAAAGCGAAGCGGTGTGGCCGACAGTGAATCCGCGGTATGTGACATAGGCGTGGGCGAGTTTGAAGGCGCTTCCCGACCCGGTGAATTTGCCGCTGACATACAATCCAATCTTGTTGTCGGTGCCTGGTAGGGCGACGAGGTTGATGAAGAGTTTGCTCTGTCGAGGCTTCCCTGAATTTTGCCTCCGTTGCCGTCGGGCAGGTCGAAGGGTATGTCGGCCGTCGTGAAATCGTTGGGATCATCGATGGGGTTGCCCCAGTCGAAAAGGCCGACGCCTTTTACGACGCCTCCGATGCCGAGATAAAATTTGTTTTCCTTGCCGATGATCGCGAAGCGCGGTGCTCCGGGCTCGTTGAACCGTTTGGGGGCGTTCTCGATGAAGGCGTTGTAGATTTCTTCATCCGGTTCGCCTGCGTTGAATATGACTTTCACCTCTGCCGTCTTGGGAATTGCCGGAGAGGTCTGTGCGATGACTGCCGGTGACATGATGGCCGCCGTAAGCAGTAATGGAAGAATAGTTTTCATGATGTTTCATACATATTCGCTACTCATGCGGAAGGTGAATGTCTTACGTCGGATCACCACGACAACCGCGAAAAGCATAGTGAGGATAAAATTGAGAATAAACGGGAAATAGTTGCTTGCGGATCCGAAGATATCGCGGAAGAGGTCAACGACGAACGGTGTCAGCGCCACCGCTATATAGTTGACGGATAGTACAATCGCCAGCGCGAGTGTCGACTTGCGTCCGTCGGTGACCGTGTAGGTCGCCTTATCGTAGATCACGGGCTGGAACACTCCATAGCCGAATCCCATAAGCACCGCCGCCACGTAGAGCAGAAATTGCTGACCGGCAAAGGACATCAGCAGCAGGCCGAGAGCGATGGATGCTGCGGCGAGCAGCGACGTGCGCTGTCCGAACATTTTGATTATATACGGGAGCACGAAGCCGGGCAGGAACACGGCAAGATAAAACAGTGCGGTGACCGATCCGGTGATGTCGCTGCTCAGATGGTCTTCCTGTATGAGGAAAGGAAGATAGTAGGAGATGACCGATACGGAGTAGGTGACGAAGGCATAAAGGCCGATGAGTCCGGCAATACGTCCGATAATGAATCCCGACCGTGTCTTCTCGCCCTGTGCCGTGATGGCGGCCTGGGGTATCTTTGCGTTCTGGGGCGCTGCGACTGTGGCCGGGGTGCTGTTCATTTTTACCGACGCTGTCGGGTTGATGTTGCGCACTGTGAGAATCAGCGCAAGCGGGATGGCGGGAATCAGGTAGACAAGGAATGGCATGTGCCAGTTGCCGTGGTTGAGCCAGCCGACGACAAATGTGGCGGCGACAAGAGCCACGTTGGAGATGCCGCTCTTTATGCCGAGCTGCTGCATGCGGTATTTGCCGGAGAATGTATCTGCAATGAGTCCGGCGGCCAGCGGAATGACGAGTCCGCATCCACATCCGAGGAGGCAGCTGACGGCGATGAGCATTGTCATGCTTTCAGCGAAGAAATACAGTATGTCGGCAACGAGGTAGAGAGTCAGGCCGACAACGACGATGCGCACCTTGTCCTTCGATTCGGACAGTTTGCCGGAAAAAAGCACGAACGGGATTATCAGCAGGTTGGGCAATACCGTGAGCAGCTGGATTTCCAGATCGCCGACATGCGGGAAAATCTTGTCGAGGTTGCCGAGCATCGGGCTGACGGCCAGCCCGGGAAGGTTGACCACCAGCGAAATCGACCATATTGCCAGCAGAGCCGGCAATGTGATCGTTCCTTTTCCGGTGGATATTCGAATCATGACGATTGGGTATTTAAGCCGTGATTATCATGAATTTGCCTGGTTTTCGCGTCCGATGGCATCTTTCACCTGTTGATCGGTGGGCTGATATCCGGCGGGCCATTTTGAAATTTCGTCAGGTTTGCGGCCTTCTATCTGCCAGTCGAAAGGATAGAAGTCTGTCCCGGCATCGCGCCATGATTTTTTGCGTCTGGCATAGATTATGAGCGGCAGCGCGATGAACAGTGCGACACCAAGCAGAAGGATGCCGACGTAAATCACGGGGCTGCCTGTCTTGATCTGTGTGGGGGGCACGAAGCTGAGGATGCCGGCTGCGACAGCGCCTAAAATGCCGACTCCGGAAACGATCCACATGCCGAGGCGTCCGCCGGGCACGCGGAATCCGCGGGCCTTATTGGGGGCGGTGTGACGCAGACGGATAAAAGCGGCGTAGATGATCACTACCATGACCAGATAGATGATTGTCGACATCTGACTCAATATCTGATAGGCCGATTCGACGGAGGGCAGAAGCACAAGCACAAGCGAAAGAATCGACACGATGGCTGCCTGGATGTAGAGGATGGTGGTCTGCACACCGTTTTTGTTGGTATGCTGCAAAGCTTTTGGCAGGTAACCGGCGCGGCCTACGGCAAGCAGACCGGTGGAAGGGCCGGCGATGACGGCGCTGACCTGTCCGAGGACGCCGAAAGTGATGAGGACGGCCATCACGTTGCCGAGCCATGGAGCACCGATCGAAGCCCAAAGATCGTTGTAGGCTACAAGAAGGCTCTGGAGCAGGTTGATCTTGCTCTCCGGAATCACGACGCCGATAGCCAGAGTGCCTGCCACGAAGATGGCGAGGATGATGAGGACGGCTACGAGTACCGATCGCGGGAAGTCGCGCGAAGGATTCTTCATGCCGGGCACGTGGACGGCCTGGATCTCCATACCTGCATAGAAAAGGAATATGCTCGCTGCAAGCACGATTGTGCCGAAGTGCTCAAAGTCGGGCCAGAAGGGTTTGTCGAGCGGAAGGTTGATGGTCTTGCCCAGCAGCACATAAACGACGCCCATCACTATGAGGACGGCAGCCGGGATGATGGTGCCGCAGAGGCCGCCGGCCGTGCTGAGCTTGTTGGCATATTTCATGCCGCGGAAGTTGTTGAAGGTGCACACCCAGTAGACACCGAGCACGATCAGAAGGGTGTAGAATCGGTTCGCGGCCAGTCGGGCATCAAAGGCCTCGGGCCAGAATACATATGCGAGCGAAACGGCTCCGAACATGAGCACGGCGGGGAACCAGATGACTACCATCTGCCAGTCGAGATACATGCTCAGCCATCCTGCGCGTGTGCCGAAAGCTTCGGAAACCCAGCGGAACACACCTCCCGAACGTGTGTAGGTCGAGGCCAGTTCGGCGCAGACCAGAGCGTATGGCACAAGAAAGACGAGAGCGGCAAAAACGTAGTAGAATATTGATGTGAAGCCGAATTCGGCCTGTGATGCGAGGCCTCGCATGCTCACGATGGTAGTCACGATCATGATGGCCATGGCCATCATTGAAAGCTGCTTGCCGCCTGCGGGATGAGTCTGAGGAGTGACCTCCTTTATTTTATTGTCAGCCATAGAGGTAAACTACTTGTAATAGATGAAACATATAAGGGGCCGATACCGGATAAATCCGGCACCGGCCCCGGTTAGCTGTAATTTTAAGCCGTCATCGACAGATGGCGTGACTGTGTGTTATCTTGCGGGATAGATAACGGGGTATGCTTCGGCGATTTTTGTGCCGACTTTGTAGTGTACACCCGGACGGGCTGTGAAGTTGACGTTGCAGGCAGCTTCAAATACCATGACGATATCGGAACCGCCGAACTGGAAGTAGCTGATTTCTTCGCCTTTACGGAGCACACGTCCTTCTTCGGCGGTCATGACTACTGACGATACCTGACCCATGCCCATCGGCAGGACGGCTACGAGTCCGATCGGGCTGTCGAGCACGACAAGACCGCGGTTCTGCATGAATTCGTAGCCCGGGGTGTCGGGCGCACCAAATGTGTTTACTCTCTTTGCTTCCAGTTTGTTTCGGCCGGAAGCGGCGTCGGGAACGGCAGTTACTTCAAGATAAACATCACCCATGATGTCGCGGGATTCGAGGACACGGCCTCCTACAGGCGCATGCTGGCGGTGATAGTCGGCCGGGCCGAGGAATGAGTGCATCCATTTGCCGCCGGCAAAGCGGTCTTTGTAGGGGCTTCCTTCGAGGAGTTCGGAGATCTTCCAGTGGATGCCTTTGATTTCGATGGTGTCATCGCCACGCACTTCCCATGAGCCGTCGAATGTGGCATCGGCCGGAGAGGTGATGATGCGGCTGTCTTCGATGGCCGCTACCGGACGGCAGCCGGGTTTGGTGTGGCGTGCGAAGAACTGATTGTAGGATTTCCAGCCCCCGTGAGGTTCAAGATACTCGGCCATGTTGAATTCGGGGGAATCATAGAAGGATTTCACTGATTCGGGGGTGATGGACTCGGGAGTGTCGAGGAATTTGCCGAGTGCCTGTACGTAAGCTTTCATCCATGCCGACAGCGGTGTGAGCGGTTGTGCTACATCGTGGGGTTCGACAGGATTCTGGAGCTCCTTGACCGGCGACTGATCGAGGATGAAATAGAACTTGCAGATGTGATTGAACATTGCGCGTCCGAACTGATTTTCCAGCGGGATCCATGTCAGGTTGGCATCAAGCCAGGCAAAATAGTCGTCAAGTGAATTGATGTCGTCCATTTCCTTGACGTCATAGGATTTTGCTTTTTCGAATGCCTGCTGGAATTTTTCCTGCCAGCCATTTTTTGCGATCATGTCGAGGAGTTCCTGCACGATCGGCTGATGTTTTGAAGTTGCCATAGTTTTTTTGTATTAATGTGAGGTTTGTTGTTTCGTGTATTTGCGTCTTTTTTTCGGCGTTCGATAATAAAAACATACGCCTATTGATAAAGTTGGCGCGTTGGCTTATTTTAATATCTATGGCAAAGATTTTAAGAGCTTGTTTAATAATAAATGTTGACGGCAGGGTCGCATAGCTTGAGTGACATTAATTACAACACAGCTCATGGAATTCAACAACAATTGTATTATAATTTAACATTATGTTATCTATTATAAAGAAAGTTACATCAGACCTGTCAGTCGCCGGCATCTTTGCGTCTGTTCTTCGGTCGTTATGGAACCCCATAACTCCCTCATCACAAACACAAATATACTCGACGACTGACAGCTCTGTCGTTAACATTTATTATTAAACAAGCTCTAAGTCTCTAATGGATGCAGGCTTAAGGGTATGAGAGTGGGGAGGCATCGCCTTAGGCGGTGTCTCGTCGGTAAGTGCTGTGTTTCTCAGGCGCCGGCGTCAGTCGTTGTCGGCGTCGGAGGCGAGGCCTTTGAGGGCGTCCCAGCGCGGATCGGTGGGGGTGTTGTTGCCGGTGTCGGGTGTTTCGTCGGCTATCGAGTCAATCTCGTCGATGAGCCGGTCCTCGAGGTCGGCGTCTTCGTCGCCGGGGATGTGGGTGCGGTGTTTTTTGAGCATGGCGCTCATCTGGCGGTTGCATTTGCCCAGCGGATGCACGTGCTTGATGGGGATGGTCAGGGCTACGGTGTC
Source organism: uncultured Porphyromonadaceae bacterium (assembly GCA_902489785.1). Lineage (GTDB taxonomy): Bacteria > Bacteroidota > Bacteroidia > Bacteroidales > Muribaculaceae > Paramuribaculum. The sequence goes on from CABUBG010000017.1 coordinate 24,041, forward strand.
GTGGATCATGTAGGCGACGTTGAGGGTGGCGTCGGAATGGGGGATGATGAGCAGGTCGTCGTTGTCGTCATTATAGTCGTCGCCATATTTCACGGCTATCTCATAGGTGGTTTCTACGGGCTGGATGAGGTCGTCGAGGCAGCGGTCGCATATCAGTGTGATGGTGCCCGTGATGCTGAAAAGCATGTTGTAGAGGTCGGCTTTGTGATCTATGGTGAGCACCACGTCGAGGTCGGCGTCGTGTATGTCGGGGTTTTCCATGTCCTCGAAAAATTTTTTGTCGAGATGGAATTCGAAAGTCTGCAGGCCCTGCGGCATGCTTGCCAACGGAATCTTATAGGCGGTGAATTTTCCCACTTTGTAATGCTGTTTTAGTTGTTTTTGGTTCGTTTATGATGGTGCAAATCTAAATAATTAGTTCGATTCGGCAAAAATAAAGTGACAAAAAGGGGACGTCGGGCGAATATGTGGCTTCGGCGGTGTGTGCGTGCTGAAAAATGATTATTTTGAAAATAAATGTGGGCGGCGCGAACTTTTTATGCGCGGGGGTGGTTTTAGTGATAAAAAAGAGAGGGCATTTTGCTGACGTTATTAAAAAGTCACGAAGATTCAGATTGAACGATGACCCTCATCTCCCGCACCCGACCACCCGGATGCGGGTTCTCTTTTTTTGTGCCGGGTGCAATTTGCCAAGATTGAGGTGCTTAACGGGTGTGAAAGCTCTGGGCGACCGGGATTCCCGAGGCCTCAGCGAGTGGTTTTCATGCGCTGACATGAAATTTTTTTTGAAATTTTTTTCGCTGCGCATATAGATTGCGCAACGCCATATTTATCTTTGCAGTGAAAACTCTAAAAAACGAATGACTATGAAGAATGACATGATTTTCTTTTCGAAGGATGGACAGGGGCTTACATCCACTTCGGCCGACCACGTGGCAAATCTCGCCAAGGAGATGATACGCGGCCTTGAAACAGCGCTCTCCAATATGGCTTTCTATTCCGTGTCGGTGTCGCTCATAGGCTCTGAAACCAGTGAACTCATGAGCAAGGGAAGAGATTCTGAAGAACTGGCCGACGTGCCGCGCAAGCTCACCGCCATTGCCAAAGCCAAATCGCTTATAGCATGGCTTCGTGAGGCCATTAAGGCCAAGGAACGGATGCTTAAAGAAGTTTCGGATATGACCGACGAGGACTACATGGAGCTGAAAGGTATAAAGCCTGTAGAATATGTGGCTCCCGCGCCGGCGCTGACTGAAGATGAATATTACGCTTCGCTCACTTTGGACGAGCGCAACCGCTACTATGAGCTGGAAACTTTTGCGGCTGTACTGGGCAAGGCTATCCACCCCGAAGGTTCGTTTGCCACAGCCCGCGAACGAATGTTGGCCACAATCCTCAATCCTCGCAAAGCCGTAGGCCAGGGTCGCGACACGGTTATCTATGCCTACGAACCTTCTTTGGACGAGAAGGAGGTCGACGACCTTTACTTCAAGTTGCAGAAACAGTATCGCGAAGCGCAGGCAGGCCTCAACGCCATAAAATTCGGCTGCCAGAAGGCTGTCAAGGAGTCGGAGCTGGAATATGCCTCCGAGGTGGCTCTGCGCCGAAAAAGATTTATGGACGAACAACAGCGCATTGCCGACGAGGCGGCCGTTTACCGTAAGGAACGCGCACGCGCCATAGGCAATTACAAGATTGTGATACCGCAGTCGCTGAGCGGAATATACGACGAGGTGACACAGCTCGGTAAAAAGTAAAAAAAAAGAGGGCGGCAGTAAGTCACCGGGTAGTCCGTTTGTTTGACGCTCGGAACTGAATGCCGGCCGGTCGGAGCAATCTCATTGAAATCAAAAAAATGATTCCGCGACCCGTGTGGGGAACCTCCGGAGCGGTTGTTTATACAATCAATTTGACTGATTTGACCGGGCTACGCAACAAAAAACGGGCGGCGCCACATCGGCGCCAATGCCCATGCCGATGAAGACTTGAGTGTCGGAGGCTGTTTTCGCTTTCGTGTGGATCCCGGGTTTTCGTTTTTGGAAATGTTTTCGATTGCGTTTGCGCCGACTTGGCGGCAACTGGTGCCCGCGGCGGAAGCCGGAGTATACCTCCATCTTCCGCCGCTTTTATTTGGCTATAGGGGCGCAGTTTTGTAATTTTGCGTCAAATATCAGTTTGTTTATGAGAGCGAGTGAGATCCGGCAGCGGCTGAAGCCGTGGATGCTTCCGGCAGCGATGCTGAGCGGACTGCTGTTTCATAGTTATATTTCCTATGTGGCGTTTCTCACGCCCTATCTTATTTTCGTGATGCTGCTGATCACTTTCTGCCGGATCTCGCCGCGCGAGATAGGCCTCTCGCCGATGATCGGGTGGATGCTGGCGGTGCAGGTGGGGGCGGCGATAGGAGTTTATGCCGCGTTGCGGCCGCTGAGCGACGATGTTGCGCAGGGCGTGTTTATATGCGTGTTCTGCCCGACGGCCACGGCGGCGCCGGTGGTGACGGGGATGCTCGGCGGCAGCGTGCCGAAGCTCGTGGCCTATTCGCTTGTGAGCAACGTGGTGGTGGCGGTGACGGCTCCGCTGCTGCTGTCGGTGATCGGGTCGGGCGATGTCGATGTGATGGCCACAACGCTGGCCATCATGCGTCATGTGGCGCCGCTGATACTGCTGCCGCTGGTGCTGGCGCTGGCGATGCGCGCCGTGACGCCGCGCCTTCACCGGGAGCTGGGCTCGCGGCAGTCGGTGTCGTTCTACATCTGGGCCGTGTCGCTGTTCATAGTGGTGGGCCGATCGGTGAGCTTCATAATGGCCGAACCGGCCGACAGGATACCCGAAATAGTGGCGCTGGCGCTGGGCGCCGGCGTGGTGTGCGCCCTGCAGTTTCTCGTGGGCCGGCGCATCGGCGCGCACTACGGCGACCGCATATCGGGCGCGCAGGGCTTGGGGCAGAAAAACACGGTGCTGGCGATATGGCTGGCGCTGACCTATCTCAACCCTGTCTCGTCGGTGGGGCCGGCGGCTTACATCGCATGGCAGAACACGATCAACTCCGTGCAGCTTTATTACCGCCAGAAACGTGAGGCTCCGGTACAAAAAGATGCATAATGTGTGATTCGGCGAAACTTAACAAGGTGTCCTTGCGTTAGAATGATATAGATCGGATGGCATTCGGCAATAGACGAAGCCGCAGTCCGGAGATAAAAAACAGAATCAGATGGAATCAATGTATGAAATACTGATGGCACTGCCGCTCTTCCACGGTGTCAGCTATTCGAAACTGTCGGAAGTGGTGGGCCGCACGAAGTTTCATTTTCTCAAATATCTCGACGGCGAAAAGATAGTAGAGGCCGGGGAACCATGCACTCATATAAAATTCATCATCTCGGGCTCGGCGCGCGTGTCGGTTGAAAACAGCGACGGCCGCTTCCGCGTGTCGCAGACCCTCACACGGCCCGATGTGATAGCGCCCGAGTATCTGTTCGGCCGTGCAACGGCTTATCCCTGCACGGCGGTGGCCATCGGCGCCACGGGCGTATTGCAGATAGCCAAGGCCGACTATGTGAAGCTGCTCAATGCCGACCCGATATTCCTGTTTAATTATCTCAACATGCTGTCGGTGAACGCGCAGAAGGCTGTCGACGGTGTGCTGGCGCTGACCACCGGCTCGCTGGAGGAGCGCATCGCATTCTGGATAGTGGCACTGACGCAGCGCGGGGGCACCGATGTGGTGCTCACATGCCGTCAACGCGACCTGTATGCCCTGTTCGGCGTGCAGCGGTCGTCGTTTATAGCCACTCTTGAGGGAATGAAAAGCCGCGGGCTCATCGACTACAGCCAGAGCGAGATACGCATCAAGTCGCGTGCCGATATGGTGTCGCTGCTGACGTCGACGTCGGAAGGCTGAGCGACGCCCTATTCGCCGTCGGCCGATTCGGGCGAACGGGCGCCGATGAGGCGGGAGTTGACGTAGTCGGAAAAATCTTTTTTGTAGGACTCGCTCACGGGTATCTGGACGTTGCCGAAGATGATACGGTTGCGTTCGATGACCTTGATCTTCGATGTGTTGACGATGTAGGAGCGGTGGACGCGCATGAACATTCCGCGGGGCAGCTCGGCTTCGAGGGTGCGCATGTTCATAAGCGTCATGATGCTTTTCTGCTCTCCGTCGAGGTAGATTTTCACATAGTCTTTCAGTCCTTCGAGATAGAGAATGTCGACCGGATGGATCTGCACTAGGCGATATTCGCTTTTGATGATTATGGTGCGGTCGGGTTGCGGTTCATCGGCGCTTTTCGCCGGCGTGAGCGAAGCGGCGGCTTTGGATGCGGCGCTGAGGAATTCTTCGTAGCTCACCGGTTTGAGCAGATAGTCGAGGGCGTTGACTTTGAATCCTTCGATGGCGTATTTTTCGTAGGCCGTGGTGAACACGATGCGGCATGACGGCGGGATGATGCGTGCGAATTCGAGCCCGTTGATCTGCGGCATGTTGATGTCGAGAAACACGAGGTCGATCTCGCCCGACAGTATATGCCGCACGGCTTCCTGAGCCGAGGAGAAGGTGCCGGCGAGGGTGAGGAAGGGGGTGTCGGTGACGTAGCGGGCAATGAGTTGTGCGGCAAGAGGTTCGTCGTCGATGACGCATGTGCGGAGTTTGATCATGATTGCGGTGATGAGATGGTTGACGATTGTGGAATGACGGTTTTTGAGGCGTCGAACGAGAGGGCGACGGTGAACAGTGAGCCGTCGGCAGTGATTTCCAGAGAGTGAGCCGAGGGGTAGCGCAGCTGCAGGCGCCGGCGCAGATTTTCGAGTCCGATGCCGTAGCCCGGTTTGTCGTCGCTTGACTCCGGCCGGTCGGACTGCGGGGTGTAGCGGTTGGAGCACACGCAGCTGACCACGGATCCTTCGACGGTCAGACGTATGTCGATCATGCGCTGTCCGGAGGCCCGCATGCCGAATTTGAATGCGTTTTCTATGATGTTGATGGTCAGCAGCGGGTGGATCCGGAGCATCGGATTGTCGGAGCAGTCGATGGACACTTTAAGCGGGAAGTCGGGTGCCAGCCGCAGTTTCATCAGCTCGAGATAGTCGGAGAGGAAGGAACACTCCTGTTCGACGGCCACGGTGTCGCGGCATTCGTAGAGCATATAGCGCAACATCTTGCTCAGCCGGTGGATGGCGCTCTGGGCTTTGGCCGGATCGATGCCTACGAGCGCATAGATGGCGTTGAGGGTGTTGAAGAGGAAATGCGGGTTGAGCTGATTGCGCAGCCTCACCAGCTCGGCATCTTTGCGCAGCAGCTCCATCTCATTGCGGTCACGTGCCACGACGCGCCAGATGGAGTTGAGGCGCAGGGCCACGGCAAGGCCGATGGTGAGAATGATTATGATGAAGTCGCGTGAGAGGAAAAATGGCGACTCGCCGTTTCCGTGAGGCGGCGGTCCCGGCGCCGGTGGCGGACTCATGGCGTCTGGACCAAAATGGTGCACATCAGCCATCTCCGCTGGAGCAGGATTGTTGCCCGGATCGATGTAGCGCCAGAACACGTAAAGCAGGATCAGGGCTATGACCGCGATCATGAGGTTTATCAGGAAAAAGCGCAGAAAGCGTGGTCGGGGCAGAAAGGTGCGGTCGATGATGAGGAAGTAGTTGATATAAAACACCATGAGATACACAGCCACTTTCAGATAGAGACCCGGGGGGATGCGGGGAGTGTCCGGCGAGCTGATAGTGATGATGATATCGGGTAATATGAACAGGAGTGAGAGCACCAGCAGGTGAATCACGAATGAGATCCAATTACGATGGCTTTTCGGGGCGTCGTGCGCCGGTATGTTGCGGTTAAAGATGTTCATGCTGCGATGGATAGCCAGTGCACTGTTGTCCACGTAAAATTTTAATAATTGCTTGTAAACGCTGAAATTTCAGTTGAATACAAGCGATTATTATTGTCGGAGGATTTCAAAGAG
>CABUBG010000018.1:0-29985 GCA_902489785.1 uncultured Porphyromonadaceae bacterium
CTCCAAAACCCTCAATAAAGCGAGTTAATTTTGGAACACGGAACTGAACACCCTAGTAAATTACCACAAGCGTCTTCATGGAGAGAGATTGATGATGTTTGTAATTACAACCAACAAATCAGGAATAAGATATGCACTGAGTTGGGGATAGATTGGAAGGACAGAACGACTGTAAAAAAACATCAACTCAAGAGCCCCCTGCTATCGGACAAAGCTTTGCTCAAGGATGTATTGGATTATTATAAGGAACTCAAAGGAGTCCCTTATGACTTCAGAAGTGATAAAGATGGAGAATACATCTCCGCTGTCATAGGAGAATATTCTTTCCCCAGTGACCTGTTGCCATTCAAACCAATTAAAAATTTAGATAATGTAATATCCATCACTCAGAAGATCTGCTCAAAATACAAGAGTCTGATTGAGAATAATCGTATGTACGATTTAATCATAGGGGAGAATGGAAAGTATTCAGAAACCAAGCACAACATTTATTCTTTTGCATTGCACAATCTTACTGCGAGGCGAACAACATAGATCTTACCCGTGAATGTGATGCAGGAGCAGGGGAACTTGATTTCAAACTATCATCAGGGGCTCGATCAAAGGTTTTAATTGAAATGAAACTTTCTTCTAATTCAGGATTAAAGAAGGGCTTTTACAATTAGTTGAGCGCATATCTTAAAGCCGAATCAAGCAATTATGGAGTTTGCCTCATACTTATCGACAAAAAATGTGATCAAAATAGAGTCGCCAACCTTAAATCTCAAGCTATTAATGAAGGCCTAATCGAAGGTGAACACAGAGAGATTATTTCAATTGACGCCTTTTATAAACCGAGTGCCAGCAAGTTGAACTAAATTTAAGGTTTCACCGTCAGTTTGTAGCCGATTCCTCGCTGATTTAGGATTGCGATTGAGGGATCTTCGGATAACAGGCGGCGCAGTTTGTGGATGAAGCCGTGGAGGGAATTGCGGTTGTAGATGTCATCTCTATCCCACACGGCTTCCATCAATTGGGACGCTTCCACGGTCTGGCCGATATTTGAGGCGAGTACCGAGAGGATTTTTGCCTCGATGTGCGAAAGTTCCAAATCCTTACCGTCGATGCAAAGAGTCTGCAATGTGGCGTTGTAGATGTATTTTCCAATCGGGAAAATATCATCATTGTTCGTTGGCCTGCTCCCATAGCGGCGCAACATGGCCTTCAAACGGATTATCAGTTCGCGTATCTTGAAGGGCTTTTTGAGATAGTCGTTGGCTCCTATCTCAAAGCCTTCTTCTATGTTGTCAAGTGATGAAAGTGCGGTCAGATAGATGAATGGGACATTGGGATTGATTTGGCGGATTCTTCGACCGAGTTCAAATCCATCCATTCGAGGCATCATAATGTCAATAACGAGGACATCCGCACCATCGGTTTGAAATGTCGCCAGTCCTTCCTCGCCATTAAAAGCTACGGCCACATCGAAGCCCTCGCCAGTCAACGTGTCGGCTATTATCATAGCCAGCGATTTCTCATCTTCTACAAGCAGAACTTTATTTTTCATGGCAGAATCGAATTATGAATTTTGTGCCATCACCTTTTTTACTTTCTACTTCAATATTCCATCCCATTTTCTCGACAATGCTTTTGACATAGAAAAGACCTATGCCGTAACCGCTTACATCAAGTCGGTTGCCAGTCGGCACACGATAGAATTTATCGAATATGTGGGGCAAGTCCTTTGCAGATATACCGATGCCATTATCGGACACCTCCATGCTCTCGGTGCCTATTCTGATTTTAATGTCGACAGCCGAACCGGAGTATTTAATTGAATTGTCAATAAGGTTGTGGATGATGTTGGCAAGGTGTGTCGGATCGGCCTCCACAGTGACATTTTCCGGCGAGGCTTCAACCTCAATCTTTATTTCCTTATCAGTTCGCAGTTCCTGCGATGCGGCAATTTCGCTGACGAAGGGCAACAGCTCTATGCCTTCTTTGTTGAAAGCCAAGGTCTTTCTTCGCTCCATACTCATCGACAGGATATTCTCTACGAGTCCGCTCAGACGGTTAAGTTGTTCGAGGGCAACCGCGAGATATTTTTGTTGCTTTTGCCGGTCGTTGCCCTCGTCATAGTTGAGCAGCGCATCGTTTGCTGAGTATGCTATTGCTATGGGAGTTTTCAGTTCATGGGTCATGTTATTGACAAAATCGTCCTTCATCTCCTCTATGCTGCGCAACTTCAGAACGGTATTGATTAAATACCAGAAGGCAAAAGCAAGTAAAATTACGATAAGCAAAGTCGTTGCGATAATCACCCACATCTGCCGGAGAATATGGCCTGTCAGCGAAGAATAGTAACCGCGATAACTGTTGCCATAAATATCATATTCCACTTCGCAATAACTCAAATCCTTCTGAGAAAGCTTCGTGGAGTCTCCAGCCATGAAGTTCCCGAGGCTGTCAACCATCACTACCGAGCATACCTCTGGATGGATGCCTATTTTTGCAAGGCTGCGCTTGAAAAGACTGTCAACATCCTCGATAAACGGGCCGTGGTGACGGTCGATTGTTTCATGCGCTCCCAGTCCGATTTCAAAAAGCATATTATCGGAGTAGTTGGTGCCTTTGGGGAGTGCCTTCTTCCTGACAAAGGCCTCCTTCCCGGCTTCTTCCACGGTGATATACAATGTGTCGCCAACGATGCTACGCGACTGGGACATTTGTTCAAGCTGAAAACCAGGAATCGTGTCAAGCCGATGTTTCGGCACACGATTCAGTACCTCGTCAATATCAGCATCAACGAGAGCCTGATGTAGCTGTTGCCGCGTAGTCTGCTCAATCGAGCCGTAAAGCCCGACCAAGTACCATATGTTTATTCCCAATAAAACGACCAAGAGGCAGATTACCGAGATACTTATATTTCTGAACCGATTGCTTTTCATACTGCAAATTTAGCCATATTTCATCATAATCTTCTCTGTGCCACCGCAGAAATAAGACTAAATAAGGCTTTGTTAAGTCTATTATATCTAAATTTGCACCATGAAACTGATGCTCATAACAATACTCACTCTGATTTCGGGGGGTACGCTATACGCCCAATCCGAGGTCGCCGACACGCTCGCCACGCAACAACTCAATGAAGTTGTCGTGAATGGAGAGAAACCGCAGGTCAAAAGCCAAGATGGAATATTGGTTGTTGACTTGCCCGGCATTGTCAAGGACAAGCCCGTCACCAACATTCTCGAAGCGCTCGGCTATCTCCCCGGAGTCGTCAATAATAACGGAATGTATGGTCTTGCAGGAGCCTCAGAGGTTACGATAATCCTCAACGGTGAGCTGACAAATATGCCTGTAAGCAACCTTTATCAGCTCCTGTATTCAACGCCTATTGACCGACTGAAAACAGTCGAGGTAATGTATGCGGCCCCTGCGAAGTATCATGTCAACGGCGCGGTGATCAATGTCGTTTTAAAAACGCCTACACCGCTCGACGGATTGCAAGGCGAGGCGCGGCTGGGTTACAATCAGGCTCATTATGGCTCGTATGGCGCAACGCTGGCCGCAACTTACGCTATCAAGGATTGGACTTTTGACCTGAATTACAGTCTGACAAAAGCTAAGGGGTGGAACAACGAGCAGTCGTTTTCCAATCACCTCTACAACGGCAACCGCCAGATGATTGAGGACGATTCACGGCGGTCAAGTTCCACGCTTTCCAACCTCATATATGCCGCCGCTGGCTATAAGAATTTCAAGCTGAAATACAACGGGCAGATTACCTCTTACTCCTATTCTCGAAACCTTACCCTCGGAAACCTCGGCGATTTCCTCAATGACGTAAAATATCATTCTCCGGTAGGCTATCATAACGTGACTGCCAAATATACCGCTCCATTCGGTCTGACGGTCGGGGGCGACTTCACCCACTATTTCGAGCACCGCACACAGCACCTTTTCAGTCTTCCCTCGGATACCGAAACTGTGATAGCCACCAATCGTCAGCGCATCAACCGCTACCATGCATACGTTGATCAGGAGCATGATATTAAAGGCTGGCAGCTCGGTTATGGCGTGGAGTATCAACACTCCGACGATCGAAGCAGCCAGTTGTACGAACGGCCTCAATCCGACGGATTTAACGGCGTTCAGAAAGAGGACGTCGCCGACTTCTACGTCAGTCTGCAACACTCTTTCCCGTTCGGGCTTTCCTTTGCCGCTTCCGGCAAAATGGAATATTACCACAACTTATATCGTCATAACTGGAATTTCATTCCTCAGCTTGGAGCCACCTACTACAAGACCCCGACTTCAATTTTCCAGTTGAGTTTCAATGCCGAGCGTGAATATCCCTCTTATTGGGAACTACGCGGAGGGTCGAGCTATCTGAATGGTTATAGCGAGATTCTTGGAACCCCTGCTTTGCAGCCTTTCCTCAATTACTCGGGGCAATTCTCCTACATCTTCAAGCAGAAATATGTAGCCACGCTCTATGTTCAATACGGCGACAAGGCTACCGTGCAACTTCCATATCAATCGCCAGACGAGTTGAAGCTGATTTATCAGACTATCAACATGAACTTCAAGCGCACTGTCGGACTTAACCTAAACGTGCCCTTCAAAGTCGGATATGTCTGGAACGCCACGGCTACGGCCAATGTATTCAATCAACGTGAGAAGGCCGACCATTTCCATTCGCTCAGTTTTGACAACAAAAAGTGGATTTTCTACGGTGGCTTGAACAACACCATCCGATTCACAGAGAATTGCCCCGTGTCACTTTCGGTTGACTTCTCCTATATTTCGCCGTCAATACAGGGAATTGCCGACTTGTCAAGCATGTGGAAGGTTGACGCGGGTGTGAAATGGCAGTTCGGCAAAAAGCGTTGCTGCGAACTTGACCTTAAAGCCGACGACATTTTCAACAAATGGTCGCCGACACTGAACATCAACTCCCAAGGCCAGGACTACCGTATGAAAGTGCGTGACATGACCCGCAACCTTCGCCTGACATTCATCTGGCGTTTCAACGGCTTCAAACCCAAAGACACCTCCGCGGACACTTCCCGATTCGGAACCGGTAAATAACATTGAGAAACAGATTCGACATACTGCTGATTGTGTTTGCCCTATCCATTCTCAATACGATGGGGCAGACACGTCATTCTGCGGTTGTCGTAGATTCTCTGACCAAATCACCATTGCCAAGTGCCTCTGTGTTCGATGGCAAGGGCAATGTAATCGGCATCTGCAACTCCAAGGGACGTATGCCTTATATTGCCAAATTGGATTATCCTTTTACGGTGCGGTACATGGGCTACAAGGAGAAACTTGTGCCGGACGCCGAAGCCGATACAATCTTTCTTCAGGACAACCCCACCGAACTTGCCGAGGTTGTCGTGGAATCCCGTCAGCAAAAGGTGATGCACATGCTCGCCTATGTCCGGGAATATTCCACTCTGACAACCTACACCGACACGGTGTTCCTGTTCCGCGAGAAGATGGTCGACTTCATGCTCAATCCGGACCCAAAGGTGAAATTCAAAGGCTGGTCATACCCACGCATCCTCAAAAGCAAGTCATATTACCGCTTCACCAATGCACAGGGACTCGACAGCGTAAGCGACAACTGCAACCACCACTTCTCTTGGTCGGACTGGATGGGCGTTAACGCGCATCCCTCCGTCCCGGTGTCCCTGCGCTCAAAGGAAATAGGAACCGACACCATCCACGGCAGGTATAGTCCGACCGAGGTCTGGCTGAAGAACAGCGATAAATTTTCGATTGACATAAACGTGCTCGCAGATACAACGAGCCGTAAGTGGGTGCCTAATCTTGCAGGTTTCTTTCAACAACACCTTGATTTTGAGAATTTCAGAGTCCGCTTCAACTATGACAACATAGTTGGCGACTCCATTTCTCCGATGGACTTGACGGGTTATTCCTTCAATATCGAGTCAAACGGACGAGGACACAGCATGTTCCGCTTCAACAAAGTTGACGAGCCGTTTTTTGTTTCGACCTACGGCGAGGTCTACATTATGGATAAGGAGTTTATTACCGTCAAAGAAGCGAAGAAATGGGAAAAGCACAAATTTGCCAATGACGAAATAGAGTTGTTGGTCCCGCCCGAAGCACCCGATCTACAACCCTTCATACTTGACCTTATGGCCCGCGTCGATGCCATTGACCAAGACGCTGTAAGACTCGATTTTGAACCTGACCGCCGCCTGATGAACCCAAACTACGGCAAGAAACGAAACAACGGCCTTGGTATGAGGGCACTCTACCTGCTCAAACAAGCAACCGGCATAACCTACTACAAATCCCACAAGAATTTCAACCGCTGCTGGGACAACTTCCGCAAAGAGCAAATGCGCCGCAACAACGCAAATCAGTCCGAAGATAACGAAAATCAATCAGAATAATGAAAAAATAGCTACTCATACTAAGCAAGTTCGCCCCGACAGTGATTGCCGGGGCGAATTGGTTAGCAGAGGGATGAGGACTTAGTAGCCGTCTGGGAGGGGAGGCTTGGCGTCTTCGGGGATGTGGGGGTTGGCGCGGACGGCTTTGATGGCTTCGATTTCACCGGGAGTGAGGTCGGATTTCGGACGGGTTGCGGGTTGCTGCGCTGAAGTCTTTGACTTGGCCGACTCTTGTTCACCATATGGTTTCGACGATGATGGCTCTTGCTTGGACTCATCGTCTTTGGGCTTGGGCGGTTCGGGACGCCAGTCGTCGATGGGCGGAAGTACTGGAACTGCGGGACGGTACGCTCGTTGTTGAAGATTACCGTCTTGTAGTTCTCTCGTTCTTCCTTTGTGCCGTAGAGCATTTTTCGTTCGAAGTCTTGAAATGTTTCCGAGTCCTTGAACGAGTTTCGGCTCCAGCGGTAAAGCCATTCGACTCTTCGGAGATGCTCGTTCTCCTCGCGGAGGGTTAGTACCCACCAGAGGGAACCGACTGCGATGAGCATGTCGACAATCAGGATTATTCCGATTTTCTTTATCAGTGAGGATTGCGCCTGGCACTTCTCACGAAAGTCAATGTTCTGCTCGATACGAGAGAGCTTTGCGTTGATGCTCCGTATGTCGTCCACGCCGATGGCTGGAGCCTTGGTCGGTTGAGGTGAAGGGACGGCATCCTTAACTGCCTGCTGGATTTTCGGCAAGAGGTTTGCCTCGACTTTTGTAGCGGTTGCAGTTGCCACGGTTTCCGCCATGGACTTCGCATCGACATGGGGAATCTCAGCGATCGATTTGCTGAGTTCGCCCATGCCCTGGACCACGGTTTTCATGGATCCATTGGTGATCTGCATGGCCTCACCCAATTTCCGGATATCTCCGCTTCGGGCGATGTCATCGGGCAGTGTCACCTCGAATGGAGTTGCCGCCGGTGGCTCTTGTGGCGAAGGTGGAGGTGCCTGAGTCGTCGGGATTTTGTCAATTTTCTTTTCGAGAAAAGCAAAGCCTTTCTCCTGGGTTTCTTCAATGCGCCCGACGGTAATATTGATTTTTTCGATAAGGAGGCTGTTGTCAGCCGGGATAGGGTTGTCGGTTTTCTTACTCATTAGAAGTGTAGTTTAGGGGTTCTACGTTTACGTTTCTTCATCAATTCGCGTGCTTCGCGTTCGGCATCGGGGTCAAAACCGCTACCGAGCTGGAACAGATCGCCTACGGCACTGGCGGTTGCGGAAGCTAAACCGGAGGTTGTTTCATTGGCAAATGAAGCCGTTTCCTTCGCCATGTTAAGGGTGGCATTGATGCCGGAATCGTGGTCGGCCGATTTGGCTTTTGCGCGAACCTGGGTCTTCGGTTGCTTCTCTTTCGGCTTGAAGGATTCGAAATAAGCATCGAGTTTGCTGAACTTGAATTCATCGCCGATGGCCGAACCTTTCACCTTGAAGTCGCCTGTCTGGAACCTTATTCCCTCGGGAATTTTGGTACCCTTGCGGTTTTTGAATTCTGTGGTGACGTTGTATTTCGATAAAAGCAGGTTGAATTCATCCCAGCTCTTGGCGGATTTCAAAGCCGCTTTTGCGGCGATCCTTATCTCGGCGATGGCACGGTCAATGCCGTGAAGCTTCTCGATTTCGGGATGCTGGTTCTTGGGTTTTGCAAGACGATAGCGCTTGTTGAGTTCCTCAAGAACCTTCTTGTTGCAGTACCGGTTGCGTCCGGCGGCGAGCCTTTTGCCCCGGTTGTCGACCATATTGAACACGATGTGGCAATGCGGATTGGTGGTCTCGTAATGGCGCACGATGAGCCACTGGGTGTTCTGCATGTGCATCATCCGGAGATAATCCTTTGCGATTTTCAACATGAAATCGTCGGTAAGCCGCGGCTTGTCCTCCTCGGAGAACGACAGCGTTATGTGTCCGGCAGGCTTGCCGATGCGCTGGTTCTGCATCGCCTGCGCCTCGAAACTCGCGATGATCTGATTGCGTTTTTCACCCATCAGTCCATCGCTTCCGAGCACTTTCCAGGTGTCGAGAGTAAAGATTTTGTGGTCGTGTTTGACGCGGAGAACGTAGTCGACCTTCCCCGCGAACGACCCGGATTTAAGTATTTTTCCTATCATTTTTCAATTCGTTTTTTGACCTTGCCGATGATTTCAGCAAGTTCGTTGATAATGTTTTCGGCACTCGCGGCCGCCGATTTGTAGCCGCATTCGTGCGCCATTTTCGCAATCTGATTGAGATTGCTTCCAAGTTTCCTTATTTCGTGAATGAACTCCTTCTCGGCACCTGACAGCAGGGGCGTGAACGTGTTAGCCACGGCAGACTCGCGGATATATACAGCCTTCGGCATACCGGCGCGAGCCGCCTTGATGGTGATTATGTCAGCCTCGTCACGGTCGCAGCTTATGCGGAAAGAGATGTTCTTCTTGGCCCGTCCGAGCCTCGGACGGCCGTTCTTTTCGTCAGGGTTGTACATGGCTCGTATGTTTAAGTGACTATAATCATTGCACCAGTTCAGCGACCATCGGGAGAAAGGCTAATACGACCCGGGGAACGGGCGGATTTGCCCCTTTTGAGTTCCTCAAAAGGTATATTGCCATTCCAACTTTTTTCAATAGCTTCGCAGAGGCTGCGCCGCCATGAAATTGGCTTCGCCAAGCCCCCTCAGGACGCTGAACAAGGTGCAATTTTCAGTTAGAGTTTACGCCAGACTTCGTGGTTCTGAGCGTTACGGTCAAGATGGTCACGAAGGATGTGGTGAACCAAGGCGGTGACTGTCGAGCCACGTTTGCCGAATCTTCTGACCACGGTGTCGAGTTCCTCCCAAAGGGAGTCATCGATGTTGATGCCGTGCTTCTTGGTGACGGAGTGCGGCGAGAGAAACGTGGCTACGTATTCATCGCGTTCAGCCAACATCAGCTTTTTGCCCGACAGCTTGGGGCGCTCGGGAGTGAGCGGTTCTGCCGAGGTGCCGGGAGTAGTGGGTTCACTGACGGCCACGGGTTCAACAAGAGGTTCTGATGCCAGAGTTCCGGCATAGAGAGGGAGAACCGGAGCATTGGTTGCAACGGGTCCTACGGGTGCATCGGTCATAGCCGATGCGGGAGTTGTTTCAGTTTTCTGTTTCATTTGGGGGTTGGGGTTAAGGGTTTTATCGGTCAACTTGGTTGACTCGATGGATTTGGGGTTTGATTTGATTTTAGTCATTGGGATAAAGGGTTTGTGCCGGTTGTCCGGCGGGTTAATGAATCGGGTTGACTGCTCAATCGGGTTTGTTGTGGCATCCGCTCAACCGAGACAAGATGCATGTCTAAGTCCTCGATGAGTTTGCCGAGGAACGGGTTGCGGCGTATCATAGATTGAAGGATAGCTTCATCAGGCTCAATCTTCAGGAGGTAGTCGGCAATGTCGAGACCTTCGGTCTGCTCGTCCACCGAGGCGTTGAGTTCCATGAAGTCGAAAAGCGACACATCTATTCCGAGCCGTTTCATCAACTCCATCTTTCCTCTCCAATGGACGGTCGCGCCAAGGTCGGGGAAAAGTGTGACCTGTCTACCGCATAGGCACCGCAATGCCGTTTCATTGAAGCAACCGTGTTTACCGCCGGTTGCGAGCCACACATACTGTGGAAGATACCAGGAGGCAATGATTGCCGACTTCTCGCTCTCCACCAATGCAACCGGGTCATTCGGTCTCTCCGACAGCAGATGTTCTCCGAAAAGACACTGCTGAAGATTGAAATCATTTAACCGGAGCAGGGAGTGGACCCACGTCACATGGTTGAATGGTTGCTTGATGCGCTTGCCGGATTCGGTGTCGTAGAGCATCACCTTGCCTGCGTGGACTCGGTTGAGTCGGTCAGTTTGCCAGAAGACGCACGCGCCATGCCAGTGCTTAGATGTGCCCATGCGATAGCGTTGCTCCAGTTCCCCGGCATCAGCGGGGCCGAAGCGCGACACAAGGAATCAATGGAAGTTGTTGGCCGCATATCCTCGCAATGATTGGGTGACAATCGTTGCGTCGATGAACGATGGACTCCTTGGCTTGGGCAATTCCGGTCGATGGATTGCCGAAGCCGGGGATGGAACCGAATAGGGATGTTCGCTGAAATAATCCTTTGGTGTCTTGTGAAAGCCGCAACTCTGCTCATGGTCGCATCTGCCTATATCATCGGGAAATGCGATTGCATTCTCCGTGTCGATGTATCGCGAGAAACAGCGCCGTTTGCCGCATGATGGACAAGTGTGTCGGGAGCCCGGGCCCTTGTAGGGCTGGAGTATGAATCTGTGATTGTTCATTTCATCAACTTTTGTCTGCATTTCCTGCACTTTCTGCATTTTTGAATTTCAAAATGCGGATAATGCGGAAAATGCAGGAGTTAAAGCTTTGAATACACTCCATGCCGTTCCTTCCTGAACTGCACTCCTGTGAACCGCTTGATGAAATCCTTAAACGTGCGTTCCGGCATACCCATCTGCGAGGCGATTGCCACTCCGGCTTCCGTTGAGAATTCCTGCGGCAACGCTCCGATGACTGCTTTCTGCTGCTCGGTCAGTTCCAGCTCGCGGATTATTCCCTGCACTCGGGTTGCGGTGGCCTTGAAGTAATCGACGAGTGAAACGGCGTTCTCTACGGTAGTAAGGTCAATCTCCTCCTTGTCTGCATCTCCGCAAACCCAACGCGCCATCTGGATAATCAGGCAAAACCGGATGGCATGGAAATCGAACTTGTTGTAGACACCCTTCAGCGCATCGTCCTCCTCGCGGTTGCATTCCTCGGTGTTGCATCTTTGCCACTCGTAGAGCCGCCTCTTGGCATCCGGAGCAAAAGGAATGGATACCGCGCGGATATTGCCGTCCTCATCGGAATCGATGGGCAGTTCAACGAGCCTGTTGATGATGCGCCTCCATTCTTCCTCGATGTCGAAGGTCGGTTCCAGGTCGCTCCACGCCACCTTGTCCTGATTCTGGGGCATGACGAAGAGCAGACGGTCAATGAAGCCGTTACTGCTTCGGCTGCCTTGGGCCAACTCGTTGAGGATACCGTTCTGAATCGTGCCGACAACGCTGACAAAAGGCCGGGAGATGTAGACGGAGTTCTTCATCCCCTTGCGGTCGGAGAATGTGGGGTTGGCGTTGAACAGTTTCAGCCAATACTCCTCGTCAGAACCTTTGTTGTAGCGGTTGAAGTTCTTGAACCACCCGGCAAGCTCGTCATTCCACATGCAGATGCCGCGAAGATTCTGTGAATGGATCATCAGCATGGCCTCCGGCGTAGCGTCTGAAATCAGGAAGCGTTTGCATACCGGCATCTTCGGATGCGGATCCGTGCGCTCCTTCATTGGCAATTCACGCTGAGCCTCGTATTCCTCACAAGCCTTGACATAGGCACGGGTTGCCTCGCCGTCAAGTTCGGTGAACGGGCGGATGGCAAAATTCAGCGGATGCGACTTGCAGGCTCCCGGTTTACCGACGAGGGCAAGGAAGAGGATGGCACTCTCGTCCCATTTACCCTTGAGTCTGGCGAAATGGGTGTTGCCGATGCCGAGTCCTATTGCCACAAGCATGGCACCGGCAAGATAGTCCACGGGATAACCGTAGCAACTGTTTGCCTCGCGTACAATCCTCTGAATCTTCATCGGCATGGCACCGAGGGGAAACTCGCATCCGCGCAACGATTCCCGATGGTCGACCGCTTTGCCGAGCACAAGGATAGGGTCAAGACCTTTCTTTACATCATCTTTCTTTTCCATACTCGTCGAGGACTTTGTTAACGGCTGACGTGCGGTAGTAGACTTTTGTGCCTACAAGCACTGCCTCAAGATACTTACTCTTGCGCCAGTTCCTAAGGGTGTTGGCGCACACACCAAGCATCTGCATCACCTCCAAACGGGGAATCAGCGGATCTGCATCTGCTGCCTTCAACACTGGCAGCAGTTTCTCCTTGGTCTTGGCAATTGTGTAATCGACAAGTTCCTTGAGGTCGCACAGGGGAACACTGACCATGAGGCCCGCGGCTCCTTCCTGCAAAAGTTGGGACAATCCTGTCATTGTTGAAAATCTCGCGTCGTCTGGGTTAACTCAATGCCCGCACCGACAACATTTAAATGCGGACAAGTCTGATCGACATGACGATGCTTTTTTCTATGGCGATGGCTCTCGGGGCGACCGGTCAATTTCCCTGATGAGCTTCGCTGCCACTGCGTATCGTGTGTCTTTCAGCGGTGCAAAGTAAATACAAAAGTTCTCGCTTTGCAAATATACAACACTGATACACAGTGGTTTAAATTCGTTTTACTTCGTAACGAAATTAAACGAAGAATTTAGCCATTTTCGCAGCTTCCGGAAACGGCCTAAAACGACAAAAGCCACCCGACATTGCTGTCAGATGGCTTCTGATAAAATGATTTCGGTGGAGGATGATATTATGAACTATATCGATAGTCCGTTATGCTGAGTTTTTTCCAGATCTCCTTGAACTCTTCCTTGTATCCCGGTAACTCAAACGCGCGCAAACGATTGCCTCCAATGGTTACTATTTCAGATAGGCTCTTGTGACCCTCCTGGATGCTACGGGGAGTAGGTATGGATACCTCCGGTTTATTTCTGTACCGATCTGTCAAGGCGGCATGAAATTCCACGATATTTGTACGAGCTAATGCCTGCCCTTCATGAAGCACGATATAGAGCATGGCGAAATCCTTTCCACTGTTGCGTATTCTCACGTGATCGTCGATGGTTTCGTATAGATAATCATCTCCGTTTGGTATCAGTTCCGTGAGTGAACGACGTTTCACAGCTCGTCCTGCCGGGCGTTTCTTCTCCGACTGTCTCAGCTTTTCTTTCTCATCGCCGCCAATGGATTTGAATTTGGAGACAACATTCCCTGTGACCGTAGGCTCAACGCCCATCTCTCGTTGCTCGTCTACGAAATGGATCCAGGCTTCTTCCTTGCGGGCGTTGATGGAGATACTCTGTCGGACGATAAACTTTATGTTGTTCTTGATGGCGATGCGCATCAGGAAATTCTGTTTCTGATTCCTGAGCAGTTCCTCGCCATGTTCCACCATGCACTCAAAGCTGCGGCCAAAGAAAAGCCAAGCCATCATAGGCATGAATGTGGAGCCGGTGATGTGTGGTGTGTTCAACCCTTTCATCAGATGGGATTCAAGACCGATTTCCTTGAGCATGGATTCAATGTCTGTGATGCCGTCGGTCTTGTCATCCTTGATATGTCTTATGATGGCTTTTTCAAAAAGCGGTAGGAAGGCTATGGCATTGTTGAATATTTCCATGAAACCTGAACCGTCACGGTCATGCATCCAGTCAGTGAAACAACAGTATTCATCGTGATGCGAGGTCTTCCACTCCTGCAGAATCCTCTTCGCTTGGGCGTATTTGTTAGCGTCAATCATAACGGAGGGGTATTTGTAAGAGATCGGTGAAACAGTCACCGAAATAGAAAACACCCTCCTCCGATGAAATGTTTGAGCCAACGGATTTTTCTGAGGATTTTAGCATTTATGAAAATTTAACGCTCCGAGATGAAAAATTTTTTGTCCACGGGATGCTAATTTTCGGTTTGGTGGACAATTTGTGGACAAAATCAAAAAGCAAATCGGACTATATATTTGAAATTCAAATATATAGTCCGATTTAAGGGTGGTCCCACTAGGGCTTGAACCTAGGACTCCCTGATTATGAGGTATTGCTATTGCGGCTCTATACAGCTGGTTTACAAATATATAACAAACTCTATTCTGCCATGTACAAGGTAATGTACAAGGTTTATTTTTTTTTCTTTTTGGGGAGTTGTGCTTGCAAGTCGGCGACAAGCAATTCCAACTCTTTGACTCTCGCCTCGGCACTGTTGCACCGAGCCTGAGATTCTGACAGCAGCCTCACCAACTCTGCCACCGTGGAACTTTCGGGAGGTGGTGCTTGTGGAGGCATTTGCTTTATCTCTTTTTCCCTCGTTTCTTCCTCTATTGACAATATTCTGAGAATATCTTTTGCTGTTAGTCTGTCGTCAAATTCATTCAGCAGTATCAGACCGCCCGGAGAGTTCACAATGGCATCCTTTACGTTCTTTACTTCCCCGAATGTAGGCTCGTCCCTGTCGCGTAAATAATCAGATATATTATCCACATCATATAACCGCGTCAGGTCATCGAGAAAGCCAGGAGGTGCTGAACGTTTGCCGTGTTCTATCGCGGACAGAAAACTTTGAGGACGCTTGACAGCTTCCGCAATCTCCTTCTGCGTGAGATTGTAGTCGCTTCTAAACGTCTTTAAGTCAAATATTTGTCCTTTCGGCCTCATATTTTTAACAATTTTTCTGCCGTTTTAGTGGTGAATATATGCAATAAAAGCATTAACTTTGCGGTTATATTAACCAAACCAAGAATTAGTTGCTTTCGTTGCCTTACTAAATTCATTGCAAAGTTAGCACTTCTTCTTGATATAACCAAAGATTTACCCACTAAAATTTTCCTTATAATGGATAAAAGAAAAATTTCCCTCGCGGAACTCTACAAGGAAAAGATGGCGCAGCTCTCTCCCGGAAGACAACTTATTCAAGACCTCATGGACGCGACGGGGCGCTCCGAGGTCACTGTGCGCCTGTGGATAGGCGGCAAGTTCAAACCTGAACCGATAATCCAAAATATCATTGCCGAAACTCTCGGCATTGATGTTGATTATCTGTTCGCAGACGGTAAGGATTATTGATTATGGTAACGGAAGCCCCAAAGGTACAGCCTAACTCACGCTATACAGTTACAGAAACCTGCGAACTGCTCGGTATCCACCGCAACAGCCTGAGAAAATATACCCTCTCCGGACGCATTAAAGCAGGTGTCAGAAAGTCTACCGCAAAGAAATTCTATCTCGGAAGCGAGATTATAAATTTCTGGAACAAACAAATCTGAACGCTTATGACGAACAACGATATAAAGCATATTGAGGCCACGCAGCTCAACGCCTTTCTTGACACTCTTTCCTATTGGGAGAGGGTCGAGTTCGTGACCGGCGTAACCAAACTGGCCGGTGTCCGGCGGCAGACCTTCTTCAACTGGAAAGGTATGGCCTGCCGCATACCCGAACACGCCAAACAGATTATCGAGGACGAGGCCGGGAAGCGTATCTTTGATGATACGCCGCCCGACACAGAGCAACCGCAGCCATGATTGAGATACGCCCCAAATGCGACCCCGACGGTGTATTTTCGGTTAAGCGGACTTGTGCCGAACTTGGCATCTGCCACAAGACCCTGCGCAAACTGCGCCGCATGGGTCTGATCTCTCCCTGCAACGGCAATCCGCGCAGACTCAAATACACCGGCCAGTCAATCATCGACTGCTGGGATAAAGCCAAAGAATTATGATAAGCGACAAGACAATAGAGGCGGTACGCAATCTCGACATCGAGGATGTTCTGAAATCGTGGGGGCTGGAGTTCCGTCGCCGTGGCTCAACGATGTTCGCCTCATGCCCGTTCCACTCCGAGAACACACCCTCCTTCTCCATCACGCCCGGCAGAAACCTCTGGTTCTGCCATAGCTGCCACCGTGGGGGTGACGGCATCAAATTCTATATGGAGCGCGAGGGGATGGACTTTTTACAGGCCGTCGAAGCCATCGCAAAAGCCAACAATCTGCATATCGAATACACTCAGGAAGAACAGACCGACGAACAAAAGGAGGCGGCGAAACTGAAAGAATCAGTCCTGGCCGCCGTCGCCACGGTGCATAAATTCTTCTTCGATCAGCTCCGAGTGGAACTGAGCGATGAAGCCAGCGCTGCCCGTGAGTACGCTTACTCACGATGGCCGGAGGATTTCTGCTCCACCTGCGGCATCGGTCTGGCTCCGAAGGACGGTAAACTTCTTATGGAATACTGCAAGAGCAAAGCTATCACAGAAGATCTGCTCGTGCAGTCCGGCATTTACAAACGGGATGAAAAGAGTGGTCGGATATATACCTTATTCCGAAACCGCCTTGTTATCCCTATCCGCGACCGCTTCGGGCGCGTCATTGCCTTCACCGCCCGCTATCTCGGCGACGATAAGGCCGACAAGGTAGGAAAATACGTCAACTCGTGCAACTCGTCGGTATTTACCAAAGGTGAGTCCGTTTTCGGCATCGACAGGGCAAGCCGTTGCCGTGATGCGCTCTACTATAATATCGTCGAGGGTGCGCCCGATGTCCTGCGCCTCCAGTCCATCGGGCTTGAAAACACCGTCGCCACTCTCGGCACCGCCTGGAGTGGCACCCAGTTCGACATCCTCAAAAAGCATATACAATCCCTATGCTTTATCCCGGACTCCGACCCTCCGAAAGATGAGTCTTTCGGGCCCGGCTTCAAGGCCGTTATGACTAACGGAGCCGAAGCCGTGCGCCGGGGTTTCGATGTCACGGTGCGCGAGCTGCCGTTTAACGAGGAAAAAGCCGATGATGATGCCGTTATTCTCCACAAGAACGACGCCGACGAATACATTCTCTCGCCGGAGATTTACGCCGCCATTCCTGAGAAGCCGTTTATCCTCTGGGTCGCGGAGAAGAAATTCTCCGTGGCTTCATCACTTGCCGAACAGCGCGTGATTGTCGCCGAGGTCGCAGACCTGCTGCGACATATCAAGGACGATGCCATCGCTGACGAGTGCATCGCCTCTCTCGCCAAAATCAACGGCACAGTCAAATCGTGGAAAGCCGCCATAAGCCGTGCCAAAGGGGAAGCCCGGCAACGTGCCGCCAAGTCAGACCCGAAGAACGATGCCGAGCGCAGGAAGGAACTTCTGCGCCAGTGCAATCTGAACATCATCGACAACTGCTTCTATACCTACGACGAGGGAGAAGCCGTAAGGCTCTCAAATTTCTTCCTCGAATCCCTTTACCATATCAAAGACGAGACCAACGGCACACGTCTGTTCCGCATGGTAAACAAATTCAACGAGGCGGTCGAGATAGAGTTCAGGGAGTCTGAACTATGCTCGCTCACTACATTTCAGCAGCGCGTCGGCTCCGTCGGCAATTATATATGGCGAGCCAAGATAGACAAGCTCAACAACGTAAAGGAATATCTCTATCGCGGCACCCGCTCCGCAGAGCGTGTCCGCAAGATGGGCTGGGATGCCGTCAACGGCTTCTTCGCCTTTGGCAACGGCGTTTTCAACGGCGACCGCTTCCTGGCCGTCGATGACCTCGGTATCGTGGAAACCGCCCCCTCCAGGTCGTTCTATATCCCGGCCACATCGAAGATGTATGAGAACAACCCCGAAATCTATCAGTTCGAGCGGCTTTTCATCCATGAAAACCGCAGCGGCATAAAGCTCTACGACTTTGCCATACAACTCGTCAAAGTATTTGGCGACAATGCCAAAATCGCTTTCTGCTACCTGCTTGCCACTCTCTACCGCGATGTTATCTTCAACCGCACACGCCATTTCCCAATCCTTAACCTTTTCGGAGAGAAAGGCACCGGCAAAACTACGCTTGCGACCTCTCTCCAGTCGTTCTTTATACATAGCGTTGACCCGCCGAACCTCGGCGTTACCTCCGTTCCGGCCATGAATGACCGCGTCAGTCAGGCGGTCAATTCGCTTGTCGTTTTCGACGAGTATAAGAACGACCTCGATGTGCGGAAAATCGCATACCTCAAAGGTCTGTGGGGCGGAGGCGGTCAGACCAAGAAGAATCAGAACACGGACGGCATGGCGGCGCAGACTATCATCTCCACCGGGATAGCCCTATGCGGCCAGGATAAGCCCACACAGGACATGGCACTCTTTACCCGTGTTCTGTTCCTTGCTTTCTCCAAGACATCGTTCACAAAGCCGGAGCGCGACGCTTACGAGGATCTTGTGGCTATGTGTTCGCTCGGCAATACACACCTGACCCTCGAAGTCCTCGGCCACCGGCAAATGTTTGAGAAAAATTTCTCAAACGCCTACTCCCTCACTAAATCGGAGCTGTCTAAGATTGTCGAGGGCGAGAAGATACATGACCGTATCTTCGGCAACTGGATTATTCCGCTTGCCGCTTTCCGCACCCTCGAATCGGTGCTGTCGTTGCCGTTCAGCTACAACGACCTGCTCACGGTGGCCGTGGCCGGTATGCGTCTGCAGAACGAGACCGCTCAGGAAAGTTCCGAGATGGGCGACTTCTGGGAGGCGCTTCAAGGCTTCCATACCCAGGGCCGCGCCATCGACAAGGCGCATTTCCGCATCAAGTGGCACCGCACTTTCCGCTCCACTACCATGAAGGAGGATATGATATTCGCCGAGCCTACTCCCGTGCTGTATCTGAACAGCGCCGCAGTAGCCGGACTTTTCAACGGCAGGGGTGCGGCTAACGCCACTGCCAACCGTAGCAACTGGAGTACGATGCTCTCATATCTCCGCTCGCATCCCTCGTTCCTCGGTCTGAAACAGGACCGCTTCACTATTCTTCTCGCAAACGGTACGCCGGACTATACCTTTGAAACGGTGAACGGCACTCAGACCAAGAAGATGAAAGTCAACCGCCCCAAGGCTATGTGCTTCAATTATGCCATGCTCAAAGCGGAGTTCGGGCTGAACCTCGAAACCGAAGTAATAACCGAGACAGAGGAAATGGCCGAGGACGCGGACCCGACCGACTCCGCACCTGTATCTCCGGCGGTTCCTCCAAAGCCGACCTCGCTCTTTGACACTCCCGACAAGGAGGAAGATCTGCCGTTCTGACATTATCTTCCCCTATGTTATCTCTCAGGTCAACACCCGGATGTTGGCCTTTTTTATTTTCCAATACTCAATCAGAGGAAAGCAAAAGCGTATGTTCCGCGAAAGTCAGCGTTGACAATAAAGCACTCTTTGGTTATCAACTATTTATCATATTCCCCTATGGTTGACAATCGTTGACACTTGTAGTCATTTTCGATTTTCCGAAAATTTTCAGAGCCAACGGTTGACACTTCCGAGCCATACCTATACATACTTATTTTTCTTTCAAAAAAGATAAAGTATTGTAGTTAAGCGGCTTTACGCATCGCAGTTTGGATTTCGTGTCACCGTGGCTCCCGTGTCAACGCTGTCACCCCGCCGATTATACCACTCCCATATTTTTACTCTTTGCCGGGCTGATAAAAATAATCGCTAATCGACTCCGAAGTATCCCCGCAAGTCACCCATTATCCCCCTTGATTATTAGGCTAACACGCTGATATTAGGTAATTTTGTATATAAATCAGACTGTTTCATGAGCAACCTTTGCATCTATTTACCTCTGGAAGACTATCTCGCGCAGTGGTTCGTAAACGAACACGGCGGCGAGGTGCCGGTTCATCTTACCCGTGGCTCTGTCGAGAGCAAGACGCTCGAACTGTATATGGCCAAGCTGCCGGAGGGGATGGAGCCGGAGGTCTGCGCCGACGGCAAACTGGCCGTCAGGATTCCGACGTTCCGCAACCGTCCGCCGGAGACGTACAATTACCTGCCGCCACGTGCCATGTCGATGTTGCTCAATCTTATCCGCAACCGCTTCGACATTCAGCTTTGGGAGGAACTGCATCACTTCGGAAAGATAGGCAAGCGTCAGGACGAGCTGATCTATGCCTGGATGGAGAAGCACGGCATCGAGCCGACCGAGAAGAACTGGAACGCCATCGCCAAACGTTATCAGCGTCAGCGCAACATCTACATGATGCGAGACAGGGCGAAAAAACAATATAACCGCAAAAAATCTCATTGATTTCAGCGGCCATAATTTTCTATTCTACGTTTTCTACGACTATGCGGACTTCGACACAGATACTTCCCGGAATAAAGGCTATCGGCTGGATTGACTGCCGACATCTGCCGAGGCGAGTTGACCTCTCTGCCATCTGCGGCATGACGGTGGCTGTCCTTACAGACGTTCATCCGATTGCCTTCTTCGACGAGCCGACCTGCGAGTGCAAGACCAAAAAGGACAGTGCCGGTTACGAGGACACCGCCACCTTGAAATTTCTTACCGACCGGCGGCTTCCGAGGAATCCTTGCCTCGGTTTTGTCGTTACCGACGTAAACGGCAAGTCTTACCTGATCGGCTCGCTCGAAGCGCCACATCCACAAGTTGAGTCGGAGCAGCGTTGCGGCCTCCCGTCGGGCGACGCCGCCGGGTATGAATACGAAATAAAGCACATCGCCATCCGCTCGATGGTGCCGTGCGTGATATGATATTCTTTTGCATCAAGAACATTCCCAATCGTTGCGCCGCAGGGATGCGGCAACAGTCATTACAGATTTTGAAGTTACCGGAACCGCTGGCGCGTGAGGCGTCGGCGGTTTTTCATTGGATGGAGCCGCCTCGGAGGGCGACACTTTGCAGGAGTGAGGGAGGGGTCAGATGCCGCGGAACATTCAGCGGTGCGCCCATATTGTGGTCACGTTGAACAGCGCGGCTTCATAATTGGCGTGAGCAGTGGCCCATCTTTCTGGTCATAGCACACGATGTGTCAGGTGCCTGTTCCGTTCTCGGCAGTGACCCTTCGGGTTGTCGGCCTGTCCGCATACTCCAATTGTCAGCGGTACGGCATCGGCAACATACGTATCGCACTTTTTCGCTCCGTGGATTTTGGCGGTCGGAATCATCCTCGGACATTACTCTTGATTTTCAGAGGTAGGCGGTGGAAGTTCTCATAGTCCGAGCCATAATTAAGGAATGGGTCTGCCTGTCTATATGGAACGCCTTGCAGGATAAAGCGGTGTCGTGGTCGCCGAGTAGGTCAAGCCTCAGTCCGCGAGCCGTCATTGCACTTGCCATATTCGTAAGCACCGGCACAGAGACTCGTCGGGTCACACCTGCATCCTCTCTTGTTGACCGCTCCCTGCTCCGGTCATGCAGCCCGTCCGGCTGTTCTTCTGACTCTTGGTGTTGAGCAACCCCTGCTTTCCGTTCTCATCTTCGTTTCCATCTGTCGGGCTACCACGTCAGGCCCATTGCCCTGTTTTACGCCGCAAAGTTATTACCTCCGTTCGGAACAGCAAGGGCAGGTTTGCGCTCCGCGTTCCTCCGTTCTTCGCTTCGTTGCAGAACGGCAATCACCCTTGCCTCATCGGTCCGCCCGAAGGCACTTTGGGGGCAGTGTAAAACAAAAACAATGAACCTTATGTTTAACCCCTCAATTTCAACTACAATGAGACTACAATTCGGAGAACTCAACATCACTCCAAGAGTCGAAGAACGACTCGCCGAACTGGGCTACACGCCCGAAGAACTTCAGGAAGCGGTCAGCGAACACAAGAGCGGCTGCGACGGTGAACCCTCCGTCTATGTCGGTACTTACGGCAAGTACAACGAAGGCTCTCTCTGCGGTCTGTGGATCGACCTCAGCAGCTTCAGCGACTACGACGAGTTTATCGACTTCTGCAATGCTATCCACGCCGACGAGGAAGACCCGGAGCTGATGGCCCAGGACTACGAGGCGTTCCCCCGCCAGTGGTACAACGAGGGCTTCATGTCCGAGGAAGACTTCGACCACATTCAGGAATACACGGAGCTGTGCGACAAGTACGATGTCGATGCCGTAGACGATTACATGGAGTTTGCCGACGAACTCGACAACTTCGAGGAAGCCTACTGCGGCGAATGGGACAGCGAAGAAGATTTCGCCCGGCACATCGTCAATGAGTGCTACAACCTCGAAAAACTGATGGGCGACCTCTCGCGCTATTTCGACTATGAAGCCTTCGGACGCGACCTGTTCATGTGGGACTACAACATGGGCGCCAACAATCACGTGTTCCGCCGAATCTGACCCCTTTCCTCCCTCTCTCCTTGCAGGGTCGCCCTCCGGGGCGGCTCTGTTTATCTATAAAATATTAGGTCATCGCTAATGATAGCAATGACCTAAAATAAAGAACGCCCCTCAAGTATGCTCCTTTCGGACGCCTGAGAGGCTTGTTATCTTGTAAACAATGTGTTGTCGGTTTTGTTCCGCAAAGTTACTACTATTTTCTGAACCGCCAAAATTTTAGGCACATTATTTCCAAATTTCTTCGCTTTTCCAATTTTCCGGGAATCCCATCGCACTTATTTTCGGAGAATATTCGGAAATCAACTGCTTTAGGCGCTCCGAAAATGAGGAGTTTGGATTGACCGACTGCAACAAGTAATTTATCATGCACAAGGTATAATAAATCTTGCTTCTTTTAGCTTGTGCCGGGTCGGAAATCCATACCTTATCTCTGGAGAAACGCAGTACTGATGGTACTATTTTTATCTCTCTGTTCCACAATCTCGCATGGTGCGCACAGATATTCCGCACATAATTGATAGTGTGCAGCCAAGAAATAAATTCATCGGGAGGCAGCGAGAAATGCTTTGCAACCGCGACTTTGTCGGCTCTTTCTCGCAGGTTGGAACATATCCTTGACAGTTGGTTGAAGTACATTACCTCGACGCTCATCCATGATGGAGGGTTTTGCGGCTCGTCGTAGGTCTCGTGGTAATGCTTTATAAACAGCTCGGCTTGTTGGCTAATCAATTGCTCGGCAATATGATTTTGAATATCGGTGTAAACGTCAACGGTTTTACTGCTTCCGTCATTAAGGGTAATGACGTATGGATCTTTCAATATTGCAGGATTATCCTGCCAATGCGAACCATATTTGTGTGATAGGACATATACCAACTGACACCGTATAGCCACTTCGATTTTCTCGATGGCATCAAATACCAGAAGTCGCAATTTTCTGTCGAAAACATATAAATCGTAGACCGATTTCCAGTTTGTTCCATATCGGAACTCGTCAACTATTTCAGAGTGAATATTTTTCTTGAAAGGAAGCATATACGCACTCAGCCTGAAATAGCTGACATTCGATAATTGCAGTTCTGCTTTCTGCTCATCATCGAATACCAAGCCTCGACTTTTCAAAAGTTCGATTTGCTCTTTATATGTTAATGGCGGTTTTTCAAATTTCATTCTGCAAAGTTACGAAATTTTCGTGAATTTCGGTGTCTTTTACCCTCCTTATTTACAGCGGTAACTTCGTGGTGTAAAACTCAGTTACGCCATGTCAAAGACCGCATACCATATCTCGCTCAAAGGCTACGTCGGAGGCTACGACTTCGACCGCTCGACCGTTGACCGCGAACTCGCAAAGAACGATGGCAAGCAGGTGAACGTCCTTATCGACAGCCTCGGCGGTTCACTCGCCACCGGCCTCTCTATCTCCGCAGCCTTCCGCAACCACGGCAATGTCAATGTGCATTTCGTGGGTCTCAATGCTTCGGCCGCAACCATCGCTTCGCTCGGCGCGGCCCGTATCTCCATCGATGCCGGGGCCATGTACCTTGTGCATAAATGCTCGATGGCCTTCTTCGAGTGGGGCAGTCTTAACAGCGACCAGTTCGCAACGCTCATCGCCGACTGTGAGAAAATCAAGGCCGACCTCGACAAGCTCGACCTTAACTGCGCCCAACTCTACGCCTCGCGCTGCAAGCGCAAGACGGAAGACCTTCTCGCCCTGATGAAAGCAGGCGGCTGGCTCACGGCAAAGGAAGCCCTCAACTGGGGATTTGTCGATGAAATCACGGACCTTGCCGATGAACCGGCCCCGAAGCTCACCGACGCGCTCGCTTCGGCTATGGCCTCGGAGGGTATGCCGATACCTAACATACCCATCGCCGAAGTCGACAAGGACAGTGCGTTTTCTCGCTTCCTCGCCGCCCTGACTTCCTTCTTCAAACCGTTAACCAATCCCATTACCACCGCAATGATCAAGACTTACACCTTCTTGTCGGCTATCCTCGCCGACAAGCCGCTGACCGTCAAAGACGGTGCGGCTACGGTTACAGTGGCGCAGCTCGACGCCATAGAAGACGCGCTCGCCGAGAAAGACCGCCTCTGCAACGAGCAGAAACAGACCATCGCAGACCTTCAGGCCAAACTCGCCAAGACTCCGGCGGAGCCGTCGAAGCAGGTTGTCGAGGACAACAAGCCCGGCGGCGAACCCAAGCCCAAGAACGATGTCGAGCAGTTTGTAGATACCTACAACTCCGCCAAAGCCCTCTTTGCCGAGGTCTGACCCACTCATCAACTCTTAACTCATCAACTCATCCACCCGAATATGGCAGGTAAATTAACATTCACCCTCAAGGAGTATCAGGAAGCCGCCGTGAAGTATCGCGCCGACCTCCTTATGCTTCCCATTATCGGCATCGGCGACACGCTCCAGTATATGACGGGGCGCCCCGGTATCCGATACAAGGAGCGCGTCGGCAACCTCACGGGCGACGCCCAGTTCGCTCCCTACAATCCCCAACGTGCCGTGGACTACAACCTCGGCATCGAGTTCCGCGACCTCGAAACGTTCTTTGGCTCCGTTGTCGCCAACTTCGAGCCTAACTCGGCTATCTCAACGCTGCTCGGCACAGGCGCAACCAAGGGCGACGGTCAGATGACTACGCCAACAGCTCGCCACGTCCTCGCTCGTATCGCCAAGAACCTTTCCGAGCATCTGAACGATGCCGTATGGAACGGCAAACGCAACGCCGCCGGTGACACCACCGCCGACCTGTTCGACGGCTTCGACACGATTACCCAAAAGGAGATTGATGGCGGAGCAATAGCCGAGTCCGAGGGCAACTACATGAAATTCACCGACGCGATTACTCCGGCCAACGCCGTAGACATCGCCAAGGAGATTCTTTTCTCGCTCGACCCGCGTCTGCGCTCGCAGGATCTGCTTCTCTACTGCTCGCAGGACTTCGTCGACAAGTACAACGAAGGCTACCTGCTCACCCATGGCGGAATACCGTACAACACGCAGTACGGACAGCAAGCCGTGGAAGGCTCCAACGGCAAGCTGAAGTTCTGCCCCCTCTACAACAAGGCCGGGTCGAAGTTCATGCACGTGACCACCAAGAGCAATATGCTCGTGGGCTACGACCAGATGGGCGACGTCGAGAACGTCATGGTAAAGGAGTATGCTCCTTTCATCCTCTCTTACATCGCCACTATGTTCTTCGGCGTTCAGTTTGAAACGCTCGACAAGCGCCGTTTCAAAACAATTGAAATAACCGTCTAATTCTCCGCTTCTATGGCAAGTAAATGTACCTCAATTCAGAAATCGCTCGGGTGGTGTCAGGGCACCCCCGAGCTGCCCGGTGTCAAACGCCGCATCTACTACCTCGCCAAGAGCGAGATAGTGGCGTTCCCGCAGTTGCCCCGCGACGAGCTGGGCCGCGCCACTTCGGCCATCCTCTCCGGCGACTTCACCCTCGCCGCCGATGCAAAGTGGAAATATATCGACATTCTTCCCGACAAGTCGCAGCTTACTTCCGAGGCGCAGGGCGAGCTGCCCTCGCAGACGCAGCTCAACAAGCTCA
Source organism: uncultured Porphyromonadaceae bacterium (assembly GCA_902489785.1). GTDB lineage: Bacteria > Bacteroidota > Bacteroidia > Bacteroidales > Muribaculaceae > Paramuribaculum. The sequence continues at coordinate 25,799 of CABUBG010000018.1, forward strand.
CTGCCGTTCACCCCGGTGTAGGCGCCGATGCGTCGGCTGCAGCCGCCTACATCAACAACACCGACAACGTGTTTGTCGTAGAGGACATGAAAGGCAATCACCGCGTCCTCGGCAACGACAAGTGGAGCACTAAGGCCACTGTCGCTCAGGATTTGGGTCAGGGTGCCACCGGCACTACCTCGACCACAATCAACGTCGAGGCTACCGACGAAGTGCCCGCGCCCTTCTATGTCGGCACTCTCGAAACCGAGGACGGCGACATCGACTGCTCCGCAAGCGGAACAGTCAAGAAAGCGTAAGCCGAAATGATACCTGACAGAAGCACCAAGCCGGGGGCTATTGATTTGACCGGGATGTTGAACGACATCGAAGTGCCATCTCTTGAAGTTCCCGATCTTGATGCTTCTTTTGTCTCTGACTCACCGGCCAAAGACCTTTTCGCCGAGAAGAAACGTGCGGCATGGAAATACGTGCAGCAAGCCGAAGCTCGCTGCGACTTCGCCCCTAACAAGGTGCGAATTTCCTACCGTAATCCGCAGTTCGGCATCATATCACTTTGGAAAAAGTCGGTTTACGGCAGAACCTTGACCGACATCAAAGCCGACCCCGAAATGGTCGATAAGTTTGCCGTGGGTATGAATACTCTTATCCGGCAAATTCTGGGCAACAGCCTTTCTTCTGGTGACTGGTGTATCGTTACCTCGCCCAAACGTCGCCACAAGACACGGAACTTCGCTTCGCTCATTTCCGCGAGGCTCGCCGACCTGCTCGGCATCCGCTTCTACGAAGGCCTCGCCGAGTGCCACAGCAAGCATCGTGTCGGGGCTGTCTTTACCTTTGGTAAACAGCCACCTGCCGAAGCTAACATCATCGTATTTGACGATTTTGTTACCACCGGCGCCACGATGATTTCAATGCGCGAGCTACTGATGCCACTCGGCAAAAATCTTGTGTTTTTCACAGGCATAAATAATAAACTTTGACCCCTGCGGCCAAAATAATTTTGACCCCTCAAATGGACCACAAATTTACCGAACTCATAAAGCAATGGCTTGACACGCCCGAAGCGGAGCGCGACTACTCGGTAGGCGCACTCTATCTGCTGAAACTCTCCGGCAATCAAATCATGTATCGCAACATCGTTGCTCAACTTGACCGCCGCCACGATGTGGTGGAGTATCAGCTTCAGAAATACTACAATTTCCGCGTTCAGGCTCTGACCCACGCCCAAGTCGAGAAAATGCAGAAAGAGGTAGATGTAATCGTGGCAGACCACATACCACTCGCTGCAAAGGCAGACGAGACCCCTCAAAAGGGGAAGCGGTTAGACCACGACTCTTTGCCTGACGACATCAAGGCGAAGTATGTTGAGAACCTTTCGCTTCTCCAACGTATGCGTGAGCTGCATCTGCGCCTTCGTTCGCTTTCGCTTGAAAATGCGACCTGTCCGGACTCCGAGCGATACCCCTTCTTGAAGGAGTTAATCTCGCTCGACAAGAAACTTCATGCCAACTGGGAGGCTTACGACCATTACGTAGCTCCCGGCCCCGATGCCGTACCCTCGCGATCTGCAAAAGCAAAACGCTCCGCCGCCGGTAGCAAAGCCAAGAAGAAATGAAGCGCACCGCCAACATCGACCAAATCCTTCGACCGTTGAAAGAGACGCCGTTTCAGGCTTACCTTTCAAATGCCGTGCAGGTTGCCGACATTCTCGAATGGATTTTGGGCCAAGTCGGCGTGGCCGAGGTATGGCAGACTTCTTTCTCCATATCGGAGGAGTTTCTTCGCCGCTTATTCTTCATCACTAAGGATAAACGCGTGAGCCGCATTAACCTTGTTCTCGACCACAAGGCTACCAACAAAACGCTCAAACTTTGGGCGTTCATCTCCCAAGTTATCGAGCGCACCTATCTTGCAGACAACCACAGCAAGATTTTGTTGGTGCAATCCGAGCGAGGCGATACGGTCAGCGTCATTACTTCGCAGAACCTTACCCGTGGCAACCGCCACGAGTCGGCGTTTATCTCAACCGATAAAGCCATCTTCGACCGGCTCCACGAGCAGGTCAACGATTTAATAACCAATCATAGCGTACCACTCCATGACTTATTCCGAGACCGAATTGCAGCAGATTGAGAAGTATGCCTCAATCTACCTCAAAATATCCGACATCGCCGTAATACTCGATGTTCCGGCTGATGTTCTTCGTGCGGACATCGCCGACCGAGGCACCGACGTCAGCAAGGCTTACCGTCGTGGCAAAGCCGCCTCTAAGGTCAAGCTACATTCCCAGGAAATGATGCTTGCACAGGTCGGCTCACCGCTCGCTATCGAGAACGCTCACCGCAATCTGCTCGACATGGAGGACGACGAGTAATGAGTTATCCCAACGCCATCGAAGTTTGCCGCGCCGAACTCTTTACCAAAGAGGTAGAGTTGCGCGAGCGTTATCCCGGCCAGATGGTCGAGAAAGTTTTGCGTGTGCGCGAGATGTATAACTGGTTCATCGCCAATCCCGACGGCACCGACCGCGAGTTTGTCGCCGAGGTGTGCCAACGCCACAACATACACCGCACTACGGCGTATTCAGACCTTGCCGTGGTGAAGTCGCTGTTGCCGATGCTCGGCTCTGCATCTCGCGACTTCCACCGTTGGCGTACCAATGAAATGCTTATCGCCACTTACAAAATGGCCGAGAAGCGCAAGGACAGCAAGACTATGGAACGCGCTGCCACTGCCTACGGCAAGCTTAACCGCGTTGACCTCGAAGACGAACAGGCTATACCGCTCGACCAAATCCTCGTTCAGCCCTTCACGGCTACTGATGATCCGCGTGTCCTCGGCATCGAGCCTATTCCCAACATAGCCGACAAAATCGCGGCTATGATTGAGAAGTACCGGGCCGAAACCATCGACATTGAAGATGTCGAGTTCGAGGAAGTCGACCTCGAATTGTCGGAACTTTTTCCGACAATCGACGAAGCGATCGGCGAACGTCAGCCGAAGGCTGGTGCGCCATTCAACGAGCCTTCGTCAATTTGATATTTTCCCTGACCCCAAGAACAATCCCGACGATGGCCGAGAAGAAAGTTTACTTTAACAAGCCCCAACGCCTCACGCAGCTTATCGGCGCGAACACTACCGTTATCGTCGCGGGGCGGCGCACCGGCAAGACGGACAGCATAGCTGCTCCGTTTGTTCTGCGCAATATGCAGCGTATGCCCGGCTCCACAGGCGGCATCGTCGTGCCGACCTTCAAAAATGGATAAACACAGATATAACACTAACTAATTGGCGAAATATTAGTAAGTTATATGCTGTAGAGGGTAAAAGTAAACCATATCAAAAAATTAAAAAATAAAAAGTGTGTAAAGGTCAGGGGGGCGAGGTTAGGAAGCCTTCACCTATAAAATCTGACCCCATACCCCTTCCTGCTTCATCATCTATCTTCAGGGTATGCCACCCTTCACCTTTCTTCAGGATAAGCCAACAAAAAAGGAAGATGGTATTTCTACCACCTTCCCCGAACTGTAGAAAGGTCGCTTAGTCGTTGTTAGGCTGAAGGGCTTCAATCAGCTTCGCCTTCAGTTCAGGGGATAGACCCCCTGCTACTGCTAGCAGGTCATCAAAACCTGCTGTGGCTTCCTTCTGTTGGATAGCCGTCAGAAGGGCGTTCAGGTTGGCTTTCCACTCTGCCACCTTAGTGTCAAGGGAGTCAAGCACCTTCTTAGCCCCCTTCTTGACCTTAGCAAGGTCAACAGTGCCACCGAAGTGGGTGCTGAAGAGTTCCTTCTGCTTCTTTCGGCTTCCTTCAGCCGTACTAAGTGCTGCTTCCAGCAGTTCTTCTGCTGTTGCAGTGGGTTCTACACTTGCAGCGTTGTTTGCTGCGTTGTCTACTACAGCTGCTTCAGCAGCTACTTCTTTGATTTCTTTTTCTTCCATTGCGGTAAGATTTTAAGTTATAGAATTTTGTTAATTGATTACTCTACTTAGAGCGTTCCAAGTTCATCAGTAACTGATTCTACACTTAAACAGAAGTCTAGAAGTAGGCGCAAAGTTACTAAAAAATCCTGACCCCCACAATAGGAATCAGGATTTTAACAGAATTAACCTAACTTATTGCTGTTTCTAATCTAACAGCTTCTTCATCATCTATTAAAGAAGTATGGCTGGTATCCTGACTGACC
>CABUBG010000019.1:0-29840 GCA_902489785.1 uncultured Porphyromonadaceae bacterium
TTTAACACTTTATTCTCCTTGTTTTAACAAATGCACCGGAATTTCGGCTTGAGCCTCTTTTTGCGGAAAGGCAGGGAGTCTTTCTCTTTTTCATTCCGAAAGCGCTGCGCGATAACGAACCCTTCCAGGGTTCTCATCCCTGTCAACGCAAAAGAGCAGCCCGCGGGGGCTGCTCTTTTTGCGGAAAGACAGGGATTCGAACCCTGGGTACCCGTAAGGGTACAACGGTTTTCGAGACCGTCCCGATCGACCACTCCGGCATCTTTCCAGTGGTTTCGTGGGTGCAAAATTAGCAAAGTTTTTCGGCTCGGCAATGTTTTTCGGCCGTTTTTTTATAATTTCGCCGAAAATAACCGCTAATTAACCGCCCCAACCGGCCTTATATCCGTTACATAAATCACATCAATCACATCCGTCACATAATCAACATCCACCCGCAATAAATCAAAACCGATCATGAAAAAATTGTTTCTTTTACTGCTCCCGCTGCTTGCCGCTGCATGCACGGGCAAAACCGACGGCGACGCCGCCGCTCAACCGGCCGACCTCAAGGTGATGAGCTTCAACGTGCGCTACGACAATCCCGCCGACAGCCTCGACAACTGGGCCTACCGCCGTGAGCGCGTGGCTCAGGCCATCAATTTCTATGCCGCCGATATCGTCGGCACGCAGGAAGTGCTCCACAATCAGCTCGAATATCTTAAATCGCAGCTCAAGGACTATGGCGTTGTCGGCGTGGGACGCGACGACGGAGCCGAGAAAGGCGAATATGCCGCATTGTGGTATCGCACCGACCGCTTCGACCTCGTGAAGTCGGGCAATTTCTGGCTCAGCGAAACGCCCGATGTGAAAGGGTCGCTGGGATGGGACGGCGCCTGCGTGCGCATAGCCACATGGGCCCGTCTGCGCGACAAGGCCACCGGCCGCGAGCTTCTGGCTCTCAACACCCATCTCGATCACGTGGGCGTGACCGCACGCCGTGAGGGCATCACCCTGATCCTCGACAGCGTCAGCGCCATGCGCGGCGATCTGCCGGTGGTGGTGACCGGCGATTTCAACTCCACGCCCGAGAGCGATGTCGTGGCCCACATCACGGGCGAGTCGACACCCAACCATCTCACCGACACGCGCACCGCATCGCCCCTCGTCTACGGTCCGGCGTGGAGCTATCATGAATTCGGGCGTCTTCCCGAAAAGGAGAAAGTGCTTATCGACTACGTGTTTATCGGCGGCCCGTTGACCGTGAAGAGCTACGGCGTGCTTGCCGAGACGCTCAACGGACGCTGGCTCTCCGACCATTGTCCCGTGCTGGCAACGATGATCTGGAAATAATAACCGACTATTTAGTTACCGGTGACGGCTATGCGCTTTGCAGATGTCTGCAGCTCATGGCCGTCAATTTTTATTGTGGCGCGGTAGATGTAGATACCGCGGCCCACGCGGGCGCCGCCCATGTCGCAGAGGTTCCACTGGATGGGAGTGCTCAAGAACATATCGCTGCGGCCCTCGACCTTCGACGTCCACACGCGGCGGCCTGCGATGCTGTAGATCTCGAGCGTAACCTCGGCGTTGGCGTCGGGACGGTTGTGGCTGATGTAGAAATTGGCATGCGTCGTGGCCGGGTTGGCGTCGGTGAATATGTCGAAAATCTGCGGGGCTGCGCCCACTTCGACAAAGAAGCTGAGGGTGTGCGATGTGGAGTTGCCGTCGGTGTCCCACACGCGGAAAGTGAGCGTGTGGTTGCCCGGGCTGAGCTCGCTCATGGGATAGGACACGGTGCCTGAGGGCGAACCGTCGGCGGCCGGTGTGTAGTAGAGCGACACGTCGTTGTACGAGCGGCTGTCGTCGAGCTTCAGCATCATCTGATGGCCGATGCCGGCTGTCGACATATTGATCGAGACATCGTCGGAGACGCCGGCGAGAAACATCGGCTCCTCGTTGACCACGCTGCCGTTGGTGAAGCTCGAGTGGTTGAGATAGGCATAGTCGATCACGGGCGCCGTGGTGTCGGGCTCGGCATTTTCGTCATAGCCGAACACGTGGAAGTCGCGCGAGTTGCCCATGGCCTCACGGCCGTCGTCGGCCCTGGCATAGAAGTTGATCGTGGCCGGGCGCCAGTTGTCGGCAATCTCCGAGGGCATCACCACGTCGATCTCGAAGCGGCCGTTTTTCACCGTGCCGCGGCCGCTGTAGAGCTTGTTGCCCATCTCTTCAAAGGTGATGGAGCGGCCACCCGTCTCATCGACCTCCAGGCCGCTGGAGGTGGTGCTGTATTCCGAGTCGTAGATCGTCACGGCAAGCGTGCCGTTGAAATCGTCGAGCGGCTCGCCGTCAGTGCCGTAGACAGTGCCTGCAAGGCGTGCGCGCTGGCGCGCCATTAGCACGCAATCGCCCGAAAGGAAATCGTCGCCGTCGATGGTTTCGAGCGTCACCTTCGGCGACGGCGTGGTCAGACGCATGGCCGGGTCGCCGAGGAGCACGTAGCACAGTTTGGTGCGCGACATGCCGGTGGTGGAGCGCAGCGAGTCGATGTTTTTGGTGTCGCGGAAATAGTCGCCCAGACGTTTGAATTTGCCGTCGCTGTCGCGGTGCAGCAGCCGGTAGCCGAGGGCCGACAGTATGCTGTTGTTGTGCGACACGAACACCTTGCGCGTGGCCGACAGGGTGGCTATAGCGCCGCCGTTGGCATTGAACGCGAGCGTTTCGGCGCCGCTCGTATCATTGCCGTCCCACTGCGAGAATGAGCAGGTGGCGGCAAAGAGCACCGGCCAGCGTTTGTTGTACATTGAGTTGATGTCGGAACGCGAATGCATTCCCTCGCCGCAGAGAGTCTGTATGGCGCCATGGCCGTTGTAGATCCAGAAAAAGATGCCGTCGTCGAGCATGCGGTAGAAACGCTCGCGGCCTTTCACGCACACGCCGCCCATGATGGGGAAGGCGTCGACATACACCTTATTGAAGGTGAACGCCTGTGCGTCGCCATGGTCCAGCATCCGTTCCTGCATCTTTTCCATAGCCGTCATGAACACGCCCGCATTGCCGTTGTCGGCCTCGAGCACTATGTTGTTTTTCCATTCACCGGAAGGCGACGAAGAGTCGTAGGCCAACAGCTTGTCGACATAGCTTTTGGCCTGCGTGAGAGTGCGGGCCGGTATGCGTCCAACGGAGAGCTGGATGCGGTCGCCGGGATAGAAGTTGCCTGAGTTGTCGCCGAGGATACCGAAGATATCGTCGGAGGTGTAGGTGCTGCCTTCGGTCAGCGATTCGGGACTCTGCCATGTGGGCATGAAGGGGGCGTCCTTGGCGCCTGACGAGCTCGAGAGGGCGCGGTTGTCGTAGGTGGGGCGGCCGAACATCAGCACGTAGCGCAGCGGATGACCGGCTTCTTCGCCGCGGTCATAGAGCATTTTGAGCATCTTGCGGAAGGCGTTGGGATCGCGTGTGCCCGACGAAAACTCGTTGAACACTTCATCCTGACGCACCACGAGCACGTTGAAATTATCGGGCTCGGCGCGATGGAAGTTGGCCAGGCGCTCGGCCTCGCCGGCCCAGTCGGCCACGGTGAATATCACCATGTCGGGCAGCTCGCTGATGCCGTGGAGATTCTGGTTGGCCACAGAGCCCACCGCCGTCACGGAAGCCATGGCACCCGACTCGCTCCACGCCTCATAGCGGCGCCGGCCGGTGTAGGGATTGGTCCAGCACAGACGGCCGCCGGCCATAGCGGTGTTGAGCCGGAAAGGCTGCAGCGGGTCGGTGACATCCCACACCTGCGTCTTCTCGTCGGCGCCTTCAAGAGCTACGGTGGCGGTGTTTGCCTCAAACGAGAGCTTGCCGTTGAGCAGCTTGATGCGGCGCTGATAGTTGATTGTGATCTTGTCGAGATGCGCGGCTTCGACAATGCCGGCCGACACATAGTTGAGGCCGATGGTCGTGGAGTTGCCTGTGGGTGTGTATGAGCCCGAGTATGTGGCCTGTGCGCCGTAATTGTCGTCCTTGTTTCTTATTGTCAGGTCGCTTGAGGTGCGCTGGCCGTCGATGGTTATTTCCAGGCGTGTCTGCGATGTGGAGGCCGCGGCAAACGTGATGCTGACCCATGCCCTCTCATCCTCGATGCGGTCGGGGATGTCGAAGCGGAACGAGCGCGAACGTGTGTAGCGGAAATCCTCGCCGTACATAGCCTGTCCCGAGCCGCTGATCGAGGTCTGGTCCACCTCATGAAACAGACGCTCGGTGAACTGTGTAGCGTGCTCGTTGCCGGCCGCATATTCGCCCTCGCGGGTCAGCTCGAGCGGCTCGCCGTCGGTTTGCGTCACATAGTAGAAGCCCTCGGTCGAGTAGGCGTTGAGCGTCGGCGTGTAGTTCTGCCGGCGCAGCGTCCATGTCTCTATGCCCGAAGCATAGAAATAGATGCCTGCCGAGGTGCGTTCGGCCGGCACTTCGGGGAGGTCGTCGATATAGGTGCTTCTGGTGAGCTGCTCGGGCAGCTGAGCGCCGCCGTAGCCGTGGATGCTCACCTTCGAAATGTCGCTGAAGCCCCACGAACGCAGCGCGGCTGCCGGGATGAAATAAATGCCCGAGCTCTTGACGGCCACCTTCATCCAGCGTCCGGACGAAAGCACCGACTGCGTGGTGTAGGTATCGGTCGAAAACGCTCCGGCCGACACCGACGCCAGCAGCAGCGCCGGCAATATGATCATGATATGATAAAGACGAGTAAAAATGCTCTTCATTCGATTCCTTTTCAATTAAGAAATATGACAATGCCGCACAATGCAGCCATATATCAACGTAAAACGGCCACTGTTTATTGCAGATTCCGACAGCTTTAGGTGACTTTAACGTACAAAGATAGCATTTTTCGGCGACAGAGTTACCGAACGTCATGAAAAATCGCTACATTTGCCATGCATAATCATTATCATCGCATTTCAATGAAATTACGCCAAAAGCTCATTCTTTTCATTTTCACGATATTACCGCTTTCAGCCTTATCCGCGGCACCCGGCATCAGCAACCGCGAGGCCATCACCGACAGCCTCCGCATCAAGCTCGCCAAAGCCACCACGCTGAAAGACAGCATCCCGTTGCTCTACGACCTCTTCGACCTAAGCCCCATCGACGACCGCGTCCGTCGCGGCGAGATACTCCTCGACGCCCTGATGCGCGGAGGCACCCGGCAACAGCAGATCGAGCAGATGTGCTCTCTCGGCTCGGTGTTCGGCGGCGGCCATGTCAATAAAAAGCGCTTCGGCGAGCTCATAAACGCCATTGCCGCCATGCCTCAGAGCGTCGAACAGCACGTGGCTCTCTGCTTCCTGCGCGCCGAACTGATGGTGGCTCAGGCCGACACGATGAGCGAAGCATCCCGTCAGCGGCATGTGCGCGAGCTGATCATCAACAACACCACAGTCGACAATCCCGATCCCTACGACCGCATAGAGTTCCTGCTCAAGATATGCACCCTGCTCAAAGCCGACATCTCCTCCGACCGTCTGGCATCCTACCTCTCCGAGCTTCGCAAGCTCCTCTATTCCACGCCCCATATCACCCACGACCTCAAATCATTCTATCATCTCGAGGCCTCCCTCATCTACAATGTCTCCGACCAGAGGGAAAAGGCCGTGGAATGCTGCCTCGAATATCTCAAGCTGCTCGACGAGCGCGTCACAAACGCCAAGGATGTCGGCCGTAAATACCGCTCCTTTGAGACCTATTACACCATCACCTACTCACGCCTGCTGAACTGCTACAAGCTCCTCCCGGAAGATGATGTCGACCTCTACTATAACAACATCCTCGAAATATGCCGGCGAAACCCCGACGCCGCCCGGCTTGCGGAAAGCACTCAGCGATGCCACATTTTCTACATGATGGACAAAGGACGCTACAATGAGGCTCTCGAGCTGCTCAACAAGCAGATCGACAATCCGGCCAACGAAGCATACCGCGCCATTTTCTACGCCTACATGATCGAAGCCGCCGGGAAGACCAACAACACCGAAATGCTGCTCAAAGGCTACAAAGGCGCCTACGACCTCTTCACCAAAATCAACGCCGAACGAATCGCCGAACGCACCAACGACATCGACATCCTCGCGCAAGTGAGAAACATGCGCGACGTCAACATGTCGCTGCAGCTCGAGCAAAACCGCAAGGACGCCGACTATCACCGCCAGATGTTCATCATAGCCATCATCGGCGCAAGCACTCTGCTGCTCATCATCATAGTGCTCCTGCTGCTGTTCCGGCGGTCCAACCGCATGTCGGCAAAGATCCGCGAATCCAACAAGCAGCTCACCGGCGAACGCGACACCCTGCGCAACATACAGAAAGAGCTCATCGAAGCCCGCGACCATGCACGCCGCGCCGACCGCCACAAGACCGAGTTCATCAACAACATGAGCCACGAGGTGCGCACCCCCCTCAACGCCCTCGTCGAATGCGCCCACATCATCACCGACAATATCGACGATAAGAAACGCGTCTACCTCCAGCGCTATGCCGACATGATCGACGTCAGCGCCGACATGCTCCGAGCCATCATCAACGACGTCCTTGACATCGCCTCGATCGAGAATTCCACCATCGAGGTGCAGCGCCGCTCGGCATCGGTCAACGACATCTGCAACGTTGCCGTAGCCAGCATGCGCAAACATGCCGCCGAAGGTGTAGAAATGAGCTATCTCAACACCTCCGACCCCGACATCAACATCCTCACCGACTCGCGCCGCGTAGAGCAGGTGCTCTGCAACCTCCTCAACAATGGAGCCAAATTCACTGAAGAGGGTTACGTGCATCTCTCCTACCGTCTCAACCCGGCCACCTCAACCGAAGCCGCCACTATCTCGTTCATCGTCGAGGACACCGGCATCGGCGTGCCCGAGGGCAAGGAAGAGATTATTTTCGAGCGCTTCACGAAGCTCAGCAACCTCTATCCCGGCACCGGTCTGGGCCTCAACATCTCCCGCATGATAGCCGAAATGCTCCACGGCACAGTGAAAGTCGACACCACTTATGCCGGTCCCGGCGCCCGATTCATCTTCACCATCCCCGCCTGACCCTCCCCTCCGCATCCGGGCAATTGCCTCATCCCGAATTTGTCAGCCCCCGTTCATATCGAGACCCTCTATGGCGGCGGGCGATGAGCCGAGAAACAGTCAAAAAATGTCGAAAAATAGCGTCCGAAAGGGATTTTGGGCGAAATATTTGTGTTTTGACTGAATTTGATGTAATTTAGCTGTCTGATTGACGGACAGTTTGCACCGGAAATCTCAAACCATCAGGTCTGACGCGCTCCCACAAGTGCAGCCGTGTCATGCCTACAACGATTAACAAACTCAAAATCAGATAGATGTCAAAAGTTATCATCATCGGAGCCGGCGGTGTCGGCACCGTCGTAGCGCACAAATGCGCCCAGAATCCCGAAGTGTTCACCGAGATAGTGCTTGCCTCACGCACCCGCAGCAAATGCGACGCCGTGGCACGCAAGATCGGATCCGACCGCATCACCACCGACAGCGTCGATGCCGACAGCGTTGAGCAGCTCGTAGAGCTGTTCCGCCGCCACAAACCCGAGCTGGTGATCAACGTAGCCCTGCCCTATCAGGACCTCACCATCATGGACGCCTGCCTCGAGTGTGGCGTAAACTACCTCGACACAGCCAACTACGAGCCCAAGGATGTGGCTCACTTCGAATACTCATGGCAGTGGGCCTACCGCGAGAAATTCGAGAAAGCTGGCCTTACAGCCATCCTCGGCTGCGGCTTCGACCCGGGCGTGTCCGGCGTATTCACCGCCTATGCCGCCAAGCACCACTTCTCACAGATGGAATATCTCGACATCGTAGACTGCAACGCCGGCGACCACGGCAAAGCTTTCGCCACCAACTTCAACCCCGAAATCAACATCCGCGAGATCACTCAGAACGGCCGCTATTATCAGGACGGCAAATGGATCACCACGGGCCCGCTCGAATTCCACAAACCGCTCACCTACCCCAACATTGGCCAGCGCGAGAGCTATCTGCTCTATCATGAAGAGCTCGAGAGCCTTGTGATCAACTTCCCCACCATCAAGCGCGCCCGCTTCTGGATGACATTCGGCCAGGAATACCTCACCCACCTGCGCGTGATCCAGGACATCGGCATGGCCCGCATCGACGAGATCGACTACAACGGCATGAAGATCGTGCCCCTGCAGTTCCTCAAAGCCGTCCTCCCCAACCCGCAGGACCTCGGCGAAAACTATCACGGCGAGACATCCATAGGCTGCCGCATCGAAGGCCGCGACAAAGAAGGCAAACACCTCACCTACTATATCTATAACAACTGCTCGCACGAAGAAGCCTACCGCGAAACCGGCATGCAGGCCGTGAGCTACACCACCGGCGTTTCCGCAATGATCGGCGCCATGATGTTCCTCACCGGCAAATGGAACAAACCCGGCGTGCACAACGTCGAGGAATTCGATCCCGATCCCTTCATGGCTCAGCTCAAAGTGCAGGGTCTGCCCTGGCACGAACAGTTTGACCTCGACCTCGAAGTGTAATCGGTCAACACACACAACAAACATAAAAATCAATCATTTCAAACAAATTCAATCATGAATCCCTTTACCAAATTTCCGGCCCTGAAATGGGTGGCTGTCGCTGCAGGCGGCATCGCTGTTGCCGTAGGCGTATTCTTCGGCATCAAGGCATTTATGTCGTCTGATGGCGAAATTGACCTCGGCATGGTACCCGACGATGTCGACTTCGTGGTTTCGGTCAACCTCCAGAAAGCACTCGACCAGACAGGCGTCAAAATCACCGACGAAGGCATCGAACTCCCCGAAGAGCTCAGCGACTATGAAGACTTCATCGACGAGGATGTCGCCGACCTCATCGCGCGTTGCAACAAGGCGATCGAAACACGTCAGATCCTCGCTTTCGGCTACATCAAGGCGGATGACTACCGCTACGGCACTCCCAAGGATATTTTCCTCCTTGCCAAAGTCAACGACAAAGCCATGCTTCAGGATCTCCTCGAAAATGAGGCCGACCTGACTCTCGACAACGACGAAGGCTTCGACATCTATTCCAAGAAACACTCCGACGCCACAATCCTCGTCAAGGACGGATATGCCTGGTTCGTGGGAGGCTACGGCGATTCCAAAGCCCTCAAACGGGTGCAGAAACTCCTCGACCACGCATCCGAAAACAGCATCAAAGACAAAGAAGGCATTGTCCAGAACATCAACAACGGCAGCATCTGCACCGTCAACTTCGCCACCGACAAGATCTTCAAACTCATGAACGCCATGTCGGGCGAACTGCCCACCCAAGTAGCCGTGGCCGTCTCCGCAATGGCCGACAAGATGAAAGGCAACTGGGTCAACTACAGCTTCAACCTCGAAGGCACCACAGCAAGCCTCAAGGCCAAAGTCTACAAGCCCAAGACCGGCGAGACCGTCGACTTCGGCGTCTCTCAGCCCGTCGACACTCACTTCCTCACCTACATCCCCGCCGACTTCCAGTGCGTGGCCGCTTTCGCCATCAAGCCCGATTATGTGGCACAGATTTGCGACGGCATCCAGGCTATGGTCGACAGCGAATACGATAGCCGCGTCAGCAACGCCAGCAGCTATTATTACTACTATGACGACTCCTACACTCAGACCATCCGTCAGGAACAGCAGCTGTTTCACGAATGTCTCGATGCAGTCCGCAACATCGACGGCACCGTCGGCGGCGGCATAGGATTCTCCGATCTCCCTGCTCTCTTCTACGGCGGCAAGACCAGCGGAATGCGCTTCGTGCTCACGGCTAAGATGAAACCCGGAGCCGCCGAAAACCTCAAAGGCATCATCCGCCGCGCCATGCCGTCCACCGACGTTGCCGACTCTACGGTAGTTTTCGCTTCCGAGCCCACCGACGCCCTTATGATCCCCCTCGACCGCGACTTTACGCTCTACGTAAAGACCGTCGACAACGACCTCGTCATCGCCAATTTCGATGTCACCTCCGGCAACACCAACAATTTCGCATCGGCCGTTCAGGGCAACGACATGATCATGTCCGTAAAAATCCCGTCGTTTAAAGAACTCACCAACGGACAGTGCAACTATGGCCTCGACACTGAATACAAATATGCAAAAGGCGAAGCGAGCTACACTCTCGACATCACCAACTGCAAGGAAACCATAGTCGGCGCAATCATGAATCTCGCCAAAGGAATCCAGGCGGGCTCATCAAGCTACTACCGCTCACACAACAGCTACAGCTACAGCTACGACTACCCTGTTCCCGCGGATTTTGACACCGTTGTCGAAGAAGTTGCTGTCGAAGAATATGCCTATTGACAGACAGGCGTCGGACGCCTAAATCAACCCTATGATCCAACACCGAGGCAGAGCAGATGATTGACCGTCAAGGCAATCACCACACTCTGCCTCGGTTTCATGCCTCTCCCCCCACGCCCTTCACCCAACCTCTCCCCACCCATTTTCGTTATTATTGAATGATTCAGGAAATACAACTCATCACAACGCTCCCCAGAGTGTTTGCCGGCATGGAAAACGACGAGCCGGTATGCTCCTCGCAGGTGTGGCTCAACGAAGTGACGCTGCAGCGCCCCGACCACTACATGATCGAGGCCGAATCGGGCACCGGCAAATCGAGCCTCTGCAGCTATATCTACGGCAGCCGCGGCGACTACAGCGGACGCATACTCTTTGACGGCGAAGACATCTCCACCTTCAGCATCGACCGCTGGTGCCGTCTGCGCACCCGCGCTCTGGCCTATCTTCCCCAGGAGATGCAGCTCTTCCCCGAGCTTACCGCCCTCGAAAACATCCAGATCAAAAACCGCCTCACCGGCTGCAAGACCGACCGCTGGATCACCGAAGCCCTCGAGCGCCTCGAGATAGGCGGCAAAGCCAACCAGACCGCCGGCACCCTCTCCGTAGGCCAGCAACAGCGCGTGGCCATAATCCGAGCCCTCTGCCAGCCCTTCGACTTCATACTCATCGACGAACCCGTGAGCCACCTCGACGCACGCAACAACTCGATCGTCGCCGCGCTCATCGCCGAAGAAGCCTCGCGCTACGGCGCCTCGGTCATTGCCACAAGCGTAGGCAATAAAATCAACCTCCCCATCACACACACTCTCAAGCTATGAAAAGATCGATTGTGTGGCAGCTGCTCCGCCGCAACATTTCAGCAGCTCAACTGACGGGCTACGCCATAGCCAACCTCGTCGGGCTGGCCATCGTCCTCACCGCCATCCAGTTTTACCGCGACGTCACCACCGTGTGGAACGACGAAGACTCTTTCATCTCGCGCGACTATGTGATCATATCCAAGACCGTCAGCGGCATCTCCATCGGCAGCCGCGACCACGAATTCACCCCCGAAGAGATCGCCGACATCCACTCGCAGCCCTGGCTGCACAAGCTCGGCAAGTTCACCGCCGCCGACTTCAACGTCAACGCCGCTCTCGACATCTGGGGCTGCGGTATGTCCACGGCACTATTCCTCGAATCGATTCCCGACGAATTTTTCGACGTCAAGCCCGACGGCTGGCAGTGGCAGCCCGTCGGCGACAGCGACGAAGACCTCCCCGAGCTCCCCATCGTCATCAGCAAGGACTATCTCACCCTCTACAACTTCGGCTTCGCCGCCTCGCGCGGCTATCCCCAGGTGTCGGAAGCCACCATCGGCGCCCTCCCCATCAGGATATCGATCAGCGGCAACGGCCGGCAGATCAACATGCGCGGCCGCATCGTAGGCTTCTCGTCGCGCCTCAACACGTTTGCCGTCCCCGACTCGTTCCTTAAATGGGCCAACGCACGGTTCTCGGAAGAGGAAGCCGGCAACCCCTCGCGCCTGATCCTCGAAGTGAAAACGCCGGGCGACCCCGCCATCGCCGAATACCTCGAAGAGCACGGCTACGAAAGCGCCGGCGACAAAGCCGACAACGGACGCGCCGCCTACTTCCTTTCGGTGATCACCGCCGTAGTCATCGCCGTGGGCGTCGTCATCAGCCTCCTCGCATTCTTCATCCTCCTGCTCAGCATCTACCTGTTGCTGCAGAAAAACCGCGAGAAGCTGCGCTCGCTCATGATGCTCGGCTACCGCCCCGCCGCCGTAGCGCGCCACTACTACATCATCGTGGCCGTAATCAACGGCGCCGTGCTCACCGGTGCCGTCGTCGCCATGCTCATAGCCCGACACATCTGGAGCGCCCCGCTGGCCAAGATAGGCGTCGACAGCACATCGCCCTGGATATCGATAGCCGTCGGCATCGCCATCATGCTCCTTATAACCGCCGGCAACATCCTGGCCATAGCACGCAACGTGCGCGGAACATTCCCCTGGCCCCACAGAAAAAACTCCTGACAATGAAAGACCTCATCATCGACAAAGAAGCATCCGAACGCGCCGTCCTCGTCGGCCTCATCACCCCTACGCAGAACGAGATCAAAGCCAACGAATATCTCGACGAGCTGGCATTCCTCGCCGACACCGCCGGCGCTGTCACCGTGGGACGCTTCCTCCAGAAGCTCAACGGCCCCGACTCTCGCACCTTCGTCGGCAAAGGCAAGCTGGAAGAAATCAAAAAATTTGTCGAGGACAACGAAATCGGCATGGCCATTTTCGACGACGACCTCTCATCGAAACAGGTGGCCAACATCGAGCGCGAGCTTCAGATCAAGATCCTCGACCGCACAAGCCTCATCCTCGACATCTTCGCCAAACGAGCACAGACGGCCAACGCCAAGACGCAGGTCGAACTCGCACAGTACCAATACATTCTGCCGCGACTCACCCGCATGTGGACCCACCTCGAACGCCAGCGCGGCGGCATCGGCATGCGCGGCCCGGGCGAGACCCAGATCGAGACCGACCGCCGTATAATCCTCGACAAGATAGCCCGTCTGAAAAACGAGCTCAAGGACATCGACCGCCAGAAATCCATGCAGCGCAAAAACCGCGGCAAGCTTACCCGCGTGGCGCTCGTAGGCTACACCAACGTAGGCAAGTCGACCCTCATGAATCTCCTGAGCAAAAGCGATGTGTTTGCCGAGAACAAGCTCTTCGCCACCCTCGACACCACCGTGCGCAAGGTGATCATCGACAACCTCCCCTTCCTGCTCACCGACACCGTCGGCTTCATCCGCAAGCTCCCCACCCACCTCGTCGACTCCTTCAAATCGACTCTCGACGAAGTGCGCGACGCCGACATCCTGGTGCATGTGGTCGACATCTCCCACCCCAATTTCGAGGAGCAGATCGAAGTGGTCAACCGCACCCTCGCCGAAGTGTGCGACGGTGCCGACAAGCCCATGATCATGGTGTTCAACAAAATCGATGCTTTCAGCTACACCCCCAAGGATGCCGACGACCTCACGCCGCGCACCCGCGAGAACATCCCCCTCGAAGAGCTCGAGGCCTCATGGATGAGCCGCCTGGGCGACGACGCCGTCTTCATCTCCGCCAAGAAAGGCATCAACATCGATGAGCTCAAGCAGAAAATCTACGAGCGCGCCAAGCAGGTACATCTCACCCGCTTCCCCTACAACGATTTCCTCTTCCAGAAATAC
The DNA here is from genome assembly GCA_902489785.1 of uncultured Porphyromonadaceae bacterium. Taxonomy (GTDB): domain Bacteria; phylum Bacteroidota; class Bacteroidia; order Bacteroidales; family Muribaculaceae; genus Paramuribaculum. The sequence continues at coordinate 13,586 of CABUBG010000019.1, forward strand.
GACGACATCGCCCCCGAAGAGTAAACTCCGGTGACTAAAACCCATTCCGACAGCCTCCCGCAAGAGGCTGTTTTCTTATGTTGCAAAGGGAACCGCAGCGGTCACTTGCGGCGCCGGGGATTGGCGGGGAACCAGCCGCGGTCCACGCGCTTCTGCTGCTCGAATACTTCGCCTATGGTCCAGAACGACGAGAAGGCAAGCACGCCCAGAAGCGACGACCACAGCACGTCGGCCACGGCCACCGAGGCCGCCAACGCCGCTATGCCGAGCAGCAGAAACCACCACCAGCAGCCGGTGCCGAAATAATAGTGGCACTTGATCACCACCGGATGAAACAGTCCGATTACAATAAACGTGCCGGCACCGATCACCAGGCCCAACAGATGCCATTGCTGAAGAAATTCAGTCATATATATCTCTCTTTGTAGTTTTTTTTGGTTTTACAATCACCAGCCGCCCGAAGCGCCGCCGCCCGACGTGCCGCCGCCGCCGAAACTGCCTCCTGAGAAGCCGCCGCCTCCGCCGAAGCCGCCACCGCCGCCGGGGATGAAGATCACCGGCGCCGCCGAGGCGAGTTTGGCAATAGTGTAGGGTTTGAAGGTGTCCTTACCGCAGTTGCGGCACGAATAGATGCGAACGCCCTGCCCCTCGGAGCGTTCGGTGGGCTGCCGCAGGATGCGGTTGCCCGACGGATAGGCGGTGCGGGCGCCGCAGTGCTGGCAAACGGTGTAGGCCGACCGACGGTTCACGAACGGGATCACGTCCTTCTCGCCGCAGTTGTCGCAGAGCCACACATCGTAGTCCACGGAGTTGATGCGCTCCTCCATGTCCTGCGCCGGCGTGAGATATTCGTTGTCGGTGGCCTCGTCGAGCTTGCGCATGGCATAGCCGCAGTTGGGACACGCACGCGCATGGTTGCGTATCCTCTTCATCTTCCACCTGCATATCAGAAAAGCCGGCAGCGCCATGCCCATGCACGCAAACGACAGAAACAGCACCACGGGCATCGCGTTGTTGAGCGAGCGGTAGCGCTCCAGCTCGGGACGACGGCGGCTGCCGATGATGATCCAAAGCACCCATATCAGGCTGCCGACGCCGCCTGCGGCACTCGCTATGACCATGAACGTGAACGCATCCATCTCGTCGTCGCCGGCATTGGCGTCGTTGGCATATTTCGAGCGTATCTCTTCGGCGGCCACCGGATCTTCCATCACCGAGGCAAACGTTTTCACCGCGGCGACCGTGCCCCCGTCGAGATCACCTTTTTTATATAGCGGCACCGCTTCCGAGCGCATGATGCTGCCGCACAGGCCGTCGGGCAGTATGCCGCCGAGGCCGCGGCCGGTGCGCACGGTGTAGCGCTTCGTGTCGCCGACAATCAGCAGCAGCAGGCCGTTGTCCTTGTCGGCTTTGCCTATCTTCCACAGCTCGAAGAGATCATTGGCGAAGGTCACTTCGTCGTATCCCGGGTCGAGCGATTTCAGAGCCACCACCACCGGCTCGGCAGTGGTGTTTTGCCACACGCGGCACAGCTCGGCGTTGAGCTGCGCCACAGCAGCGGGGCTGAGGAGGCCGTCGGGATTGCTGACATACTGCGTGCGGTCCCCGACGTGCACATTGGGCACGTCGGCCGGCTTATATCCGGCTGCCGTGGCGGCTGCCGCGACAGTCATCAGCAGGAGTGTATATAATAGTCGTCGCATATCTCTGTCTTTGTTAACAATTCTATGGCGGAAATGATCAGTGAGCCTGGAGCCAGTCGGTGCCGGTGCCCACCGACACATCAAGCTTCACGCGGCCTGAATAGGCGCCGGTCATGTTGCGCACCACCAGCTCGCGCATCACGTCCATCTCGCCGTCGGCGATATTGAACACCAGTTCGTCATGCACCTGCATGAGCATCTTCGACCGCAGCCCGCGGACCTTCATCTCGGAGGCGATGCTGACCATGGCTTTCTTGATGATGTCGGCGGCCGAGCCCTGCAGCGGCGCGTTGATGGCGTTGCGTTCGGCATATCCACGCACCACCGAGTTGCGCGACAGGATGTCGGGCAGCATGCGCTTGCGCCCTTCGATCGTGGTCACGTAGCCCTTCTCGCGGGCCGTCGCTATGCTGCGGTCCATATATTCTTTCACGCCGGGATAGGTGCGGAAATAGCCTTCGATCAGCTCTTTGGCCTCACCGCGCGGGATGCCGAGGCGTTCCGACAGGCCGAATGCCGAGATGCCGTAGATGATGCCGAAGTTGGCCGTCTTGGCATTGCGCCGCTGATTGTCGGTCACCTCGTCGGGGCTGAGATGATAGATCTTGGCCGCCGTGGCGCGGTGGATGTCGGCACCCGTGGCGAAAGCCTCGAGCATGTCGGGGTCGCCGCTCATGTCGGCCATCAGGCGCAGCTCGATCTGCGAATAGTCGGCCGCCATCAGCATGTCGCCCGGCTCGCACACGAAGGCGCGGCGTATCTCGCGGCCGTCGTCGGTGCGCACGGGGATATTCTGCAGGTTGGGATTGGTCGAGGAGATGCGGCCGGTCGACGTAACGGTCTGATTGTATGATGTGTGGATGCGGCCGGTGCGCGGGTTCACGAGCGCCGGCAGGGCGTTGACATAGGTGGCGAGGAGCTTGCGCAGGGCGCGGATTTTCAGTATCAGGTCAACGACGGGATGGTCCTGACGGTGTTTCTCGAGGATCTCTTCGGTCGTTGAATAGGCTCCGCGGCGGGTGCGTTTGGCCGCCGGATCGAGCTTAAGCCGGTCGAAAAGCACTTCGCCTACCTGCGTGGGCGACGAGATGTTGAATCTCACGCCGGCGAGCTCATAGACCTTCTCCTCCATCTCGGCCAGGCGCGCCGAGAAGCGCTGCGACAGGGCGTTGAGCTCAGCGGTGTCGATGCGCACGCCGGTGCGCTCCATGTCGGCAAGCACGCGGGTGAGCGGCAGCTCGATGTCGCGCAGCAGCGGTTCGAGGCCGCCCTCGGCAATCTCACGCTGAAGCGGCTCAAGCAGCCGCAGGCTGACGCCGGCCGACTCACAGGCACGGTCGGCGCGCATGCTCTCGCTTTCGGCCTCCCCTTTGGCGGGGGGCGGCAGCAGCTCGTAGTCGAGATATTTCATCGAGAGAAGGCCGAGCGTATGTTTCATCTCCGGGTCGATAAGATAGTGGGCCACGGAGGTGTCGTAGTAATCGTTGGCCATGCTGAAACCGGCGTTGGCCAGCAGCAGCATGTCGCGCTTCATGTCGTGGCTCACCAGGCGCGGCGAACGGGCGCCGAAGAGCGGTTCGAGCATCACACGGCGCTCCTCCGAGGCGGCGGCGGGGAATAGCGGCACATAGATGCCGCGGCCGTTGCCGAAGGCGAGGGCCACGCCGCGGAGCGTTGCCGTCATCGGCTCGGCGCCGTCGGCGTCGACGGTGATGCCTATGTCGCTGAAGCCCGTAGCCTCGACTACGGCACGAGCCACATCGGCTGCCGAGCAGGCGATGCTGTAATTGTGAGGCACGGTGGCCAGCGACCGGGAGGCAACCACCGGGGCGCCGGCTGTTTCGGCCACCTGTCCGGCGTCGTCGAGGTCAAATAGCGACCCCTGCGCCGGCTTGGTGGAGGGCGCGGCGGCGGCCGGAGCGCCGGAAGCCGTGGCGTTCAGGCGGTTGATGAAGGTGCGGAATTCGAGGCGGCGGTACACGTCGGTCAGCTTAGCCACATCGACGTCGCGGCGCCGCAGCCCGTCGATGCTGATGTCGGGCAGCGGCACGTCGGTGCGTATCGTCACGAGGTCCTTGGAGAAGCGTATCTGCTCGGCATTGTCCTCGATTTTTTTGCGGAGCGCGCCCTTGAGCGAGCCGGTGTTGGCGATGAGATTCTCCACCGATCCCCACTCGGCGATCAGCTTCGAGGCGGTCTTTTCGCCTACGCCGGGGCAGCCGGGGATGTTGTCCGACGCATCACCTTCCAGTGCCAGAAGGTCGATCACCTGCTGCGGCGACGAGATGCCGTAGCGCTCGCACACCTGCTGCGGGCCGCGCCGCTCGAAGCCCTCGCCGCGGAGCGACGGACGGTACATTATCACCCGGTCGGTAACGAGCTGGCCGTAGTCCTTGTCGGGCGTCATCATATATGTGGTGTAGCCCTCGCGCTCGGCGATGCGCGACAGCGTGCCTATCACGTCGTCGGCCTCGTAGCCCTCCACCGTTATGGCCGGTATATGGTAGGCCTCGAGTATCTCTTTTATATAAGGTATGGAAAGCGTGATGTCCTCGGGCTGCTTGTCGCGCTGCGCCTTATAGTCGGCATACATCTCGTGGCGGAACGTGTGGCCGCCCGGCGGATCGAAGCACACGGCTATATGCGACGGCTCTTCTTTGCGGAGCACTTCGTCGAGCGTGTTGCAGAAGCCGAAAACGGCCGAGGTGTTCAATCCTTTCGAGGTGATGCGCGGCGAACGTATCAGCGCATAATATGCACGATAGATAAGTGCATAGGCATCAAGAAGAAACAGGCGTTTGTCGTCGGTATTTTCCATCGTTGTCGTGTTATTTGTCAGCATAAAATTACTAATTTATCCCCTTACATGGCCTATTGAATACAAGTTTTTTTGTATTTTTGCACATCATTATTCAGCGCATGTCCACGTTAGAAGATATCCAGAAGTCAATCAGTCCGGAGCTAAAGCAGCTCAGAGAGCGCATCAGCAGCTCTCTCGCCACGCCCAATCAGCTTATGACACAGGTGATTGAGGGTTATCTGAAATCAAAGGGGAAGCTCATCCGTCCTATTCTTGTCATCCTCACGGCCAAGCTCTTCGGCAAGGTCAACGACCGCGTGATCGCTTCGGCCGCTTCCGTGGAGATGCTCCACAACGCCTCGCTAATCCACGACGACGTGGTCGACGACTCGCAGCTGCGCCGTTCGTTGCCCACCATCAACAATCTGTGGGGCAACCATATCGCTGTGCTCGTGGGCGACTTCTTCGTGTCAAACGCGCTCCAGCAGGGCATCTCCACCGGCGATATCCGCGCCGTAGAAGTGCTTGCGCAGCTCGGTAAGCAGCTCTCGCTCGGCGAGATCGACCAGATCTACAACGCCCGCTTCCACACCCTCGACGAGAAAGCCTATTTCGAGATCATTTCCCGCAAAACGGCCTCGCTCTTCGTGTCCTGCATCAAGATGGGCGCCTTCGCCACCGACACCCCCGACGAGCAAATGCAGCCTATGCTCCGATTCGCCGAGCTCCTCGGCCTATGCTTCCAGATCAAGGACGATATCTTCGACTATTATCACGACGAGACCATCGGCAAGCCCACCGGCAACGACCTCCGCGAAGGCAAAGTGACGCTCCCGCTCCTCTATGCCCTCTCCCGCACAGATCTGCCGCAGCACGACGAGATGATCGAGCTCTCACGCCGCGAGGAGCTCACCACGGCCGACATCGACACGCTCATCGAATTTGCCAAAGCCGCCGGCGGCATCGAATATGCCTACGAGACCATGCGCCGCTTCCGCGACCAGGCCATCGACATCCTCGCCGGCTACCCCGATTCGGAAACCACCCGCGCCTTCGCCGGCATCTTCGACTACGTCATCTCCCGCAAAAAATAGCGGTACACAACCTCTCATTTTATAAATATTTAACACTGTCGGAATGGTTTTCGGCACGGATTTGCTGTTGCTTTGCGTAAATTTGCATTACGGCTAAAGCCGCATCACATTTCACACACCCTCCTCACTCCTGCAATGACTCTCAACATCAGAAACCTGCTGCTCTTAGCGCTGCTCGCCTGCGCTTTCCTCCGTGCTGCCGCAAGCTCCGACAGCGTGGTGGTGGGCGCCGCGCGCACCGACATCATCCGACCGATGGTCGAAGGCAAGCGCGTCGGGCTGCTGAGCAACCACACCGGCATCGTCGGCAACCGCCACACCCTCGACCTGCTCCTCGACGAAGGCCTCAACGTCACCACCATATTCTCGCCAGAGCACGGATTCCGCGGCACCGCCGACGCCGGCGAGAAAGTGAGCACCTCACGCGACAGCCGCACCGGCCTCCCCATCGTTTCGCTCTACGGCAAGACACGCAAGCCCACGGCCGAACAGCTCGACGGCGTCGATGTGATCATCTGCGATCTTCAGGATGTGGGTCTGCGCTTCTACACATATTATATAACGATGCTCGACCTAATGGAATCGGCGGCCGCCTCGGGCAAGCCGTTCATAGTGCTCGACCGACCGAACCCCAACGGCATGACCGTCGACGGCCCCATCCTCGACATGTCGCTGAAATCGGGCGTAGGGCGACTGCCGATACCGGTGGTTCACGGCATGACCCTCGGCGAGCTGGCCCGCATGACCGTTGGCCAAGGATGGATCGCCGGCGCCGACAGCCTGTCGCTGAGCGTGGTGCCCTGCCTCGGCTACACCCATCAGACGCGCTACGAGCTGCCCGTGGCTCCCTCGCCCAACCTGCCGTCGATGACCTCGATATACCTCTATCCCTCCACATGCCTTTTCGAAGGCACCATAATGAGCCTCGGCCGCGGCACCGCCAAACCGTTCTGCGTCTATGGCCACCCCTCGATGACCGGCTGCAGCTTCGCGTTCACCCCCCGGAGCATGCCGGGCGCCAAAAATCCGCCGCTGCTCGGCCGCCGCTGCCTCGGCCGCGACCTCAGCGCCATCAGCCATGAAAAAGCCATTGGCGCCGGAGTCGACCTCTCCTATGTCATCGACGCCTACCGCAACCCCGGCATGGCCCGGCTGAAAAGCAAATTCTTCACCCCCTTTTTCGACAAGCTCATCGGCAACACACGCGTGCGCAAAATGATCGAAGCCGGACGCTCAGCCGCGGAAATACGCGCCACATGGGCCGACGATGTCGCAAAGTTTAAAATCCAGCGTAAACCCTACCTTCTCTATCCCGAATGACACCGACAATCGTAATAATTACCGTAGCCGCCTATTTCATAGCACTGCTGATCATCTCCCGCTTCGCTTCCCGGCGCGCCGACAATGCCACGTTCTTCACCGGCAACCGCCGCGCGCCATGGCCCGTCGTGGCTTTCGCCATGGTCGGCGCCGTCATCTCCGGCGTCACGTTCATCTCCGTGCCCGGAATGGTAGTAACCAAAGGCTTCTCCTACCTCCAGATGGTGCTGGGCTTCATCGTGGGTTATGCCGTCATTGCCCTTGTGCTCGTGCCGCTGTTCTACCGCATGGGCCTCGTGTCCATCTATTCCTATCTTGAAGAGCGTTTCGGCTCCCGCTCCTACAAGTCGGGCGCAGGCATGTTTTTCATCTCGGAGATTCTCGGCGCCTCGGTGCGTTTCTTCGTGGTGTGCGCCGTCCTGCAGCTGCTTGTGTGCGATCCCCTCCACATCCCCTTCGCCCTCAACGTGCTCGTCACCATCTCGCTCATATGGCTCTACACCGCCCGCGGCGGCGTCAAGACGCTCATCTGGACCGACGTGCTCAAATCGGCATGCCTCATCCTGTCGGTGGTGCTATGCATCTATTATATTGCCCGCAACCTCGGCATGACGCCCGCCGACATCCCGCAGGCCATCGCCGATCATCCCTCATCGCGCATCTTCCACTTCGACGATCCCCGCAGCGGACTCTTTTTCTGGAAACAGTTTGTGGCCGGCGTGTTCATGGCCATCGTAATGAACGGCCTCAACCAGGACATGATGCAGCGCCACCTCAGCTGCCGCGACTCGGCATCATCGCGTAAAAACATGATAGTCAGCGGCATCATCCAGTTCTTCGTCATCGCCCTCTTCCTCATGCTCGGCACGCTGCTCATCGTCTACGCACTGCAGCGCGGCATCCCACTGCCCGAGAAGACCGACGAGATCTTCGGCACCATCGCCACCCATCCCACCATGCCCGTGGTCGTGGGCATCCTGTTCATCATCGGCCTTGTCAGCGCCGCCTATTCGGCCGCCGGCTCAGCTATCACCTCGCTCACCACATCGTTCACCGTCGACATCCTCAACGGACGCAAGCGCTTCGCCGACGACGATCCGCGCCTGGCCGCCCTGCGCCGCCGCGTCCATCTGCTCATGGCAGCGCTCATGGCCACGGTGATCATCACATTCTATTATCTCAGCTCCAACGACGCCATCAGCGCCGTCTACACTCTCGCCTCCTACACCTACGGCCCGATCCTCGGCATGTTCTGCTACGGCATGTTCACCACGGCGCAGGTCAACGACCGCCTCGTCCCTGCCATCTGCATCGCCTCGCCGCTGCTGGCCTGGGGCGTCCAGTGGGCCCTCGGCGCATATGCCGGCTACGAGATCGGCTTCGAACTTCTGCTGCTCAACGCGCTCATCACCTTTGCCGGACTGCGCATCACATCAACGCTAACAAAAAAGGCCTATGTCGAAAAATCTGTTTAGCCGCTACATCTGGATCATCGACACCATCCGGCGGCACGGCACAATCACCCGCGAAGAACTCAACCGTCTGTGGATGGAATCGTCGCTCTCCGACGGCAATCCCATGCCGCGGCGCACTTTCTACAACTACCGCAACGCCATCGAAGAGGTGTTTCGCATCAACATCGTGTGCAACCCCGCCACCTTCGAATATTCCATCGAGGACAGCGGCGACGCCCATGCCGAAAACGTCACCGACTGGATGCTCAACACCGCATCGATGAGCAACATGCTCACCGACGCACGCGACATCGCCGACCGCGTGTTTCTCGAGGACGTGCCCTCGGCGCGCATGTCGCTCGACACCGTCATCGGCGCCATGAAGGAATTTCACCAGCTCGACTTCCGCTACAGCCCCTTCTCGCGCACCGGCGCGCCGAAGCCCGTGCGCCTCGAGCCTTACTTCCTGAAAATCTTCAAGCTCCGCTGGTATGTCACCGGCCGCAACGTGCGCGAAAACGTCATCAAGACCTACGCCCTCGACCGCATGACCGACGTCAAAGTGCTCGGCGACACCTTCACCATACCCGCCGATTTCGATGCCGAGACCTACTTTGCCGACGCTTTCGGCATCGTATTCTCCCACGGCGAGACCAAAAAAGTGACCATCCGCACCGACCCGCGGCAGGCCAAATATTTCCGCGCACTGCCCCTGCATCACTCCCAGAGCGAGATGATAGGCGACAGCTACTCGATATTCACCTACCGCCTGCGCCTCACCCCCGACCTCGTGCAGGAGCTGCTCAGCCACGGCCCCGACATCACCGTGCTCGGCCCCGTCGAGCTCCGAGCCATGATGAAAGACCAACTCAAAAAAGCTCTCGATAACTACAACGACAAATGAGAATCGACATACTCACCGTACTCCCGGAAATGTTCACATCCCCCCTCGGATGCTCCATACTCAAACGCGCTCAGGACAAAGGGCTCGTGGAAATCAACGTCCACAACCTCCGCGACTACACCACCAACAAGCACCGCAAAGTCGACGACTACCCCTTCGGCGGCGAGGCCGGCATGGTGATGCAGATCGAGCCTATCGACCGCGCCATCAGTCATCTGCGCTCGCAGCGCGACTACGACGAAGTGATCTTCACATCCCCCGACGGCGAAACCTTCAACCAGCCCATGGCCAACTCCATGTCGCTGCTCAACAACATCATCATCCTCTGCGGCCACTATAAAGGCATCGACTACCGCATCCGCGAGCACCTCATCACCCGCGAGATATCAGTGGGCGACTACGTGCTCACCGGCGGCGAGCTGCCAGCCCTCGCCATCACCGACGCCATCGTGCGCCTCATTCCCGGAGCCATCGGCGACGAGCAGAGCGCCCTGAGCGACTCGTTTCAGGACAACCTCCTCGCACCGCCCGTCTACAGCCGCCCGGCAGAATACAAAGGCTGGCGAGTCCCCGACATCCTCCTGTCGGGCCATCAGGCCAAAATCGACCAGTGGCGCTACGACCAGGCGCTCGAGCGCACGCGCCGTCTGCGCCCCGACCTCCTCTCCGAATGAACTGGAGACGGCCGCGGTGTTTAACGCCTAAAACTCTAAAGATTAAATCCCATTTCGGCGAACATGCGGAAATCGTCGTCGACGCTGTTGCCCACAGTGGTTAGCAGGTCGCCCACCATCACGCCGTTCATGCCGCCACGCAGTATGCGCCGCGTGGTCTGCTGCGACAGCCGAGCACGGCCGCCGGCAAAACGCATCACGGCTTGCGGTGCCACCAGACGCATCAGCGCCACCGACCGCACTATCTCGTCCTCCGACAACAGCGGCATATTCCCCAGCGGAGTGCCCGCGATGGGGTTGAGCAGATTGACCGGTATCGACACGGCGCCCGCCGCATAGGCCTCGGCCACCAGCTGCAGCCGCTGACGCAGGCTCTCGCCCATGCCTATGATGCCGCCCGAGCACACCTCAAGGCCCACCTCGCGCGCAGCGGCTATCGTGCGCAGCTTGTCGGCATGAGTGTGCGTGGTGCACAGCGTCGGGAAATAGTCCGACGACGTCTCCAGATTGCAGTGATAGCGCTTCACGCCCGCATCTTTCAGCGCCTGAAGCTCCTCGCGTCCCAGCAGGCCCATCGAAGCGCAGAACCCTATCTTCGGGCAACGCTCCCGCATGGCGCGAAACAGCGAGCAGAACCGCCCGATATGCTCCGGCGTCACGCGCCGTCCCGAGGTGACAAGCGAGAAATGGCGCACTCCGCGCCGTTCGTTATCCGCGGCAAGCGATATGGCCTCTTCGCTGTCGACGATGTCATATTCATTCACGCCCGTGGCATAAAACCGCGACTGCGAGCACCATTTGCAGTCCTCGGAGCAGCGCCCCGAACGCGCATTGATGATCGAGCACGTGTCGAGATGACCGCCGCAGCACTTCTCGCGCACACGGTCGGCGGCCTCGCACAGACTTTCGGTCGAGCATTCCTTATCCAGCATCACGGCTTCATCCGGCGTGGCTGCAGGCCCGCCGCCGATGATCCGCTCACATATTTCTGACAGCATAAAGCATTATCTTTTCTGTTTCGCATCGCGAAATTACAAAATCGGCGCCACAATGCAAAATTGGCAAAATTAGCAAAACACTCCAAAAAATGGAATAATTCGGAACTACCCGCACTTTCCCTTAACTTTTCTCCACAAAAAGGCGTTATATTTGCACAACCGAATTCAACACTTGTATTACGGCAATTCTATCACATTATCATACTTTGTACACATACCGTCTAACAAATCATACAATAATGATGCGTCTATGTAAAGTTTTCATATTGGCCTTTGCCATCTTGTCGTCATCGCCCGGCCTCGGCGCCCAAAGCGTGGTGACACTCGACTCATGCCGGGCCATGGCTCTGACCAACAACAAGCAGTTGCGCATTCGCGGCGAAGCCATCCGCCAGCGCGAATATCAGCGAAAGGAAGCTTTTGCTGCCTACCTGCCCGCCATCGACTTCACCGGCGGATACATGTACAATCAGAAAAACCTCAATCTCCTGACGCCCGGCGACTATCTGTCGAACATCGACCCCTCGGTGCTCGCACAGCTCGCCCAGAAGTTCCCGCAGATCGGCGAAGCCCTCAAGGATCCTGAAATGGCCGGATTGGCACAGAAGGGTCTCGGCGCCGTCAACGAAGCCATCGACGGAGCCAACGGGCTGCTGAAGAAAGCCACCTCGTTTGACATCCACAACGTGTTTTTCGGCGCCATCACCCTCACACAGCCCGTATATATGGGCGGTAAGATCGTGGCCATGAACCGGCTGACGCACTATGCCGAGGAAGCCGCCCGCGCCCTCCACAACTCCGAAGCCGAAAATGTAATCTACGCCGTCGACGCCGCCTACTGGCAGGTAGTCTCGCTCAAGGCAAAGCAACGGCTGGCCGTGAGCTACGTGGCGTTGCTCGACACCCTGCGCCAGAACGTCAATGTCATGGTGCAGCAGGGTGTAGCCACCCCCAGCGACCTCCTCACCGTTGAAGTCAAGCTCAACCAGGCCAACGTCGACCTGACGAAAGTAGACAACGGACTCGTGCTCTCGCGCATGGCTCTCGCTCAGGTGTGCGGCCTCCCCGTCGACACGCAGCTCACGCTCGCCGACGAGGACCGCGACTTCGTCGACTGCACAGCGCCCGTGGCCACTTCCTATGATATGGCCGACGTCTACGCCCGCCGTCAGGACCTCCGCGCCCTCGAGATGGGCATCGGCGCTCTGCGTCAGAAAGAGCGTGTGGCCCTCAGCGACATGCTCCCCAAAATAGCGCTCGTCGGGAGCTACACTTTCAGCAATCCCAACACGTTCAACGGCTTTGAAAAACGCTTCGGCGGCGCTTTCTCCGTCGGCGCCATGGTCTCCATTCCCCTCTGGCACTGGGGCGGCAACTACAACAAATACCGCGCCGCTCAGGCCGAGACACGCATGGCCGAGATGCAGCTCGACGACGCCAAAGATCTTATCAACCTCCAGGTGAGCCAGTCGGCGTTCAAAGCCCAGGAAGCCGTGAAGACCTACCACACCACGCTCGCCAACCTCGACAAAGCCAACGAGAATCTCCGGCAGGCCAACCTCGGGTTCCGCGAAGGCGTCATGACCACCGACAACGTCATGGAAGCGCAGACGGCATGGCTCAAAGCCAACAGCGAAAAGATCGACGCACTGATCGACGTGCACCTCTGCGACGTCTACCTCTCCAAAGTGCTCGGCACACTCCCCTATCCCACCGATTATTAATAAAACCATAAAACATCACCATAACATGGCACAGATTGAAACCGACAACAGCCGTAAAGAAGAGAAACGTGAGTCGAAACTGCTCATGATCGCGCTGCTGTGTCTGACTCTCGCCGTCATCGCGCTTGCCGTGATCGGCTTCTTTTTCCTCAAGGCTCCTTCCGACATCATCGAAGGCCAGGCCGAAGCCACATCAGTCAGGATTTCCGGCAAGCTACCCGGCCGTGTGACTGAGATCTACGTAAAAGAAGGCGACATGGTCCGCGCCGGCGACACACTGGTCCACATCCACTCGTCGCTCGCCGAAGCCAAGCTGATGCAGGCCGAGGCCATGAAAAGCGTTGCCGAAGCCGGTGAGCAGAAAGTCGATGCCGGCACCCGCAGCCAGATCATCAGCGCCGCCGAAAGCCTCGTGGCCCAGGCCTCCGCTGCCCGCGAGATCACCCGCAAGACCTACGAGCGCATGGAGAATCTCTACAAGGAAAACGTAGTCTCGGCACAGAAACGCGATGAAGCCAAAGCAGCCTACGACGCTGCCGTCGCCGCCGAGAATGCCGCCAAGAGCCAGCTCAGCCTTGCCCGCGCAGGCGCTCAGAAAGAAGACAAAGCGGCCGCCGCTTCAATGGTCGGCGTAGCCCAGGGGGGCATCGCTGAAGTCAACAGCATCCTCGAGGACCAGTATCTCGTGGCTCCCTGCGACGGTCAGATCGATCAGATATATCCCGAGATAGGCGAGCTCGTGAGCCTCGGCGCTCCCATCATGAGCCTCCTGAAGGTGAGCGACAAATGGGTCACCTTCAATGTACGCGAGGACTATCTCAACCAGATGAAGCTCGGCAGCAAAATCAAAGTGATGATCCCGGCCCTCGACAAACGCGAGACCGAAATGGAGATCTACTACGTGCGCGACATGGGCAGCTACGCCACCTGGCGCGCCACCAAGTCGACCGGCGAATGGGACAGCCGCACATTCCAGATCAAAGCTCGCCCGCTCGACACCATCCCCGACCTGCGTCCCGGCATGACCGTAGTCTACCGTCCCTGATTACACCACAATATCTCAACTGCCGCTGACTCACTGACGCCATTATGAAACTGACCGCACTGACACGAACTCTTCGCTACGGATGCAGAAATCTGTTTTCGCGCAAGATCTATATGGTCTGCCTGGCCTTGGTACCCATCCTGTTCACGCTCTTCTTCATCAACATGATGGACGAAGGCGTGGCCATCAGGGTGCCCTCGGCTATCGTCGACCTCGACCATTCGCAGATGTCGCGGCAGCTGACACGCACCCTCGCCTCCTCGCAGATGGTCGACATCACAGAGCACCTCGAATCATTTCACGAGGCCTCTGAAAAGGTGCGCCGGGGCGAAATCTACGGTTTCTTCATGATCCCCGCCGAATTTCAGAAAGATGCCCTCGGCGGCGGAACGCCCACGATCACCTACTACTGCAACATGACCTACTTCGTGCCCGGCACCATGGTGTTCAAAGGCTTCAAGACCATTGCCGTCACCACCACCGGCGGCCTCGTGCAGACAACGCTCGTCAGCGCAGGCATCGGAGAATCGACCGTCTCGCAGCTCCTTCAGCCCGTCGTCGCTCAGATTCAGGGCACCGGCAACCCGTGGATGAACTACAACTACTATCTCACCAACTCGTTCGTCCCAGGCATTATAGCCCTGATGGTTGCACTCGTCGCATCATTCTCGATATGCGAGGAGATGAAGCGCGGCTCGTCCGTGGAATGGCTCCGCGAAAGCGGCGGCTCAATGATCGTGGCCCTCTTCGGCAAGCTCGCCCCCCAGGCTCTCGTGGCCACCATCACCGGCGTGTTCTGCCAGTCGGTGATGTACGGCTTCAACCATTTCCCGATGAACTGCCCGCTATGGCACATGCTTCTTGCCATGGTGCTCCTCGTCCTGGCATCGCAGGCTTTCGCCGTAATCGTATGCTGCATCATCCCCAACCTGCGACTGGCCGTCAGCATCTGCTCCCTCTCCGGCATCCTCGCATTCTCCATCGCCGCATTCTCATTCCCCGTCGATCAGATGTATCCCGCCGTCGGCATCTTCAGCTACATCCTCCCCGTGCGCTATTATTTCCTGATTTATATCGATCAGGCGCTCAACGGGCTGCCGCTCTTCTATTCGCGCCACTACTATATCGCACTGCTCATCTTCCCGCTCGTCGCCCTGATCGGCCTGCGGCGGCTCAAGAAACACTGCCTGCACCCCGTCTACGTGCCCTGACCCGCCCCCCACATTTATCAGATGATCAATCCGCTCAAAGATGAAACGTTCAGAAAATAGCATAACCGCTTGGTTTACGACCCTCTTCAAAGTGTGGCGCCGTGAATTCTACATGGTGTTCCACGATGTGGGCGTGATGCTGTTCTTTTTCTTTCTCACTTTGATGTATCCGGTCATTTACACCCTCATCTACAACCCGGAAACAGTACGCGACATCCCCGTGGCCATCGTCGACAAATCGCGCACGCCCTCGAGCCGCGACCTCGCCCGTATGGTCGACGCCACCGATGCCATGGCCATCTACGACTATGCTCCCTCGCTCGCCGATGCCCGCAAGCTCCACGCCGAGCACAAAGTCTACGGCATCCTCGAGATCCCCGAGGACTACGACAAGAAACTGGGGCGCCGTCAGCAGGCCGTCGTCACCTTCTATTCCGACATGGGCCTCCTCCTGCGCTACAGAGCCTTCGTCGGAGCGCTCACCGACGTGCAGCTCGCCGTAGGGTCAGAAATCCGGCAGGCCGAGATCAACGCCATCGGGCTTCCCGCACAGAGCCTCGGCAGCTCGCCCGTCAAATCCGAAGCCGTGATGCTCGGCGACCCCACGCAAGGCTTCGCCTCCTTCATCATTCCCGGCATCCTCGTGCTCATCATCCAGCAGAGCTTGATCCTCGGCGTGTCGATGCTCGCCGCCGGAAGCTCCGAACGCCGCCGGCGCAACGGCGGCCGGGACCCCATGGCTGTCGACGCCGGACCGGCCGCGACGATTTTAGGCAAAGTCCTATGCTACATCTGCATCTATCTGCCCGTATGCATCTACGTGCTCCACATCGTCCCCGTCATGTTCTCCCTCCCCCATATCGGACACCTCGGCGACTATCTGATGTTCATCATCCCCATGCTCCTCGCCGCTTCATTCCTCGCCATAACAATCAGCATCTTTGTCACCGAACGCGAAAGCTCAATGCTTGTAGTGGTGTTCACCTCAGTCGTGTTCCTGTTTCTATCCGGCCTCACATGGCCACGCTACGCCATGAACGGATTCTGGCAGCTGCTTGGCGACTGCATCCCCGCCACATGGGGCGTGGAAGGCTTCATACGCATGAACTCCAACGGCTCCCTCCTCGCCCAGGAATCGCACCCCTACATGATGCTCTGGCTCCTCGCCGCCGTCTACTTCATCACCGCCTACCTCACCACCCGCTACCTCTACCCTGAACGCAGACGTCTTTCCCCCAAACACAAAGCTTTCAAAGCCTGACGCCGGAGAAAGCGTAAATTAAAATACGAAGTGCGAAAACTCAGCCGCTGAGATTCTCCTCACTCCT
>CABUBG010000020.1:0-29629 GCA_902489785.1 uncultured Porphyromonadaceae bacterium
AAAAGCCGGTATATCACCGAAAATGATATGTTAAAATTTTACGTGGACAACAGTGCATTAGTACCAGTTATTATCATAGCAATCATTTGCATTCAGATTTTCTTTTTCGTAAAGAATCTATTGCGGATGAATCAATTCAGTAAGATCTTCTCTGAAGAATCTTCGTGGCGTCTCAGACGGAATGAACAAACAAATCTTGTTGATGGAGTTTATGGAGCTGGAAATACGATTTTCGAGTCTATAAAGAACTCAATCAACAAGTATCTTGGAAATAACTCTGGCTCTGTTATTGATTTCGGGTTACTTAAAGATGCGGTTGACCGTCACTGCGACTCTGTAGAAAACGATATTGCGACCCAAACTCCTATCCCATTATATTGGGGCTTAGCCGGTACAATGGCGGGAGTCATTATTGGTCTTACCGACTTATTGAAGTCAGATGCTATTCTCACACTGATGGGTAGTTCTGGCGGAGTAATAAATGTTGCATCTCAAAATGCTGCGACAGGTATAAATGCATTGCTTAGTGGTGTAGCATGGGCTATGCTTGCTTCGATTATTGGCATTTTACTCACTACAGCCAATTCTCTACTTTTTAAGCGTTGCAAACTGAAAGAAGAGAGCGGCAAGAACTCGTTTCTTGCATGGATGCAATCAGAACTTCTTCCGGAATTACCCTCAGATACATCTCAAGCATTGAATAACCTTGTCAAGAATCTGAATAAATTTAATAATACTTTCAGGGAAAATACTTCCAATCTTGGGGATGCTCTTAATGCTGTAAATCAATCATACGCAATACAAGCTGATATTATCAAAGCGGTTCATGACATGGACGTTATGAAGATGGCTAAGGCAAATGTGCGTGTGCTTCAAGAACTTAAAGAGTGTACTGACAAACTGGAAGCATTTAATGAGTATCTTAATGACATTGAAGGCTATACAACTGCAATTCATAGATTTGAATCCCAGTTTGGAGAACAGGCTGATAGGCTTCATATTCTTGAAGAAATAAGAGATTTCTTCCGACGCCATAAGAGCGAAATTGCTAAAACAACCGCAGACGCAGATAGGACACTTCAGGAATCCTTAGAAAACATCAAAGAATCTACTTCTGAAAATGTAAATGAAATGCAGAAGCGTTTTGTAGAACAAAGCGAGCATTTCAAGAAAATACTTGAGGATGAGAAAGAAGCGTTTGAGAGATTTATGACTCAGTTGAACGCTCAGTTCAGTGCGCAAATGTCTCACATGCCCCAATTGGCCAAACAACTCGAAGAAATATCCTCCATACCCGTTCGTTTGGATAAGCTAATTGATAAGATGGAGAAATCCAATGCTAAGTTGGCCTCCGATATTTCTTTTGCTTTGAAACAATCAATGCAGACCAATAAAGTAACAGCGCACATTAGAGGAGAAGAAGGTACTATTATTGCGACTGGAGAATCAATGCCTTCATGGATGAAATGGACTGTAATTTCAGCTCTCGTAATAATCGCAGTTGCTTGTATTTTCAATGTCGTGGTCTATTTCTTCCCTAAAGAAACACAGATTCAAACTCCACCCGCATATATTGAATCTGTTCAATCCACGGACTTGTCTGCTCCGGTTGTGTCAGATACTACTGCCATTGAGGCCGTTGAGGCTGCATTAAAAAACGATTCCATTAAATAGTAATAAAGACGATGGCACAGAAAAAAGAATCTTTCTTTTGGACAAGCTATTCAGATCTCATGACGAGCCTGTTTTTCGTTATGTTAGTTCTGTTCATTCTCGTCATTGTCTTATTACACAAACGAATGGAGGCTACTGAGGCTCAACTTCAAGAGATAAAAAAGGTGGAAGAATCTACGAAGGATTTGAGTAAAGATTACTTTGAATATCGGCCAGAATACAAGAAATATGTCCTTAATATTCAGGTACGTTATCCTGCTGGGAAATCAGACCTAAATACGATTATAGCACCCGACAAAGAAGAGCAGTTAAACAAGCTTGCTAACGCAGGCAAGGAAATCAGAGACTTTCTTAATAATCACAAGGAGAACCAATATGTGTTGATTGTGGAAGGTCAAGCTTCCAAAGACAACTTTACGTTTAACTATGAATTGAGTTATCAAAGAGCCCTTGCTCTTATGCGATTTTGGGTTGACGTTCGAGGAATCAATTTCGGGAATAATTGTGAAATACTAATTTCAGGTAGCGGTGATGGTAAACTCGACACCCATTCAATGCGAGAATCTGTAGAAACAGAAAATCAACGATTCCTAATCCACATACTCCCTAAGAATATCTTTGAAACGACGAATGAAAGCAAGTAATATCATATTCGCAATATTGACAAGCCTGTGTATTGTGTCTTGTGCTCACAAATCAGGGCATAATCGACCGCAAGCAGCCACTCATTCTGGGAATACAGAAATGAGGGATTCTCAGTCGTCAAACGTAACACGTGGAGGTCAACGCAATCTTGAAGTAACAATTTCAAATAATCGAGGTGATAAGAACAAACTTGATGGCTCTAAAATTTTCGCCAAGTATAATACTGCGGTGTTTATGGTTTTTACATCAGATGGTTATAATGGCTATCAGGGTTCCGGCTTCTTCATTAACTCCGATGGGTTGGCAGTAAGCAACTATCATGTGTTTCAGGGCACAAATATTGGGGCTGAGCAGATTAAACTCGCTAACAGCAATGAGGCATATAAAGTCGCGGAAGTAATACATAGTGATGCGGAGGAGGACTTCATTTTATTTAGAGTTGATGTCTCTAACACTAACTACATACCGTTAGCGAAATACAAGCCACAAGTTGGCGAAAAGGTTTATGCAATCGGTAGTCCGCGTGGACTTGAGAATACTTTTTCTTCAGGCGAGGTATCACAGTGGCGAGATAAGAATCTTATGCAAATCTCAGCCCTTATTGATCATGGTAGTAGTGGTGGTGCATTGATTAATGAGTATGGCGAAGTCGTTGGTATCACATCCGGCTCGTTTGCCGACGGTTCACAAGCTAATCTTAATTATGCATGGAGCATAGATGCCATTAAATCGCATATTCAATATAAATAATATCATATTAACTCAAAATCATATTTCTATGCAGCTGCTTATCGTTTGGTTAATCTTCACCGTTCCGGCTTGTATCCTTCTCTCAAAGAAGAATCGTGGTGCTGGTTACTACATCCTGGCAATTCTTTTTCCTCTGATAGGTCTCATATTTGCCCTATGCCTTAAAAAACTTAATCCCGAGGAAGATAATTTAACGCCTCCCACACTCGACATCACAGAAGATAACCAGTAAACATCCTTATGATGAAGAACTACTACAACATCTTGGGTTTATCTTCATACGAAGATTCCCAAGATGTAGTTTTATCAAGATACAAAGAAATGACAGCACATCTTCGCTCACAAGTTTTGAGTAAAGATGTAAAGAATCAACTCATTGATGTCAATGAGGCTTTCTTAGTATTATCTGATAAAGAACTCAAAAGGAAATATGATTATTCACTCAGTTCTAATTCGCAAGATACGACATTGCTTTCTGCGATTACCCTAAAACATGAACGGGCAGCCCAATTTGTATCTGAGAAATTAGATAATGCTCCTAAAAAGCGTAAAAAGAGCAAATGGCCAGCGTTACTCTGTGGATTTTTTCTTCTTTCAGCATTAGGAACGGTTTCTCGAACATGTACCCAAGCATATAGACAAGAAAAAAGTTCACAAGCTGAGATTGTTGAGGTTTTCACTGCGCCATCTGACTGGTCAGAGTTTAATATTGATGGTGCAATAAAAATATCTGTACCAAATACGCTGGAATTAAGGAAGGATTATGATGATTATACTCAATGGATTTCAAATAACATCGGAGTGTTAAGTAGTGCCGATGCCGTTTTCCAACAAAAGAATCTATCAGAAATGTCTGATGACGCTTATCAGACATATGCCCGCGTGCTTATACAGCACTATTCATTTTCACCGGCAGACGTTGAACATCACTATGAATCTCCGGGATTGATGGAAGAAGATTATCGCAATCTCCGCGAAATGGTAGATGAAGAGATAAAGCCATATTCCTATGTTGACACTCCAACGTGGCGTTGGATTGATATAAATGGGACTAAAGCCATAGAAGGCGCATATAGACGTAATGGCGAGAAAGGTCCTGTTAAATGCAAATTTTACTTGCTATCGAATTATGATGAAATGGTTAAAATGATTATTTCATATCGAGAATCAGACTCAAGTCTTTGGGAATCAGATTTAGAGAATGTCATTAAAACTTTCAAATGGAATCGTCCAAAATAAATCATAATGCGTAAAATAAGAACTCTTACCACTTTAGAAAAAGCATCTATAGTTTTAGCAATAGCGTTAATTCTGTGTTTACTTCCCCTACCTTATGGATTTTATACAATCATTCGTCTTGCAACCGCCGTCCTTGCAGGATGCTGGGCATATCGATTCTATAACCGCAGGAAGACTTCGTTTGCTATTACGGCCGCTGCCATAGCTTTATTATTCCAACCTTTCCTGAAAATTTCCCTTGATCGCTTTACATGGAACGTTATTGATGTTATATTAGCAGGACTAATAGTGTTAATGGTACTGAAAAGGGAATAACCACAGACGATAGATTATGAAATTGAATCGTATAATACAGTTTATTGGAATCTTGTGCTTGTCCGTGTTAATGATGTCATCATGTGCCAATACTTCTGAGAAATGTGCAAAGACCACTGTCAGTAAAAATTCCAAGACAAGTAGAACTGATTCTGTTAAAGTATGCATTTTTGGAGTTGAGGCCGAGAGGGATGAGTATTCGGTAGCCAAAAAACTTGAAAAAGCCGGCATCCTAAAAATTGATACAATATCTACGGACAATGGGAAGTTTCAATCAGCAATTGTAGAATTTGCCAACGTAAAGTTTGGGATGAACAAAGGCTTTATCTTTATTACAAGCAGAGATGATAGAAATGCCATTAATCAATTAGTAAGTAAAATTAGCGAATTTTATGGAGAGCCGGAAATTGAGGATGAACTGGAGGACCCGGAATACAGATACTATCATTGGAATCTTTACAAAAATGGGCCCGATGCTCCATATATCAGAATTAGACCTGTTCACTCTGAAGAAGGAGGACTTACTATGATGTGGGATTTATAATAACAATATCATGAAGCGAAAGATTTTCACCGCAATAGGACTCATATTAGCCACCTTCATTTCTATCATTATTATATGCGACCAATCCGTAGCATATAATGCTGAAGGACGGCTCTTTGATAATGTGGATAGTATTCCTCATCGGGAAGTTGGACTTATTTTAGGGACATCGCCAGTTTCAACTTGGTATGGGCGTAGGAACTATTATTTTGACCACAGGATAAAAGCTGGTGCAGAACTTTACAAAGCAGGAAAGGTCGATTGGCTTGTAGTCAGCGGTGGCGATTACCGGAACACTGAAAATGGATATGATGAACCGGTGGCTATGCGTGATTCTTTGATGAAGCAAGGAGTTGACTCAACACGCATTATTCTTGATTATGACGGAACTCGCACACTCAACTCCATTGCAAAGATGCGCGACGTTTACGGTCAGGATTCGATAACTATCATCTCGCAGAAATATCATAATGAACGAGCTTTATATCAAGCAAAACATCTGGGAATAGATGCCATCGCTTTTAACGCCAAAACACCCGGGCGACGCACTTCGTGGTGGCGCAACCGTGGGCGTGAGGTATTGGCTCGCGTGAAACTGTTTATGGATGTAGCCCGTGGACTGCACCCCGATATAAAGGAATCAATTATAAGAGATTTTACCAAAGCTGACAGGGATTTTCTTTCAGTATCACATATAGAAACGGGATATGGCGATTTGATTTGCCTGAAGCCTGATATGAAAAGGCTGAAAATGGATATGGTATGTGGAGAAATACCTTCCCCAGAGAATGATTCCATTGTTTTGGCATTTGCCGGAGCTTTTACAGGGACTGAATTTGACAAAGGACACGTAAACGTGGCCGGCGATCATGTTGCTGGAGGTACCCGGTTCAAAGGCTATCGCTGTAAGCGCAACACAGGTGCATTTACTTGGTCTGCCAAGTCCGGTCCGCAATTCTTCTACAAAGATTATTCCTCCGCATTGGATAGAGCCGCAAAAGAAGGAGGTATGGGCTTCGCACAGGAAATGATGATACATAACGGGCAAAAGATTCCTACCACTCGCCCTTTGGGGAATAAAAATGTATTCCGCGCTTTATGCCTCGATTCCAACAACCATTTGGTTCTATACGAAAGCCAAGGGATCGTCACTTTCGGAAATTTCATTGACGCCCTCCTTTCTCAAGGAGTTAAAGAAGCCTTATACACAGACATGGGACAAGGTTGGAACTATTGCTTCTATCGTGTGAATCAATCTGATAAGGCTCCCAAATACCTCCATTCTACATCACTACCTTACGCATCAAATTTCATAACAATTAAGACGAAGTAGATATGACACATATTAAGACAATCGCATTATGCCTGATGTTTATGATGGCAACTTCTTTTACTTATGCAGAAAGCAATTATGATATTTCAGAACTCTATTCGGTGATAAAAGCTCCATCAGGAACAAAAGCTGTCGGCACATACGATAAAACGGTAGAAGTCAAATACATTTTAACTCCGACAAAAGTCGATACTGGAAAATATGTAGTGAGCGTAACAAAAATCGGAGATAATCTTTATCAGATTAAAGACACAGATATTTGTGTTGAAACTCGTTATTGCCATGAATGGGCTTCTTATTCCAAAGAAGTAGTTGTGATTATTGAGTCTAATTACGGATATACAAAGGGTAAAATCATCTTTGATTGAAACAACACTCCTATTATAAGATATTTCAATGGATACTGAATTCTTAAAAGATAAAATGCTGGGATGTCTATACGGACAAGCCATTGGAGATGCTCTTGGTCTTGGCTCTGAGTTTATGAGCAAGGATGAGGTAAAAAAGAATTATCCCAATGGATTAAAGAATTATGACCAGATAATTCAAGATGCTCATAGACGAAGATGGGCTAAAGGCGCATGGACCGATGACACAGATATGATGTTGTGCATACTTAATGGTTATGATAACGAAGCCTTCAACCTTCATCGGGTCGCCTCCAATTTCAAGGATTGGTTCAATGGCACACCTATGGGCATTGGGAATCACACTTACAAGGTGCTGTGCATGGCAGATTATGTTGAGCAACCGGAGATGTGTTCTAAACTTTGGTGGGAACTGTCTCGTCAACAGAGTGCGGCTAATGGCGCATTGATGAGAACATCAGTTGTCGGACTTGCTCAAACCAATATCGAAGTTCAGGCTGAGGCAATATGTAAGCTGACGCATTACGACCCACGTTGCGTGGGTTCGTGTGTTATCGCATCCTCAATCATCAACAATCTTGTATGGCATGACAAACAATTATCCTATGATGAAATAAAGAATATCACTCAAAGATACGATGAGCGGATACTCGAATGGGTTGATGCCGCATATAACAGTTCTGAAATATCCATGCTTGATTTGGATGAGACATATTCTATTGGGTACACACTGCGTACACTTTCGGCGGCGTTATGGTGCTATTGGCACGCGAAGTCATTTGAAGATGGACTGCTGTCGGTTGTCAATGAAGGTGGTGATGCCGACACAAACGGAGCAATTGCCGGTGCCATACTCGGTGCCAAATTCGGTTACTCTTCTATCCCATCTTATTATATCAACAATCTTCATCGGCAAGCTGAGTATCATAAGGTTGTAACTTCATTTATCAACGAAGTGAACCATGAGTAAGCATAATAACAGTTTCTTTCGTTCTATTATTAGACGCAGAATATCTGAATATAGCACTCCCTTTGCCGCCTGTGGCGGCCGAAATTTTGAGCGAAATACGGCGTGGCGACTTCATCACGAGGTCGTCACGCCATGCTGATTGACTATGGCAGGTCAATTATTTCTTATTGTTTAGCCATTGGTCGCGGCGTTGTCTGCACTCTTTGAGTGTGCCAGCCACACAGGAGAATAGTTCTCCATTGGTGTGGCGGTAATCGTATTGATAGTGTTTCTTTCGCCGTGTGCGGTAGCCGGTGTAAAACACCTCGTATTGTTCAGTGCCGGGAGTGGTGGCAGTGCTTACTCCGTGGGCGGTCATTTTCGTTGTCATAGTATCATGGTTTTAGTATTCTACAATCAGTATCCGATATTCAAAGGTTATTTCGGGATTGGTTATCTTTCTTTGTTTCAGCCATAAGTGGTGGCTGCCGTAGCCATAGACAAAGTATCGGTCAAGGTCGTACTTGTCGGCAAAATCGGCTACTATCTGTCGTAGCGTTTCCTCGCTGTCGGCATAGAGAATATGGTTTACAAATTCTATGATGACTTCGGCAATTTTATTATCAAAGATGATAGTCGGGTGTTCAAATGTTACGTTCATAATCGGGGGATTTATGACCTGCGCCATTGCTGACGCAGGTCGTGTTAGACATTTACGCGGTCATTCTTTCCTTGATAAGTCGGGCGTTTGAGTTCACAAGGTCGATGATGCGCTTGTGGTACTCGGTGTCCTTGTTATATTTGCCGTGGCATTGCACCACTTTGAGGGTCTGCAAGTCAACCTCTACCGTTTCTATTATGGTATCGCCAATCCTTGCCGACAACACCAGCGTGTTCTTTTTAAGGTAGTAGGATGATGAGAATACGCAGATGTGCTGTGTGTTACCCTCCTGACAGTATTCCTCTATGCTTTCAAGTACCTTCACCGATATTTCATTGTCGGAGATTACCAGACCGAAGAATTTGGATTTGAGAGCCTTGAACTGTTCCTCCTTCTCCTTCTCTCGGAGCAGTCTTTCCTCGGCTCTCCTGCGCTCGGCGTCCTCACGCTCCCTTCTGCGTCTGTCCTCTATCTTTCGGCTCAATCCGTCGTGCGCCTCTATGAAATCTTCGGGGCAGATGTTCTTGGGATTGCGGAGGTCTTTGCAGAGGTTCTTCAACATCCGCAGATAGTCGCACCACATTCCGATGTTGTTTATATGGTAGCGATGGCGTTTGGCGATAAGGTACGATGCCCAAAATTCATCCGCATTGTCGGGATTGGCAATAAAGTATTTCATTTCCTCAATCTCTCCGGCTTTCATCAGTGTCTCAATTCTTGGGTCGGCAAGCAGAGCCTTGAAAAGTCTGACGGGGGATATTCCATAGAAATCGCCCTTGAAACCGTTGCGTTTGAGTTGAGGGATGACCGACATTCTCGGATAGACATCGCTCCATGCGACAACATCATCATACAAACTGTTGTGCGGGCGTATCTCCATATCGCTCCAATACGACCAGCAGTCGCAGTAATGGAAGGTAAATCCACGGAGCAGAGCCATATCGGTTACTTTGCCGTCGGGAGAAATCCAACGCTGCACGACCTCTTGGCAGTAGAGTTTCCTTGCCTCTCCCTTACGGCTTTCGCTCGTTATCTGCGACACGCGGATTACTTGAAAACCCTTGTGTGCCGTTATGACGCTGAAATATGCGGTTTCCTTATGGGTACGTTTGCGGGTGTCCTTCACTTTCAGTTCAGTTCCGCAGTGAGGGCATTTGCAACCTGCGACAGCGTCGCAAAGATTGCCTTTCTGACCCTTCCAAACGTGTCCGCAGTCGGAGCAGGTCATTGTTCCGCTATTGGTGCGATAGGCGAAATGCTCAAAGCAGTGGCGGTATGCCCAACGCTCTTGTGCCTCGGTTATGGGGTGTAGTGTGGCTGATAGCTTCGCCACTTGTTTCTGTAATGCTGTCTTGGGTCTCATAGTCGTAATGTTTTAGAGGTCGAATAGACTGGGTTGTTCAACTTGGGGTTTCTTCTCGGAGGCTTTCTTCGGTTGGATAGGTCTGCGCATTTTAGCCATTTCCTCGTCACGGAGTTTATTGATGGCGTCCTGCCGTGCCTGTTCCTTTTCTTCTTCGGTAAGTTCTACCGTATGGTTCACTACCACTTGGCAGTTTATTGAGTTGCCGACCTCTATCTCGTTTTCTTCATAGTAGTGGACTGCCATTCCGAAGATTTCATCGTCTGCAAAGCCGTTGCAACCGCTTTTCTGCACTTGGTTGATGATATATGTACAGCAGTCGGAAACCGATTTGGACGGATTGGCATACTTGACTGCGAACAGAGCGTCATTCTCCGCCATAGTTTCAAGATAAGCCTTGATTGTGTCTTGGAACGATTGAGTTCCTTTCATCGCGTTGCTTGCCATAGTCGTAAATATTTTAGAGTGTAGTCATTATCCAATAGATTATCCCTAATGCGGAGAGGATTGAGATTATCCACCCGATGCCTCGGAATATTCTTTTAATCAGCCAACAGATAATCAGTCCAACGATAGCTCCGATGATAATCAGTATCACTTTCGCCACCTTTGCAACCGCCTTGCTTATGCGGTAATGATAGGAGGATTGGCGAGCTTGCCTTGACCTATTTATATGTTGTTCTGTGGCTTTCATATCGGTGGGGGCTTTTTTTTAACCTCATGCGTCCAAAGACAGTGTGGTTGTTTGAGTTGCTTGACACCTGAAAGGCGTGTGGCACAAAAGAAGGGATGTTCACGGCAAGACGGAAAAATACTACTCGCAGAGTGGAGATTTTTCCGGATCGACGCGAATGTTCCTTTGCCACACGTTTATTTTGGCAAGCGACTCCAACTGACCCACAAGACTCAGGTATGCATCAGATGAAAATGGCCTCCCCGATATTCAGGAAAGCCACAGGACAACATTGAAATCCAAAATGCCGTACTTTGCTGAACGGCATCATAATGAAAAATCTGGGGAAACAAGAAAATGGCAGAAAGAGAAAAAAAAGGAGAGTGCAATCCCGGCAAAGGATAATGTCCGGCATTTGTTCAAGCCGGAGAGTAGCGCAGGCGCAGGACAAATGACGGTCTTTATCCCCGTGGATTGAATTACCTGCTGGGACATGGAATGACCGTGTTCAGTCGTAAGATGAGGACAACCGTCCCCGGTTGCACATCTTTCGGCGACACGGCTATTCGATGTCCGGCATCGCGGTGAGGCAATATAGAAATCTGAACCGTCCTGTCAAGGACAACTATCAGGCTGTGATAAAAAGAAAGGAAAGTGCAATCCCGGAACAGGATAATGTCCGGTATTTGTTCAAGCCGTAGAGCAGCGAAAGCGCAGGGCAAATGACGGTCTTTATCCCCGTGGATTGAAAATCCTTGCTGGGCATGGAATGGCCGTGTTCAGTCGTAAGATGTAGACAACCGTCCCCGGTTGCACATCCTACGGCGACACGGTTATTCGATGTCCGGCATCGAGCGTATAACAGATTTAGTCGCTTGAGATTACCTCGTTCCAAAAATTATGAGTATTTTTGTGCGCAAAATTACGATTTGGAGTTACGGCTACTTCATAAATATTTCCGGTTATGGGGCTGCGAGAAGGTGTACTTTTCTGAGTTGGCAGAGGTAAAAACAGGCAAATTGCAGCAGTTAAAAATTATTAACGGAAGCCAAAAATATCAAATCTGATTTCCTCGGCTTTCCGTCAACTTCCACAAAAGTACATGATTAGTACCCACGCCCTCTCAAACCCCTCTGAGAATCAGCCAATTTGCCCAAATAAGAAAAAATTTGTAATTTTGTAGCATAATCCGTTCACCACAACACATGGAGATACTCTACGAAGACAATCATATAATCATCGTCAACAAACACCCCGGAGAAATCGTGCAGGGCGACAAGACCGGCGACCGCCCGCTGGTGGAAGATGTGCGCCAATATATCAAGGAACGCTATGCCAAGCCGGGCAATGTGTTCTGTGGCGTAGTGCACCGTCTCGACCGGCCTGTGTGGGGGCTGGTAGTCTTTGCCAAAACGTCGAAAGCGCTGTCGCGGCTCAATGAAATGTTCCGCAACGGCCTCGTACGAAAAACCTACCGGGCCATCACACGCAATATGCCCGAGACGGCAGAAGGGCGTATCGTCAGCTACATCACCAGCACCGAGCGCAACAACAAATCCTACGCCTGGACCCAGCCACGGCCGGGAGCCAAACAGGCCGCTCTGACCTATCGTCATATCGCCTCGTCGGATCGCTACCATCTGCTCGAAATCAACCTCGAGACGGGCCGCAAGCATCAGATCCGCGTGCAGCTTGCATCGATCGGGTGCCCCATACGCGGCGACCTCAAATACGGCGACAAGCGCTCCAACCCCGACGGGAGCATTTCCCTTCAGGCATTCCGCATCGAATTCGAGCATCCAGTGAGCCATGAAAACATTTGTGTAACCGCTCCCCTGCCCGACGACCGTCTCTGGCAGGCGTTCAACGCCGATTGACATGCCGGTAATCATCGATCCCGCTCTGCCCGCAGCATCGCTGCTTAAAGCCGAAAACGCCGTCTTCCTTGCCCCGCGCGAAAAGGATGCCGAGCTCACCATGGCGTTCATCAACCTAATGCCGGTCAAGACCGACACCGAGCGCGACTTCCTGCGCATCATAGCTCCCGACCGCCACACCGTCGATGTGAAGCTCGTGAGCATGGCCTCGCACAAATCGCGCAACACTTCGGCCGAACATATCGGCCGGTTCTACACCCCGTTCGACCGTCTCCCAACCCTCCCCGACTGCGTCATCATCACCGGCGCTCCGCTCGAAAACGTGAGGTTTGAAGATGTCGACTACTGGGATGAGGTAACCGGCATCTTCGAGACCCTGCGCCGCAACGGCATCCCCACCCTTTACATCTGCTGGGCAGCCTACGCGGCTCTCTATCATTTCTACGGAGTGGCGATGCACCTGCTCGACACGAAGCTGTCGGGCGTCTATCCGCATCACATCGACCGGCCGGATGCCTCGCTGCTCAAAGGAGTCGACGAACCGTTTTACATACCGCACAGCCGCTTCGCCACCTGGGATTTCGACGAGATCGCAGCGCTCAGCGAGATAGCCGTTGACGCTTCAGGGCTGCCGCAGGGGCCCTACATGCTCTCATCGCTCCGCTATCCCGAGCATTATTTCACCGGCCACGGCGAATATGCCACGCAGACTCTCGACAACGAATACCGCCGCGACCTCGGCAAGGGGATGAACCCGCACATCCCGCTCAACTACTACCCCGCTGACGATCCCTCGCAGCAACCCGCCGACAAATGGCATGAAACGGCGGTCAGGATAATGTCAAACTGGCTTGACGAAGCCGTCACGCACAAACTCAATAAAACACGATGATAGAATATATCCGCGGCAATATAGCCGAGCTCACCCCTACCTATGCCGTGATCGAATGCAACGGCATAGGCTATATGCTTTGCATCTCACTTTCAACATTTTCCGCTCTGGAAGACGCCTCACAGGCCAAGCTGCTCGTCCACGAAGCCATTCGCGAAGACGCCCACCAGCTGTTTGGATTTCTCACCGACCAGGAGCGTCAGATGTTCCGCCTGCTCATCGGTGTGTCGGGCGTCGGTGCCAACACCGCGCGCATGATCTTATCCTCGATTCCGGCGCCGGAACTCGAGGCCGTGATTGCCGGCGGCGACCATTCGCGCCTGAAAATCGTGAAGGGTATAGGCACAAAAACGGCACAGCGCATCATTGTTGACCTACGCGACAAAATAAAACCGTCAGGCGAAACGTTAATTAATCAGTCTGCAACGACTTCCGACGTCTACGACGAAGCTCTTCTGGCGCTTGTCATGCTCGGGTTCTCACGCCCGCAGTCGCAGAAAGCGCTCAAAAAGATCTTCGATGCCGATCCGACGATAAGGGTGGAATCGGCAATAAAGAAAGCGCTGGCCATGATGTGATGCACCGGCATCGCCATGCTCCGGCCATGACATCGCAAATCGCAGCGGCAACGTACAGCTCTCACAGTGGCAACAAGTAACAACCGACATATACGCTCACGTTTCTCTTCTTTGCGCATCATCCTCAGGGTGATGGCTGTCGTCATTATGGCAAGCGGAGTCTCGGTGTGGGCACAATACTACAAGTCGGAGCTCAAGCCACCGGCTCCGCCGGCCACCGCTCCGCCGCCACCGCTGTCACAGGTCGATTCGATAATGCTGCCGTCGCCCGTACAGCAGACTGTCCCGCAATCCTACGAGGAGCTGATGGGGCAGGAATTCTCGGCCGACCTTGCCACGCCCTCCAACATCACCACCCAAGCTGAATTCGACCCGGAAACGGGTTGTTACATTATACGCACGCGCGTGGGCGATATGGACATCGCCACCCCCTTCATCATGTCGGAGGCGCAGTACAACAACTGGCAGATGCGCAAGTCGATGCAGGAATATTACCGCCGCCGCAACGCCGAACTGCTCACCGAGAAGGGCGAGAAAAAGCCTTTCGACATCCTCGACATGAATTTTGCGCTCGGCCCGCTGGAGAAAATTTTCGGCCCCGGCGGCGTCAGCCTGAAGACGCAAGGCTCGGTGCAGATCGACATGGGCATCAAGTCGAACAAATCCGACAACCCGGCATTGTCGCTCAACTCCCGCCGCAAAACATTCTTCGACTTCAACCAGAAGATCCAGGCCACCATTGCCGCTTCGGTCGGCGACCGCCTGAATTTCAACATGACCTACAACACCGATGCCACCTTCGACTTCGACTCAAAAAACATCAAGCTCCAGTATGAAGGCAAGGAAGACGACATCGTGAAAAGCATCGAAGCCGGCAACGTCAGCATGACCACCGGTTCGTCGCTCATCCGAGGCAGCACGGCGCTCTTCGGCATCAAGGCCAAGCTGCAGTTTGGCCGCCTTACCGCCACCGCTCTCGTCTCGCAGCAGAACTCGGAGTCTCGCTCAATAAGCACAAAAGGCGGCGTGCAGACAACGCCTTTCTCGATCACGGCCGACAACTACGACCAGAACCGCCACTATTTCCTGGCTCACTTCTTCCGCGACAACTACGACCGCTTCGCTTCGAAACTCCCCTACGTGTCGTCGGGCGTGCAGATCACCCGCGTCGAGGTGTGGGTCACCAACAAAAACAGCAATTTCAATCAGAGCCGCAACGTCGTGGCTTTCATGGACCTTGGCGAAAACACACATCTCGCCAACAGCTACTGGCAGGGCGACCCTTCGCTTCCCAACCCCGCCAACGCCTCCAACAATCTGCTCTCGATCATCAAGAACGACTATCCCGACGCACGCAACATCAGCGCAGTTACCCAGGCTCTGGCTCCTCTTGCCGCCTACGGCATTGAAGGGGGCCACGACTACGAGAAAGTGGAGAGCGCACGCCTGCTCGGCGAAAGTGAATACACCGTCAACAAGACTCTCGGCTACATCTCTTTCAAAAGCCAGATGAACGCCGACGATGTGGTGGGCATCGCTTTTGAATACACCTACAACGGCAAGGTCTATCAGGTCGGCGAATTCTCATCCGACATCACGCAGACCGACCGCTCGCTCTACGTGAAAATGCTCAAGAGCACCACCGTAGCCCCGCAGCTCCCCGTGTGGGACCTCATGATGAAAAACGTTTATTCACTGGGCGCCTATCAGTTGCAGAGCAGCAACTTCAAGCTTCAGGTGAAATATCTCTCCGACACTACGGGCACTCAGATCAACTATCTGCCCGTACCCGGAATCTCCGATGTGCCCCTCCTTCAGGTGATGAACCTCGACCGCCTCGACTCCAATCAGCAGTCCAATGCCGACGGATTTTTCGATTACCTCGAGGGCTACACCATCGAGTCGTCGACCGGCAAAGTAATCTTCCCCGTTGTCGAACCGTTCGGCTCGCACCTTGCCGCCAAGATCGGCAACCCGGCCATCGCCGAGCGCTACGTCTATCAGGAGCTCTACGACTCTACGCTCGTCGTTGCCCGCCAGTTTGCCGACAAAAACAAGTTCATGCTCGTCGGTGAATATCAGGCGTCGGCCGGCTCGCAGATAAGGCTCAACGCCATGAACGTGCCGCGCGGCTCCGTGGTGGTGACCGCCGGCGGCGTCGTGCTCACCGAAAACAGCGACTACACCGTCGACTATGCCATGGGCATCGTCACCATTACCAACCAGAGCATCATCGACTCCGGCCAGAACATCAGCGTCACACTCGAAAACCAATCGCTCTTCTCGATGCAACGCAAGACGCTCCTCGGCCTCGACCTCAGCTATGCTTTCAACAAAGACTTCACCATCGGAGGCACGATCCTCCACTACGGCGAAAAAGCGCTCACCGAAAAGGTGAACATCGGCGACGAGATTGTCAACAACACCATGTGGGGCCTCAACTTCTCCTACACCAAGGACTTCATGTGGCTCACCAATCTCATCAACCGCATACCCACGGTCAACGCCACCGCGCCCTCGCGCATCACACTTCAGGGCGAGTTTGCCCAGCTCATCCCCCACACACAGAAAACCGGCTCCAACAAGGGCAGCTCCTTCATCGACGATTTTGAATCAGCCCAGACAGGCATCGACCTCCGCTCGCCCTACTCCTGGTTCCTCGCCTCAACGCCCTACGACAACGGCGCCACGGCGCTGTTCCCGGAAGCCGCGCTCAGCAACAACGTCGACTACGGCAAAAACCGCGCCCTCCTCAACTGGTACTATATCGACCGCATGTTCACGTCGCGCAACTCATCGCTCGCTCCGGGCTACATCAGAAGCGACCTCAAACAGCTCTCCAACCCCTATGTGCGCGAGATCACGATGCGTGAGATCTATCCCGAACGCCAGCAGACCTACGGCGAATCGTCGACCATTCAGACCCTCAACCTCTCGTTCTACCCCCGCGAACGCGGCCCGTACAACCTCGACGCCACCGGCATTGACCAGGACGGCTATCTCACCAACCCCGAGAAACGCTGGGGCGGCATCATGCGCAAGCTCGACAACACCAACTTCGAGCAGAGCAACATCGAATACGTCCAGTTCTGGCTCCTGAACCCCTTCCTCGATCCTGAGAACCCCAACTACGAGGGCGGCGACCTCTACATCAATCTCGGCGAACTGTCGGAGGACATCCTCAAGGACGGTCTGAAATCCTACGAAAACGGCCTCCCCTACAACGGCGGCACCGACCACACCACTACCACGGTCTGGGGTCGCGTCAGCACCGAGAACTCCCTCACCTACGCCTTCGACAACAGCGACAATTCGCGCATCAATCAGGACGTTGGCCTCGATGGGCTCCGCAACGACGACGAATTCACCTTCTCGTCCTACTCCTCATATCTCGAATCACTGCGCCGCAACATCTCGCCCGCGACTGCCGAAAAATGGCAGTCCGACGCCTTCTCCCCGCTCAACGACCCCGCCGGCGACAACTACCACTTCTACCGAGGCTATGACTACGACGAACAACGTCTCGGTGTGCTCGACCGCTACAAACGCTACAACGGCGTGGAAGGCAACTCGCTCTCGCCCGACGAGGCTTCCGATCCTCTCTACCAGTCGTCGCGCGCCCTGCCCGATGTCGAGGATATCAATCAGGACAACACGCTGAGCGAATACGAGCGCTACTACCAGTACCGCATCTCCATCCGCCCCGAAGACCTGGTCGTGGGCCGCAACTATATCACCGACAAACAGACATCGGTCGTAGCCACCCGCGACGGCGGCGAACAGACCGTCGACTGGTATCAGTTTAAAATTCCTTTGAGCGAATACGAGAAAATCGTAGGCTCGATCAACGGCTTTTCTTCGATTCGCTTCATGCGCATGTTCATGACCGGCTTCAAAGCCACCACACACCTGCGCTTTGCATCGCTCGAGCTGGTGCGCGGCGAATGGCGCTCCTACGATTTCAACCTCAACAGCCGCGGCGATGCTCCGGCCGACGGTCAGCTCGACGTTTCTGTGGTCAACATTGAAGAGAACTCCGGACGCACGCCTGTCAACTACGTGCTCCCTCCCGGCGTGACGCGCATCTCCGATCCCGGACAGTCACAGATCGTGCAGCTCAACGAGCAGTCGCTCTCGCTCGCGGTTTCCGACCTGAAAGCCGGCGACGCACGCGCCGTCTACCGCAACACATCGCACGACCTGCGCAACTACAAGCGCCTCCAGATGTGGGTACACGCCGAAGCTCCCATCGACGACAACAAAGCGCTGCGCAACGGCGATCTCTCGGTGTTCATCCGCCTCGGCTCCGACGTCAAAAACAATTTCTACGAATATGAGGTGCCGCTGCGCCTGACCCCTGCCGGACACTACGCCGACTCGCAGAACGACCGCTTCATCGTGTGGCCCGAGGACAACTTCATGGACATCACCCTGCAGAACCTCGTCGAGCTCAAAAAAGAGCGAAACGCCGCCAAGCGTTCCGAACAGCCCGGCGTGGGATTCGGCATCCTCTACACCGGACAGGATCCCGATCATCAGAACAACCGCATGGCCGTGATGGGCAACCCGTCGCTGAGCGACATTCGCGTTATGATGGTGGGCGTGCGCAACAACTCCTCCACGACAAAGGACGGCACCGTATGGCTCAACGAGCTGAAAGTGACCGACTTTGAATCGGAAGGCGGATGGGCCGCCGACGGCTCGGCATCGCTCGCCGTTTCCGATATCGCCACGATCAACTTCGGAGCGCACTATGAAAGTGCCGGTTTCGGCGGTGTAGACCAGAGTCTCAACGAGCGCCGCATGGACGATCTGTCGCGCTACAGCATCGCCGTGCAGGCCGACCTCGGACGCTTCCTGCCTGAAAAAGCCAAACTGCGCGCTCCGATCTTCTACTCAATGACCAAGGAAAAAACCACTCCAAAATACAACCCGCTCGATCAGGATGTCAAGCTCAAAGACGCTCTTGAAGGCGCCTCACAGGCCGAACGCGACTCAATCAACGCCTACGCGATCGAAAACTCCACGCAGCAGAATTTCAGCATCTCCGGTCTGCAGTTCGATGTACGCAGCAAAAATCCGATGCCCTGGGACCCCGCCAACTTCACATTCAACTTCTCGTTCAACAAGACATCCAAGACCGACCCCACAACCGAATACGAGAACATCAACGACTACCGCGGCAGCTTCCAGTACACCTACACACCCTACATCAAGGGCATCAAGCCCTTCTCGCATCTCAAAGGCAACTCCAAAGGCATCAAATTCCTCAAGGACTGGGAGCTCAACTGGTTCCCCAACTCCATCTCTTTCCTGACTTCCATGTCGCGCTACTATTATGAACAGCAGACACGCAGCGCCACGGATGTCGACTTCCGCATGCCTGTTTCCGTGAGCAAAAACTTCCTCTGGGACCGCCAGCTCGCCATCACATGGAACCTCACCAAATCGCTGAGCCTTACATTCAACTCCAACACATCGGCCCGCATCGAAGAACCGGTCGGCGCCGTCAACAAGAAGCTCTTCCCCGACAAATACCGCGAATGGCGCGACACCGTCTGGAACAGCATCCTGCACCTCGGCACGCCCTGGGGCTACAACCAGACATTCACCGGCACCTACCGTGCCCCCTTCAACCGCATCCCCGCTATCGACTTCATTTCGGCCAACGCCACCTACAACGCCACCTACCGCTGGGATCGCGGCGCCACTATCGACAACACCAATCTCGGCAACTCAATCAGCAATCAGGCCGCCTGGAACATCGACGGACGCCTCAATTTCGAGTCGCTCTACAACAAAAACGCATGGCTTAAACGTGTCAACACCCGCTTCGCATCCTCAACCCGCCGCGGATCGCGCAACACCTCGAAACGCGGCTCCTCATCGTCAAAAAAGCCGTCGGCGCCAAAACCAAAACGTTTTGAGCGCACCTACGCGCTCAACCCTGACTCGTCGACCATGATCAAGCACAACCTTCGGAATAAGAAAGTGAAAGTGTCCGCCGTAAATGCTGCCGACGATTCGCCGATGGATATATCCACACGTGTGGTCGACGCCAACACCGTCGAAGTGCTCACTCACGGAACTGAAAACGTGAAATTCACTGTCGTCGAAATCCTTAAGGAGAAAAACAGCTTCTGGGATGAAGTGGCCGAATATGCCGCGCGCGGCGCCATGAGTATCCGCAACGCCACAGTGCGCTGGCGCGACACCCGCTCCATGTCGGTGCCCCTCTTCGCGCCCAACGTAGGCAACGCCTTCGGCCAGAGCGGCGGCTACGGTCCGCTGGCGCCGGGCCTCGACTTCGCCTTCGGTTTCGTTGACGAATCCTACATCGAGAAAGCCAAAGAACGCGGATGGCTCATGCTCAACGACGGGCAGACGACGCCGGCCGTCTACTCGCACACCAACGAGCTCAACATCGAGCTGAACCTCGAACCGATAAAGGGTCTGAAAATACAGCTCACCGGCAACCGCACCGACAACCACACGTCGCAGATTCAGTTCATGTACGACGACATGCCGACCACCTATTCCGGAAGCTACACCAAGACCCACTGCGCCATCGCCACCGCCCTGCGGTCGTCAAGCGCCGACAACGGATATGCCTCCGAGACGTTCGACAAATTCCTCAGCAACATCCCCGTCATTGCCGGACGCATCGAAAACCAGTACCGCGGCACCACCTACCCCACGGGCGGCTTCATGAACGGCAACGCCAATGCCGGTCAGCCCTTCAACCCCGAAGTGGGCACCGTGAGCCCGACATCGAGCGATGTCCTCATCCCCGCCTTCCTCGCCGCCTACACCGGCACCGACGCCTCAAAGCAATATCTCAATCCCTTCCCCTCGATAGCGCAGATCCTCCCCAACTGGCGTGTCACCTACGATGGCCTCATCTATATTCCCTTCTTCAACAAGTATTTTAAATCGCTGACACTCAGCCATGCCTATCAGTGCACCTACTCCGTAGGCTCATATTCATCCTATCTCAACTGGATCTCTGCCGACGGATCAAACATGGGATTCACCCTCGACGAGCTCACCGGCCAGCCCATTCCCTCGTCGCCCTACAACATCTCGTCGGTGGCCATCACCGAGCGTTTCGCACCGCTCGTAAGCCTTTCGGCCACCCTGCACAACGGCATGACCTTCAACACCGAATTCCGCGAAGCCCGCACCCTGACGCTCAACACTTCGGCCGGACAGGTGGTCGAAGCCACACAGCGCGGCATCACAGCCGGTTTCGGCTATAAGATCGTGGGCTTCAACACCGTGCTGAAAATCAAAGGCTCGCAGCAAGGCATCAGCAACGACCTGACGGTCAACGCCGACTTCTCCTATGCGCTCAATCAGGCACTGATACGCCGCATCGAAAACAATTTCACGCAAGCCACATCCGGCTCGCGCACCATCACGCTGAACGTTGCCGCCAACTATATCCTGAGCCGCCGCATGACCGTCGGACTCTATTTCGAGCACCAGATCAACACACCCCTCGTGTCGTCGACCGCCTACCCGACTACCAACACGGCATTCGGTCTTTCGTTTAATTTCTCTTTAGCCCGCTGATCATGACAAGCTATCTGCAAATCGAAAACCTCACCAAAAGCTACGGCGACCGCATCCTCTTCGACTCCGTCACATTCGGCGTCAATCAGGGCGACAAAATAGGTCTGATAGCAAAAAACGGCTCCGGCAAGACTACACTGCTCAACATCATCGCCGGCAAGGAAGCCCCCGACTCCGGTTCGGTCATCTTCCGCAACGACCTCCGGGTAGGCATTGTCGACCAGACGCCCGAGCTTGACGAATCGCTGCCCGTCATTGAAGCCTGCCTCAGCTCCGACACCCCGTCGTCGCGCGCCATCGCGGCCTACGAAGAGGCACTGGCATCCGGAGATCCGGAGCGCATCACAGAAGCCATGAAGCTCATGGACGCCGAAAACGCCTGGGACTACGACGAGCGGCTGAAGCAGATGCTGCATCAGCTTCGCATCACCGATTTCTCAGCCAAAGCCGCCACCCTTTCGGGCGGTCAGAAAAAGCGTGTGGCCATCGCCCGCACGCTCCTCGACAACCCCGACCTCATCATCCTCGACGAGCCCACCAACCATCTCGACATAGAGATCATCGAATGGCTCGAGGACTATCTGCGGCGGCAGAACGTGACGTTGCTCATGGTCACGCACGACCGCTATTTCCTCGACAGCGTCTGCAATAAAATCATCGAGATCGACCGTCAGCAGATCTTCACCTACGACGGCAACTACGACTATTACCTGCGCCGCCGTCAGGAACGCATCGACGCGATGGGCGCCGAACTCGCCCGCGTGAAAAACACGCTGCGCCGCGAGCAGGAATGGATGCGCCGCCAGCCCCAGGCCCGCGCCGGCAAAGCCAAATACCGCATCGACGCATTCTATGACCTCAAGGACCGCTCGCGCGTCGATCTGCGGGAAAACAACGTCGACATCTCTTCGATAAAATCATCATATATCGGTTCGAAAATATTTGAAGCCCGCAATATCAGCAAACGTTGGGGCGACAAAGTGATTCTCGACGATTTTTCCTACACATTCGCACGCTACGAAAAGCTCGGCATTATAGGGCGCAACGGCGTAGGGAAATCCACTCTTATTAAAATGCTTCAGGGCCTCGTGGCTGCCGACAGCGGCACATGGGATGTCGGCGAAACCGTCCGCTTCGGCTACTACAGTCAGGACGGCATACAGTTTGACATGAACAAACGTGTCATCGACGCCGTTACTGAAATTGCCGACGATATCCGTCTCGAGGAAGGACTAAGCTACAGCCCGATGCAGTTCCTCACCAAATTTCTCTTCTCACCTGCCGATCAGCAGAAATATATCCACACCCTCAGCGGCGGCGAACGGTGCCGGCTCCATCTGGCCATCGTGCTCATGCGGCGTCCCAACTTCCTCATACTCGACGAGCCCACCAACGATCTCGACATCGTCACTCTCGGCATCCTTGAAGAATATCTCCGCACATTCTCGGGCTGCCTCATCGTCGTTTCCCACGACCGCTTTTTCCTCGACAGCATCGTCGACCATCTGTGGGTGCTTGAGGGCGACGGCGTGATCCGCGACTTCCCCGGCAGCTACACCGACTACCGCAACTACAAACGCGAACGCGACGCCCGCCTTGCCGCCGAAGCCAAATCGGAGACCAGGCAGCAGAAGGCGCAGTCGCGCCGGCCGGAAACGGAGCGCCCGCGCAAGCTCACATTCAAGGAGCGCAAGGAATTTGAGGCGCTGACCGTTGAGATCGACGAGCTCACTGCCGAAAAATCGGCCCTCGAAGCCCGGTTCAACTCCGGCGAAACGCTCACCGACGTGGCCGCCATGTCGGCACGCTACGACGAGATCTCACGCATCCTCGACGATAAAGAGATGCGCTGGCTCGAGCTGTCAGAACTTTCATAACCCCTACCCCACGCAGATCACCGACATGTCACCTTCGAATCACAAAAACATATTTCAAGGCATCGGCGCCCGCATCGCCCTGATGCGCCATGCCACATTGCGTTACGGGCACCGCTCCCTGCCGGTGATCAGCGGCATTTCGCAGGCTCTGATTGTCATCTCGGTGGTGGCTGAGATCGTGTGCCTCGTCGCCCTGGTTATCCGCGCGGGATATGATCACAACCCCGACGATGTGCGCCGCATCCACAACCTGCTGCGACTGTGTCAGGGAATATTCATAACCAACGTCAGCTTCAACCTCATTTTCAATCCCCGCAACACTTTCCGCAACACCAGGACGGTGAAATGGATTGTCGACATAGCCATGCTCGTCACCCTTCTTCCGTGGATCTATCCCCATCCCGAGCATCCGTGGATCCCGTGGCTCGAAGCCATCCTCTATTCCAACAAATTCCTCTACGGCTGCATGGCTGCCTATTCCGTCGTCGGGCTCTCGTTCGCCATATTCAAGCTGGTAGGGCGGCGCACCAACCCCTCACTGCTCATGTCGTGCAGCTTCCTGGTGTTCATCATCATAGGCTCATTCCTGCTTATGCTGCCCAAATGCTCCTACACCGACATTTCATATATCGACTCTCTCTTTGTCAGCACAAGCGCCATCAGCATCACCGGCCTCACTCCCATCAACGTAGCCACCACATTCACGCCGCTCGGCCAGCTCATTCTGGCAATCCTGATCCAGATAGGAGCACTCGGAGTGATGACGTTCACCAGCTTCTTCGCTCTCTTCTTCAGCGGCGAGGCTTCGATCTACAGCCAGCTGATGCTCAAGGATATGATCTATTCCAAAAGCATGTCGTCGCTCATTCCCACCCTGCTCTACATCCTCGGCTTCACCATTGTTGTCGAAGCGACGGGAGCACTGCTCATCTTCGTATCGGTCCACGGCACCCTCGGCATGACGCTGCCCGACGAGATCGCTTTCTCGGCCTTCCATGCCATCTCGGCCTTCTGCAACGCCGGATTCTCCACCCTCCCCGACGGCATGGCAAATCCCATGCTGCTCAACGGCAACATCTCCATCTACTGGATCATGTCGGCCATCATCATCGCAGGCAGTATCGGATTCCCTATCCTTGTCAATCTCCGCGATGCAATCGCCATCAAGTTCCGTCAGGTGAAATACCGCCTGCATCGCATCGCGAAAGACTCCGATGCGCGTCAGGTGCACCTATATAATATGAACACCAAAATCGTGCTCGTCACCTTCACCATTCTTTTCGTGGCCGGCGCCGTCATCTTCTTCATCCTCGAATACAACAATTCGCTTGCCGGAATGACCTTCTGGCAGAAAGTCACCCAGTCGGTGTTCAACTCGGCCACTCCCCGCAGCGCCGGATTCTCATCGGTCAATCCGGCCGGATTCCTCAACACCACGCTCCTTGTCGTGCTGTTCTTAATGTGGGTAGGCGGCGCGGCACAGTCAACGGCCGGCGGTATCAAAGTCAACACCCTCGCGGCCATCTGCCTCAACATCCGCGCCATCGTTACCGGAGCGCCGAAAGTTGTGGCATTCAACCGCACCGTCAGCACCGGCTCCATCCGCCGCGCCAACGCCGTCGTAGCCCTGTCAATCATCTCCTATCTCCTCTTCTCCGTCATACTGGTGGGACTCGAACCCGACCTCCCGGTGCGCTCCCTGCTTTTCGAATCATGCTCGGCACTCTTCACCGTCGGATCATCGCTCGGCATCACCTCGCAGCTCTCCGACGCCTCCGAAGTGCTCCTGTGCGTAGCCATGTTCCTCGGGCGTGTCGGACTCATATCGCTCCTCACCGGCATCGTACGCCGTCACCGGCAGCACAACATCGTCTACCCCGCTGACAACATCATCATAAACTAACATATCCCCCATTACAATGCGCTATCTCATCATCGGCCTCGGCATCTACGGATCAAACCTCGCTATCGACCTCACCAACATGGGGCACGAAGTGATCGGTGCAGACAAAAATCCAAGCCTTGTCGAATCAATAAAAGATTTCATCTCCACAGCCTATATCATCGACTCAACCGACGAAGTGTCGCTCAGTGTGCTTCCGTTGAAGAATGTCGACCTGGTCATTGTGGCGATCGGCGAGAATTTCGGCGCCAGCATCCGCACGGTTGCCATCCTCAAGAAGCTCGGCGTGCCCCACATCTATGCCCGCGCCATCGACCGTCTCCACGAGTCCATCCTTCAGAGCTTCAACCTCGACCGCATCATCACGCCCGAACAGCGTGCAGCCGCCGACCTTGTCAATGAGATGGCCCTCGGCAACGACACTGAAGCCCTGCACGTCGACGAAAATCACATGGTGGTGAAATTCCGTGTGCCCCAGCTCTTTGTCGGGCTTCGCTATTCAAGCCTCGATCTCGGCAAGGAATTCGGCCTCACTCTCATAGCCGCTTCACGCAAACAGCCCTCACGCAACATCCTCGGCATTGAGCACGAGAGCTACACCGTGATCCCCGACATCACCTCCAGCGACCAGCGCGTGCAGGACGGTGACATGGTCACATGTTTCGGCGGAATCGAATCGTTCCGGCGTCTTTTCAAACATTACACCCACGACTGATTTTTCATCGCCGCTCAGCGCTGATTTGCCGTCGGAATTTGTTATTTTTGCATTCAAAAGACCAACCCCGAACCACTCCGTAAACATTCTCGTGGAAGAATATCTTCAGAAGCTCAACACACAACAACGCGACGCCGTCGTCTACACCGACGGCCCCGAACTCGTCATCGCCGGTGCCGGGTCCGGCAAGACACGTGTGCTCACATATAAGATAGTGCATCTCCTTCAGCTCGGCTACGAGCCCTGGCGCATCCTCGCCCTCACGTTCACCAACAAAGCCGCCCGCGAGATGCGCGAACGTATCGAGCAGCTCGTCGGCCCCAAAACCGCCTCCCGGCTCTGGATGGGCACGTTCCACTCCATCTTCTGCCGCATCCTCCGGCAGAACGCCGACCGTGTGGGCTACCGCTCCAATTTCACCATCTACGATGCCGCCGACAGCAAATCGCTCGTCAAATCCATCATCAAGGATCTCGGCTGCGACGATAAAGTCTACAAGCCCAACAGCGTGCTCTCATCCATCTCCTCGGCCAAAAATGCCCTTGTTTCTCCCGAAAAATATGCCACGCTCAAGGATGTGATGGATGCCGACCGACAGGCACGCCGCCCCGACACGTATCTCATCTACCGCATCTACCGCGACCGATGCGTTAGCTCCGGCGCTATGGATTTCGACGATCTGCTCTACTATACAAATGTGCTCCTGCGCGACAATCCCGACCTGCTGCACCACTATCAGGAATTCTTCCGCTACGTGCTCGTCGACGAATATCAGGACACCAATTTCGCCCAGCACGTCATAGTGTCGCAGCTGTGCAGCGCCAGCGAGCGTCTGTGCGTAGTGGGCGACGATGCACAGAGCATCTATTCGTTCCGCGGCGCCAACATCAGCAACATTCTCAACCTCAAGCGGGGCTATCCCTCGCTTCGCATTTTCAAACTCGAGCAAAACTATCGCTCGACGCAAAACATCATCAACGCCGCAAATTCGCTCATCGAAAAAAATACCCAGCAGATACGCAAAAAGGTGTTCTCCAACAACGACCCCGGCTCACGCATTGAAGTCGTCCAGAGCTACAGCGATTTTGAGGAGGGCTACCTTGTGGCCAACCGCATCTCCCAGCTGAAAATGCGCACTTCCGATTCATATGAGGATTTCGCCATCCTTTACCGCACCAACGCACAGAGCCGCGTGCTCGAGGAATCGCTCCGCAAGCGCAACATCCCCTACCGCATCTACGGCGGCCTCTCGTTCTACCAGCGCAAGGAGGTGAAGGATGCCATAGCCTATTTCCGCGTCACCGTCAATCCCGACGACGACGAAGCCCTGCGCCGCATCATAAATTTCCCGTCGAGAGGCATCGGCGACACCACGCTCAACAAGCTGACGCGCGCTGCAATCGACGCAAAGGTGAGCCTGTGGACGGTGATCAACGACACCGAAGCTTTCAATCTCGGCTTCAATGCCGGCACGCGACGCAAGCTTGAAGATTTCCGTTCGCTGATTCAGTCGTTTATCAACGCCAATGCCGAAGGTAAGAATGCCGACGATCTGGCCCGGCTGATTATCGAGCGCAC
Source organism: uncultured Porphyromonadaceae bacterium (assembly GCA_902489785.1). Lineage (GTDB taxonomy): Bacteria > Bacteroidota > Bacteroidia > Bacteroidales > Muribaculaceae > Paramuribaculum. Next base: position 27,510 of record CABUBG010000020.1, read on the forward strand.
GCATCTGCTTTCGATGCTGGTCAACGACAAGACGCCCGAGAATCTGTCGAAACAGGAAAACCTCAACGAACTGCTTGCCGGTGTCAGAGAATTCATCGAAAACAACACCGAGGAGGGCAACAGTGCCGTAAGCCTCAGCGACTTTCTGAGCGACGTGTCGCTGGCCACCGATCAGGACACCGACGACGGATCCTCGCAGGAGCGCGTGACGCTGATGACGGTGCATGCCGCCAAAGGTCTGGAATTCAACAATGTGTTCATTGTCGGCGTCGAGGAGGATCTGTTTCCGTCGGCAATGGCCAATAATTCGCTCAGCGAAATAGAGGAAGAACGCCGTCTGCTCTACGTGGCCATCACACGTGCCAAAAATTTCTGCATGATGAGCTATGCGTCGAGCCGCTACCGCAACGGCATGACCTGCATGACCTCGCCGTCGCGCTTCCTGCGCGACATCGACACCCGCTATCTCAAACTGTCAACGGGCACATCGATCGCTCCGCCGAAACGCTCATTCGAATCCTACGCTGATTCCTACCACAGCTCATCCACGCCTGCCGCATCAGGCCGCAGATCTTACAGCACTCCGGCCGACCGTCCCGCCCCGCATTCGCCAACGTCGTCGGCCGTTCGCACTGGCGGCACGGCAGCAAAGCCCGAAGGCTTCCACACCATCAACGAAGTGGCCGAAGGCATGCTCATCGAGCACAATCGTTTCGGCAAAGGCGTCATTGAAAGTATCGACACTTCGCATCCCGATCCGCGCATCGTTGTCAACTTCAGCAATCTCGGCAGCCGTGTGCTTTTGCTCAAATTTGCCCGTTTTTCGATTATTCAATCCTGAACCCAAAGCCGATGAAAGAATCGCAATTGCCCACACCTTATTATATAGTCTACGAAGACCGTCTGCGCCGCAATCTGAATCTTATCGATTCGGTAAGGCGCCGCGCCGGTGTAGAGATCATCATGGCCTTCAAAGCCAACGCCCTATGGCGCACGTTCGGCCCGATGCGTGAAATGGGATTCCGTTTCACGGCATCCTCACTCAACGAGCTTCAGCTAGGCAACAAACATCTGCAGGTGAAAGCCCACACCTATTGTCCGGCCTACACCGGGCAGACTATCGACAGCTTTCTGGCCGGATCGTCGCACATCACCTTCAACTCGCTGAGCCAGTTTGAGCGGTTCGCCCGGCGGGCGCTTGCTGCCGGCGTAAGCCCTGGGCTGCGCATCAATCCTCAATGCTCGGTCATCGAAACCGATATCTACAATCCGGCACTGCCCGGCTCGCGCTTCGGCGTCACCCGCGACATGATCGACGGCCATCTGCCCGAGGGCATCGAAGGGCTTCATTTTCACGCGCTGTGCGAATCCTCATCGGCCGATCTCGAGCGTGTGCTCGCGGCATTCGAAGAGCAGTTCGGTGAGTTTCTGCCGCAGCTGAAATGGGTCAACATGGGCGGCGGCCACCTGATGACGCGCGAAGGCTACGACGTGGACCATCTCATCAATCTGCTTCTCGATTTCCGCCGCCGGCATCCCAACCTGCAGGTGATTCTCGAACCGGGCAGCACCTTCACATGGCGCACCGGCGATCTGGTTACGTCGGTTGTGGATATCGTTGAGAATCAAGGAGTGAAGACGGCTATCATTGACGCATCGTTTGCCTGCCACATGCCCGACTGCCTCGAGATGCCCTATCGCCCGGCCATTACCGAAAGTGTCGCCGACAATCCGGAATTGCCCACCTACCGCATGGGCGGCAATTCATGCCTGAGCGGCGATTTCTGCGGTCCCTGGAGCTTTGCCCAGCCGCTTCAGCCCGGCCAGCGCCTGCGGTTTGAGGATATGAACCATTACACCACCGTCAAGACCAATATGTTCAACGGCTTACAGCACCCCGACATCGTGTGGTGCGATGCCGACGGAGAGTGCAGCTATCTGCGGCGGTTCAATTTCGAGGATTACGAATCACGAATGTCATAGGCCTCGCCGCGCATCACAGCAATCATTAATCTAAGAGCTTGTTTAATAATAAATGTTGACGGCAGGGTCGCATAGCTTAAGTGACATTAATTACAACACAGCTCATGGAATTCAACAACAATTGTATTATAATTTAA
>CABUBG010000021.1:0-29482 GCA_902489785.1 uncultured Porphyromonadaceae bacterium
ATCTGGCGCACTGCTGCGACCCTGACGTTAACATATTTTGTGGGATGGGGTCTAAGTTTCATCCTCAGCGCTTTGCATCTCACCCCTTCTGCAACACCCTCAGGAATATATTGATTACTATGACAATAAAATAATCAAATCCCGGTTAAAAGGAAAGAGTCCGGTGCAATACCGAACTCTTTCTCAAATCGGGTATTTATTAACCCGTCCAACTTTTTTTTTTGGGGGGGCACTTAACATTTGGCACGCCCTCTTTGAAATATCGTTGACGGTTGAAGCGGCAACCGTAGGTGTCGTGTTACGGCTGGGTGAAGATCACGATGCGGTTCCAGTTGTTTTCTCCGTAAGGCTGAACGTCGCTGCCGTTGGCTTTGATGTTGAGGCGGTCGGCTTTGACGCCGTAGCTTTCGAGTGCGGCTTTGACGGCTTCAGCGCGGCGCTGTGAGAGATTCATGTTGTATTCAGCGGTGCCGGTGTCCTTGTCGGCGTAGCCCTGGATGGTTACGGAAGCATCGGGATTGGCTTTGAGGTATTCGGCTACGTTGTAGACGTTGACCATTTCCTCGTTGCTGATTTCAGCGGAATTGATGCGGAATCTTACGGCTGCGAGCATCGGAGTCTGACCGGCTTCGGCAACAGATTCGGTATATTCGGGGCAGGGGAGCTGAGCGTTAGCGGCGGCAAGAGCTGCAGTGGTGGCTGCGAGTTCACCGCGGAGGTCGTTGACCTGATTGTTGAGCGAGTTGACGTAGCCAAGATAGTCGCAGGGGTTGTAGCGTTCGAAGTTGCGCCCGCCGATGTTGAAGCTCAGGCCGCCGATAGCGGTGATGTTGGCTTCGATGGGGTCGCCCTGAACATAATTGTTGAAGTTGTCGCCGTAGAACTGGGCGCGTGCTTCAGCAAAGAAGTCGACATATTTGCACAGGCGCAGACGGATCTGGAAACCAACGGAAACGGGGAGTGTCCAGTTGTCTTTGCGGACACCTTCGTTGTATTTCTTCATGTCGTTGCCGGTGTAGCCTTTGAAGTCCCATGTGCGGGTGCCACCGACACCGACAAAGGGAATGAATGAGAAGACGCGATCGGGGTTGACGCCGCATACGGATGTTGTCATATCCCACATAAGATCGGCATTTACGGTAAGCATCTGGGCTTTGTTGGGCTGTAAGAAATCATAGCGCATCTTGCCATACATACCCGAAATGCGGAAGCCCAGATAGGGGCTGAACCAGTGGCCGAAGCCAATGTTGTAGACGGCCGTGGCGTGACGTTTTTCTTTTCCGTCAGGAAGCTCGTTTTCTACGAAAGGCACCTGCACGCCTGCGCCGGCCTGTATGAACCAGTTGTCGCGCCATGAAGAGCTATAGTGATCCTTGCATTCGACGGCCTGAGTGGTGATGACCTCGGTCTCTTCAACCACGACTGTTTCCTGTGCCTGTGCCGAATTTCCGGCAAAAATGGCGAAAGCGCCGACGGCACCGATTGAGAGTAACAAATTAGTATTCATTCCTTTTAGCATTTTGATGAAACAATAATAGATATTTGAATTTTAGGTTTTGTAGTATGAGTGAATGGATGTATTGCCGATTGTCGTATTTTTAAACTTATAACATAAGATTGTGAAAAAGGTTTTAAAATGAATAATATTTTAAGGGCCGGTTCGAAATTGAGGGAAATTGAGATTGCCATCGGTCGGTTTAAGAGCTTTTAAGGCAAAAAGTCAGACGGTCAGGCAAGAAATCCCGTATAAAAACACTATCTTTGCATCTTGAAAAATTACCCTTTGTTAAGGAATTCACAGTGACACAACCACGAAAAATAGCAGTGCTGGGTTCAACCGGATCGATAGGCACCCAAACACTTGATATCATAGCAGCCAATCCCGATCTGTTCAGGGCGCAGGTGCTCACGGCGCATTCCAATGCCGACAAGCTTATCAGCCAGGCGTGTCGTTTCCGTCCGGCTCTGGCCGTGATATCCGACGAAAAGCTGTATGGCCGCGTAAGCGATGCACTCTCGCCTCTCGGCATTGAGGTCGCGGCCGGCGACGAAGCTGTGGCAAGTGCCGCCGAGCGGCCGGATGTCGACACGGTGCTCACGGCCACCGTCGGTTATTCCGGTCTCAACCCGACGATACGCGCAATCCGCGCCGACAAACATATCGCACTGGCCAATAAAGAAACACTCGTTGTGGCCGGCGAGCTGGTGACGCATCTGCTGTCGGAATCGAAAGCGACAATTCATCCCGTCGATTCAGAGCATTCAGCGATATATCAGTGCCTTCAGGGCGAGGATGCAGAGAGTGTGGAGCAGCTGATCATCACCGCCTCGGGCGGCCCCTTTCTGCGCACACCGGCAGAGCGGCTGAAGGATGTGACCGTTGCAGATGCCCTTCATCACCCCAACTGGTCGATGGGCGCCAAGATCACGATCGATTCGGCAACGATGATCAACAAAGCCTTCGAGATAATAGAAGCACGGTGGCTTTTCGGCATACCGGCCGAAAGGATCGAGGCTGTGGTGCATCCGCAGTCGATAGTCCATTCCATGGTTCGCTTCCGCGACGGCGCCATAAAGGCACAGCTCGGCATCCCCGACATGCATCTGCCGATCAGCTATGCCCTTGGACGCACACGGCGCCTTCAGGCTGCGGAGCCGTCGCTGACGCTATCGCAGTATGCCTCGCTCACCTTCGAGGCTCCCGACACCGACCGCTTCCCGTGCCTGGGCTTTGCCCGCGAGGCCCTGAGCCGCGGCGGGACGGCCGCATGCGTGATCAATGCCGCCAACGAAATAGCCGTCGACGCATTTCTGCACGGAAAGATACGGTTCACCGATATATATCCCGTGATCAGCAAAACGCTTGAAACAGTGAGCTTCATAGCCAGCCCGACCTACGACGACTATGTGGCCACCAACACCGAAGCCCGGAGGGTGGCGGAATCGCTGTTGCCCCGGCTCCAAAACATCATTAAGTAACTATCTCTACGAAATCATACATATCTACGAAATCAAACAATGGAAGTGTTTCTCATTAAGGCAGCTCAGCTTATCGTGGCGCTTGCGCTACTGGTGATAATCCATGAGTTCGGCCATTATATCATAGCCCGCGCGTTCGGCATAAAAGTTGAAAAATTCTATCTCTTCTTCAATCCGTGGTTTTCGCTTTACAAGTGGAAACCGAAAGATAAAGGGCACAAGCTGGATAAAAACGGACAGCCGCGTGCCTCATGGCGCGATACGGAATACGGCATAGGCTGGCTGCCGCTCGGCGGCTATGTGAAAATAGCCGGCATGATTGACGAATCGATGGACAAAGAGCAGATGGCGCAGCCGGTGCAGCCCTGGGAGTTCAGGGCAAAGCCTGCATGGCAGCGGCTGTGCGTGATGATCGCCGGTGTGTGCTTCAATTTCATTCTGGCTATCCTGATCTACGCCGGCATCGCTTTCTGGTGGGGCAATAAATATGTGCCCCTCGACAAAGCCACGGAAGGTATGCAGTTCAGCGAAGCGGCTATCAAGGGCGGCTTCCGGAACGGCGATATACCGCTGAGTGCCGACGGAAAGAAACTCGATATGTCGCAGACGGACTTCCTGTATCTGATGGCCGATGCCAAAAAGGTGGATGTGCTCCGCAAAGCGGAGTCGGACACCGTGCTGCTTCACGAGACCCGTCCGGTGCTCCGCGACACCGTCACGTTAAGTCTGCCCGACAAATTCATATTCAAGCTGTCGGAGAGTGAGGATCCGGTGATGTCTTACCGGTGGCCGGTGATAGTGAAAAGCGCAGTCGGCGGCTCGGCGGCAGCCGAAGCCGGCATAGAGAGCGGCGACCGCATCGCTGCAATCGGCGGAGTGCCTACGCCTTCATTTTTCGAACTTACCGAACAGCTTAAGAAAAATGCCGGCAAGCAGGTGGCAGTGACGCTTCACCGTAACGGAAAGGTGATGACTGTCACGGCGACACCCGACAGCGACGGCAAGCTCGGTGTCAACCTCAAGCTCGTCGACGAGATCTACCCCGTGAACTACGAGAAATATTCGTTCCTGCAGTCGTTCCCCAAAGGCTGGGAGATAGGCACGACGAAGCTCGGCACCTATGTCAGCGCGATGGGCCATGTGTTCTCGGCCGAGGGTGCCAAGAGCATAGGCGGCTTCGGCGCTTTAGGCGGGATGTTCCCTGAGAAATGGGACTGGCTTTCATTCTGGGAGATCACCGCATTCCTGTCGGTGGTCCTTGCATTCATGAACATCATTCCGATCCCCGGTCTCGACGGCGGCCACGTGATGTTCCTGCTGTGGGAAGTGATCACGCGCCGCAAAGTGAACGAGAAAGTGCTCGAATACGCACAGTATGCGGGCATGCTCTTCCTGCTCCTGCTGCTCGTGTATGCCAATGGCGCCGATATAGTGAGGGCTCTGCTATAAACCAATCAGCATATCATAAAGAATATGTCATATCCAAAGATAACACTTCTGCGCGGTAAAGAAGAATCGCTGCGCCGCTTCCATCCCTGGGTATTCTCGGGCGCCATCCGCAACATCGAGGAGGGGATAGAGGAAGGCGACACGGTGAGCATCGTGGCTTCCGACGGCTCGCCGCTCGGTGTGGGCCATTATCAGATAGGATCGATAGCCGTGAGGATGCTTTCCGACCGCGACACAGAGATCGATGCCGCATTTTATAAATCGCGACTTGAAGAAGCCGCCCGGCTGCGGTCGACGCTCGGGCTGATACGCCCCGACAACAACGCTTTCCGCCTCGTGCACGGCGAAGGCGATTTCCTCCCCGGTCTGGTCGTTGACGTATACGGGTCGACGGCCGTGGTGCAGGCACATTCGCCCGGCATGCACTACGCCCGCATGATCATTGCCGATGCGCTTCTCGAGATCCCCGGCCTCGGCATCAAAAACGTATATTATAAATCGGAAACGACGCTGCCATACAAAGCGTCGCTCGATCCGCAGAACGACTATATCCGCGGCAGCTACGACACGAACGTGGCGATGGAAAACGGGCTGAAATTTCATGTTGACTGGCTTAAGGGGCAGAAAACGGGATTCTTCGTTGACCAGCGCGACAACCGTGCGCTGCTTCGCGGGTTTGCCCGCGGGCGACGGGTGCTCAACATGTTCTGCTACACAGGTGGATTCTCCGTGTATGCACTCAGCGGTGGCGCGGCCGAAGTGCATTCCGTCGACAGTTCGGCCAAAGCCGTGCAGCTCACCGATGCCAACGTGGCGCTCAACTTCGGCGAGGATGCTCCCCATCGGTCGTTTGCCGTCGATGCCTTCCGCTATCTCGACGAGATGCCCGACGGCGCCTACGACCTCGTGATCCTCGATCCGCCGGCATTTGCAAAACACCGCAGTGCCATCAAGAACGCCTTGCGCGGCTACCAGCGGCTCAACGCCCGGGCTATCTCCAAGATGCCGTCGGGCAGCATACTGTTCACCTTTTCATGCTCGCAGGCCATCACAAAAGAGCAGTTCCGTCTGGCGGTATTCTCCGCGGCAGCACAGACCGGACGACGTGTGAGAATACTCCATCAGCTGACGCAGCCCGCCGACCATCCCGTCAACATCTATCATCCAGAAGGAGAATATCTCAAAGGGCTCGTGTTGTATATCGAATAAAACTCTCCATAAAACATCAGCAGGATAAAAAATGAAAACCATCAACAAGACAATAATGGGTATAGCTTTCACAGCAATAGCCTCCAATGCAGTGCAGGCTAAAGACAATGATTTCAATTACGTGGTGGACCGTTTCGCCGACATCCAGGTGCTTCGCTACAAAGTGCCCGGCTTCGAGAACCTGTCGCTCGACCAGAAACGTCTGATATATTATCTGACCGAGGCCGCGATTGCCGGCCGCGATATCCTCTGGGATCAGAACGGCAAATACAATATGCAGCTCCGTCATCTACTGGAAGCCATCTACACATCTTATAAAGGCGACCGCACGTCGAAGGATTTCCTCGCTTTTGAGAAATATCTCAAGCAGGTGTGGTTTGGCAACGGCATCCATCACCACTACTCGATGGACAAGTTCACGCCCGAATTCAGTCGCGAATATTTTGACGGACTTGTAGCCGGACTTCCCGCATCAGAAGTGCCGGCCGATATCGACACGCTCAAACGTCTGATCTTCGATCCGGCGTTCATGGCCAAAAAGGTAAACCAGGCCGACGGCGTAGATCTCATCGCCACTTCGGCTACGAATCTCTACGACGGAGTCACCCAGGCAGAAGTGGAAGCCTACTATGCCGCACGCAAGGACACCACAATAGCCGAACCGATATCCTACGGTCTCAACACGCGCGTGGCCAAAGTGAACGGCGAAGTTGTTGAACAGACCTATAAGGTGGGCGGCCTATATTCGCCTGCCATAGAACGCATTGTCAGCAATCTGAACAAGGCAAAAGAGTTTGCCGAAAACGATGCGCAGCGCAAAGTGATAGAAAAACTGATAGAATATTACACGACGGGCGATCTGCGCACCTTCGACGAATATTCCATACTGTGGGTGGGCGACACCGGTTCGCAGGTCGATTTCATCAACGGATTCATCGAAAGCTATGACGATCCGCTGGGAATGACAGGCAACTGGGAATCGATAGTCAACTTTAAGAACAACGAGGCTTCACAGCGCACCGAGACAATAAGTTCCAATGCCCAGTGGTTTGAATCGCATTCGCCTGTCGATCCCCGCTTCCGCAAAGAGGAGGTGAAAGGCGTGACGGCAAAAGTGATCACCGCCGCTATTCTGGCCGGCGATTCCTATCCGTCGACTCCTATCGGCATCAATCTGCCCAACGCCAACTGGATACGTGCCGCCCACGGCTCGAAATCCGTGACAATCGAAAATATCACGCAGGCATATGACGAGGCATCGCACGGCAACGGCTTCAATGAGGAATTCGTTCCCGACCCTGCAATGCGCGATCTGATGGACAAATATCTGTTCATCACCGACAACCTGCATACGGACCTTCACGAATGTCTCGGCCATGCTTCGGGACGCCTGCTGCCCGGCGTAGACCCCGACGCTCTCAAGGCCCACGGCTCAACGCTGGAAGAGGCCCGCGCCGATCTCTTCGCCCTCTATTATCTTGCCGATCCGAAACTCATCGAGCTCGGCCTGATCGACAGCCCGGAGGCTTACAAGGCTCAGTATTACCACTATATACTTAACGGCCTCATGACGCAGCTCATGCGCATCGAGCCGGGCAAGGATATCGAGGAAGCCCACATGCGCAACCGCAAGCTGATATCGCAGTGGGCACTCGAGAAAGGTGCGGCCGAGAAAGTGATCGAGCTTTACGATGCCGACGGCAAGACGTATATCCGGATTAATGACTATCCCCGCCTGCGCGAACTTTTCGGCGAACTGCTCGGTGAGATCCAGCGCATCAAGAGCGAGGGCGACTATGAGGCCGGACGCCAGCTCGTAGAGAGCTATGCCGTGAAGGTGGATCCCAAGCTGCACAAACAGGTGCTCGACCGCTATGCAACGCTCTCGATAGCTCCCTACAAAGGATTTGTCAATCCGGTCTATGTGCCGGTTGTTGATCCCGCGACCGGTGAGATCACAGATGTGAAAGTCGACTACACGGAAGGCTACATCGATCAGATGCTGCGCTACGGCCGCGACTATTCGACACTTTCGAAATAACCTGCGGATGGTTGACGAACAGTTCACATCGCAGCTGCTTGAAAACGCTGTCACCGAGTTGTCGCGCCTGCCGGGCGTAGGCCGCAAGACCGCATTGCGCCTTGCGCTTCACCTGTTGCGCCGGCCGGAAGAAGAGAGCGTGGCGCTCGGCGAGTCCATAATAGGATTGCGCCGGAATATACGCTATTGCAGCGTGTGCCACAACATTTCCGAGTCGGAGATCTGCCCGATATGCACCTCGCCGCAGCGCGATCATTCGACCGTGTGCGTGGTGGAGAACGTCAACGACGTGATGAGCATCGAGCGGACGCGACAGTATGCCGGCGTTTATCATGTGCTGGGCGGCGTGATATCGCCGATGGACGGCATCGGGCCCGACATACTTCAGATCGACAGCCTCGCCGAGCGCGTGGCCGACGGTTCGGTCACGGAAGTGATCCTCGCCCTCGGCGCTACGATGGAGGGCGACACGACCAACTTCTATATCTTCCGCAAACTGGCTAAATATACCGGAGTGAAGATAACGCAGCTGGCGCGCGGTGTGGCCGTGGGAAATGACCTTGAATATACCGACGAGCTGACGCTGGGACGCTCGCTCCTTCAGCGCACTCTTTTCACCGACAGCTTTCAGCAATGATCACCGACACAACAATCAGCCTGCGCGCGCCTGAGCCTTCGGATGTCGATGCCCTATATCTCTGGGAAAACGACCGGACGCTGTGGCCCGACGGGCGCACGCGCGCGCCTCTCTCGCGTCATCAGCTCTGGCAATATATCGACAGCTATTCGGCCGATCCGCTGGCCGAGGGACAGGCGCGGTTTATGATCGTTGATGAGGAAACGGGCGAATCTGTAGGCACTGTCGACCTTTTTGATATCGACACGGTCAATCGCCGGGCGGCCGTCGGGATTTTCGTGGCGCCGCAGCAGCGCCGCAGGGGGATTGCGTTGCGGGCCGTGAAGCTGATAGCGGGTTATTGCCGCGTGGAGCTGGGACTTCATCAGCTCTGGGCCACGATGGCGGCTTCAAACACCGCATCGCGCAGCCTGTTTAAAGCCGCCGGATTTGCGGTGGCGGGGCGTCTGCGCTCATGGGTGCGCGTGTCGCCGTCGTCATATTCCGATGCCTATATAATGCAGCTGCTTCTGCCTTGAGCAATCAACTTTCAGCAACGCTGGATGTCGGCCTCAAACGTATCGCGGTTGATGGCTCTCGCTTTCAGTCGGTTGCGGTAGGCGTAGATGGTGTTTACGCTGTAGTTGAGGATCTGTGCGATCCGTGCCGTGTCGGAGATGCCGAGGCGCATGAAGGCGAGGATGCGCAGATCGGTGTTGAGCTGCTCGCCCTGAGCGAGAGTGATCTGAGCGTCGGGACGCAGCAGTGAATTGACGCTGTCCACAAAGCCCGGATAGATGTGTATGAAAGCGTTGTCGAAGATTTCGTAGAATTCCTTCGACTGGTTTTCGATGAACTTGCCGGATTTGGTGAGCTGGTAGAGATCGTCGACTTTTCCTGTGCTGATCTTGCGGTTGGCGATGTTGCAGAATTGCTTAAGCTTGTCCATGTAGATCGAGCAAAGGTTGAGGAACTGGCTGATGTAGACCTCCTTGGTGGCATTGGCCTGCAGATAGTGCATCTGCAGCTGGCGCATCTGGCGCATCTTTATGCGGAGGACGGCGAGGACGATGATGAGCAGCACGAGGCTGAGAGCCATAAGGGCGATCACGAGATAAATGCGGTGGCGCGATGCCGACAATTCGGTCTGGTGCACCGTTTCGATAAGCGGCATCGCCTCGGCCACCTGTATCATTCGCGTCTCGGCATTGCATTCAACGGCGTTGCGGAGAGCCGTGTACAGATAGTCGTGGGCGCGGCCGATGTCGTCCTGCTCAAACATCTTTTGGCCAAGCTCCTGAAGCGATGTCACCTCACGGGTGGCGTTGCGGATGTCGGATATGGCCGAGAGGGCAAGATAGCTTGTCACCTCATCGTTGTCGTTGCGCACATGGTTGATATCGGCAAGGATGTGCGTGGCACGTGCGTAACGGTTGTCGTCGGGGTCGAGATTGGCGATAAGATTGTGCAGGATGGCCTCGCTCAGAGCGTAATCTTTTGTGAGAAAGCAATATTCCGCCTTGTTGATCTGATAGTTGACCGACTCGTGAGGCAGCAGTTCGAGCAGTTTTCGCTGAGCTTCGAGCGAGAGGTTGAGGTAGTGGGCCCGGGCTTCCGGGAAGCGGTGGAAATAGGCGCTGATGAACGAATACATCTGGCGGCCGTTGGTGTAGTAGTGGATGCGGTCGGCCACCGACAGCGAGTCGGCATTGAGCGAGGTGTATTCGTCGATGGCCTCGCTGATGAATCCGGCGAGGGGGAGCAGCGAGGCTCTGCTGATGCGGAAGCGTCTCGCCGTAGAGTCGAGTCCGGCATTGACGGCGGCGCGGCATGCGCGGTCGTAGACCGCGAGGGCGGAGTCGTTGTTGAATGATGTGTAGAGGGTTGCCATTGCGCCGAGCGATTCCGTGTCGTCGGGATGTCGGGCTATCACTTTGGCGAGGGTGTCGATTTTGTGCTGGCGCCGGTCGATGTAGTTCTGGCGGTTGTCGATCTCGTCGTCGAGCCGCTCAAGAATCATGCGGTTTTCGGCGGAGTGTTCGTCGGAGCCCGACGAGCCGCACGACCAGCCGACAGCCGCATAAGCTGCAACAACGGTGAGTGCCATCCACTTGCGCGTCATCTTCTGTCAGTGTCAGAATTGTGCGACCGTTTCTCTGATAGCCTTCAGTCGGCGCAGCAGTTCGGGGAGCTGATCGAGCGGGAGCATGTTTGCGCCGTCGCTTTTGGCAACCGAAGGATTGGGATGCGTTTCGATGAACAGGCCGTCGGCGCCAACGGCGATGCCGGCGCGGGCTATGGTCTCAATGAGGTCGGGACGGCCGCCTGTCACGCCTTTGGGCTGGTTGGGCTGCTGGAGCGAATGTGTGGCGTCGAGGATCACGGGGCAGCCGAATCGCTGCATCTCGGGAATGCCGCGGTAGTCGACGATGAGATCCTGATAGCCGAAGCTTGCCCCGCGTTCGGTGATGGCCACACGGTCGTTGCCGGCGTCACGCACTTTCTGAACGGCAAACTGCATGGCTTCGGGCGAGAGGAACTGGCCTTTCTTGATGTTGACGGTCTTGCCGGTGCGGGCGGCGGCGACCAGCAGGTCGGTCTGCCGGCAGAGGAATGCCGGTATCTGGAGCACATCGACAAACTCGGCGGCCATTGCAGCTTCTTCGGGCGAATGGATATCTGTGACGACCGGACAGCCGAATGTGTCGCGCACCTTGCGGAGCACGGCCAGCGCCTCGAGGTCGCCGATGCCGGTGAAGGAATCGATGCGGGAGCGGTTGGCTTTGCGGTATGACCCCTTGAAGATGTAGGGAATTCCGAGCCGGTCGGTGATGCTGACGATGTTTTCGGCTATTTCCAGCGCCATTTTCTCTCCTTCGATCACACACGGACCTGCAAGGAGGAAGAAAGAGTCGGAAGGTGTAAGGGTTTTGATTATCTGTTCCATAACGGGATCGTTTTTTTATTTTATATTCTGCTGCCGCCGCCCGAATGGGGGCTTGGGCACGGGTTTATTTGACTGTTTCATAGGCTTGGTCGAGGATGTGGAATGTGTCGCAGCCTACGATGGCGGCCGTTTCGGTGCGCAGACGGTTGTCGCCGAGGGTCACCGGCTGCCATCCTTCAGCGACTGCGGCGGCAATCTCTTTCGATGAGAAGTCGCCTTCCGGACCGATCATGATGGCGGCATCGCGATGCGGCTGATAGGAGCGGGCAAGGCTGATGCGGGGCACGGCATCGTCGCAATAGGCCACAAAGCGCTGCGCTTCACGCAATTGCGGGATGACGTTGCGTATCGGGGTCATCTCGTCGATTTGCGGCAGCACGGCTTTCAGGCTCTGTTTCATGGCTGATATGGCAATCTTCTGCAGACGCTCCACTTTGATTTCCTTGCGCTCCGAGCGGCGGCACAGCAGCGGGATGATGCGGTTCACGCCTATTTCGGTGAGCTTTTCCACCATCCATTCCATGCGGTCGAGATGCTTTGTGGGCGCTACGGCCACCGTGATCTGCTGCTGCCAGCTGAGAGGCATGTCGCAGCGGTCAAGAATCTCCACAGCGGCATGCTTTGAGTGGGCGTCGGCAAGTGCGCAGCGGAATCGGTGTCCGCGGCCGTCGATCACCTCCACCTCATCGCCGGCGCGCATCCTGAGCACCCGCACGCAATGCTGCGAGTCGCTCTCCGGAAGCGTCAGCGTCCGTTCGATATCAGGTGCATAAAACTGTATCATACCGTGGCTTACGCTTTGGCGTTGATGTAACCGTCGGGTTCGTTGTCGGCATCTTCGGCTGAATCGAGGCCGTCGGGGGTACGGGTCTTATTGTCTTTAAAGAGCAGGAAGAACAGGATGGCTACGACGAGCGCATAGGCGGCGAAGATAAGCCATGTCGTTTCCCAGTCACCAACGAGATAGTTGTTTTCCCAGTGGCAGTAGTGATTGACTATGGCGCCTGCCGACAGTGTGCCTATTGTGGCGCCGAGACCGTTGGTCATCAGCATGAACAGTCCCTGGGCGGAAGCCTTGATCGACTGACCGCATTCCTTGTCGACGTAGAGGCCGCCCGACACGTTGAAGAAGTCGAAGGCCACGCCGTAGACGATGCAAGAGAGGAAGAACAGGATGACGCCGGGGTAAGTCGGGCTACCGACGCCGAAGAGGCCGAAGCGGAACACCCATGCCGTCATGGCCACGAGCATCACCGTCTTTATGCCGAATCGTTTCAGGAAGAACGGGATGAGCAGGATGCAGAGGGCTTCGCTGATCTGGGATATCGAGACGAGCATCGTAGCGTTGTTGGCCGCGAAGCTTTCAGCGATCTCGGGGATGGCGCTGCCCTTGAAGCTTGTCAGGAACGGGCCTGCAAAGCCGTTGGTGATCTGGAGCGACATGCCGAGGAGCATGGAGAAGATGAAGAACATGGCCATGCGGCGCTGTTTGAAGAGTTTGAAGGCATCAAGCCCGAATTGTTCCGCAAGAGTCTGTTTCTTTTCTTTTTTTACCAGCTTGCATTGAGGCAGAGTGAAGCAATAAGCGCAAAGCACAAGGCTCAGGATGCCCGACACGAGGAACTGCATGCAGGTGTACTGGAACTTGTAATCGTTCGGGCCGAGCGTGAATCCGAGATGGCCGTCCTGCCATGTCATGCAGTTGACGAGCCACATCGTTACGATGAATCCGACAGTGCCGAGCACACGGATCGGCGGGAAATCTTTCACGGTGTCGTAACGGTTGTTGCGAAGGATTGTGAACGCGGTGGTGTTCGACAAGGCGAGTGTAGGCATATAGAACGCTACGCTGAATGTGTAGATGCTGATAAACAGTGTCTTGTTGGGTTCGGCTTCCAGCAGGCCGAGAACGCAAAGGGCTATCATTGCCGCGCCGGCAAAGAAATGGCAGATTCCAAGCATGCGCTGCGGCTGAATGAACTTGTCGGCGATAATGCCCATAATTGTCGGCATGAAGATGGACACGATGCCCTGGATGGCATAAAACCATGCGATTTCGCCACCCATCCCGGCTTTTCCGAGATAGTTGCCCATACAGGTGAGATAGGCACCCCAAACGGCGAACTCCAGGAAGTTCATCACCGCCAGTTTTGTTTTTATTGATGACATGATATGTGATGTTATGATTTGTTTTTCTTGCGTTTAATGATTTCATTGACGCGAGCGGCATCTTCATAGTTTTCCTTCTCTATGAGCCGGGCGAGGGTGCGTTCGAGTTCTTCAATGGTATAGTTTTCGATCCGAGGCTCGCCGGCGAGGGGATCGACGGTTTCGCCGTCGTCGGTATATTCCGGCGCTCCGGCTGCCGCAGCCTCATCGTCGTCGACATCTTCGTTCTGCTGCTCCATGAGAAATCCGGTCTCCTCGATGATCTCGCGGGTGGTGAAGATCGGTGATCCTGTGCGCATGGCTATGGCAATGGCGTCGCTGGTGCGCGAGTCGATTTTTACGGTTCGATCTCCGTCGGTGAAGGTTAGCTCCGAAGAGAAGATGCCGTCTTCAAAACGATATATGAACACCTCTTTAAGCTTCACGCCGAATGCGTGGGCGAAGCTGACGAAGAGGTCGTGGGTCATCGGTCGGGGAGGGGTTATGCTTTCCATGCGCAAGGCGATCGACTGAGCTTCGGCGGCTCCGATCACAACCGGGATGCGGTTTGGGCCGCCCACCTGCGCCAGTATGAGGGCATAGGCTCCGGATTGTATCTGTGAGTAGGAAAGACCGAGCACTTTCAGGCGTATACGTTCACTCATGATATAATAATGTTGGGTTTTTCGTTTTCAATGTCGCGGCCGGTGATGATGCCGCTGCCGTAGCAGATGCGGCTGTCGCGGTCGTAGATCACGGCAAACTGGCCGGGGGCTATCCCTTGCACCTTGCGTTCGCTGTCGATCAGATATTCACGTTCGGCAAGCCGTGTCAGCTTACCCGGAACGAAGTCGGGCGAGTGCCGGTTTTTGAATGTGATGGGGACGCTGTCGCAGTCCGTGGGCCAGGGATCGCGTGTGATCCAGTGCATCTCGTCGAGATGCAGCGTTCGGCCGTATTGCTTTTCCGTGCCGTAGCCGTTTGACACGTAGATCACGTTGTCGTGAACGTTTTTCTTCACCACATACCACGGTCCGCCACTAAGACCCAGTCCCTTCCGCTGTCCGATGGTGTGGAACCAGAATCCGCGGTGCTCGCCGAGCTTACGGCCGGTGGCTATGTCGACAATAGCGCCGGGACGCTCGCCGAGATGACGGCGTATGAAATCGTTGTAGTTGATTTTGCCGAGGAAACAGATGCCCTGACTGTCATGGCGGTAGGCGTTGGGCATGGCTGTCGCTACGGCTATTTCCCTCACTTTCGATTTAGGCATGTCGCCGATGGGAAACATCAGGTGCTCCAGCTGGGCGTAGCTTATCTGTGCCAGAAAGTCGGTCTGATCCTTGACCGGATCCACCGCCGTGCCGAGATAAACAAGACCGTCGCTTTCGATAGTCGTGGCATAATGGCCGGTGGCCGTCTTGTCGAACTCGTGGCCCCAGCGCTGCTCGAAAAAGCCGAACTTGATCATCTTGTTGCACATCATGTCGGGGTTTGGCGTCAGGCCTTCGCGCACCGTGCGGAGAGCATATTCCATCACGTTGTCCCAATATTCCTGATGCAGCGAAACCACATCGAACGGCAGCGCATATTTCCGTGCGATGAAGCGGCACATCTCGATGTCTTCTTCGGCCGAACAGTCGCCCTCGTCGGTGTCGAGGCCGATGCGTATATAGAATAGGTGAAGGTCGTGACCCTGTTCCAGAAGCCTGTGAACGGCCACGGCACTGTCAACGCCACCGGAAATCAAAACAGCTATCTTCATTCCTTCTGAGGGAATTTGTCGTTAATGATTGGTTAAAAATCGATTGATACGATAATTCGGTTTCTGTCACACCTCGTCGAGGGCTTCTTTTTCGTCCTTGCCCTGACGGCCTATGATGAATAAGGAGATGAAATAATTGAGCGATATCTTGCCGGGTCCTGCAAGGAGGATGAAGAGATAGATGCCGATGAACATGATGGGCAGATAGCCTGGCTGGGTGCTATCGATGCCATAGGCGGAAATTCCGCGCTGCATGTCGTGGAGGATATAATATTCCGCGGCGATCATTGACAGGATCGGAGGGATGGTCATCAGTCGCGTAAGGAAGCCTACCATAATGCAAAGCGAGCAGATGAGCTCAATGGCGATCATAAGAGAGAGGCAAAATACCGGCGACCATCCGAACACAGTGGGGAAGTCGACGCTGAGAGCCGTGAAATTGACAAGATGCCTGATGCCGAACTGCATGAACATGATGCCAACAAAGAGGCGAATGAACAGACGGGCCATGTTGCTGTAGGTATAGCCGGTGAACATCAGAAACATATGCGACAGATGTTGCGAAAACTTACTCATGATCTAATCGGAATTAAGTGATTTCAATCTTTAATTAACAAATCATTGGCGGCTTAGGTTTCCGTCAGTCATTCTGTGGCTGCCGACGGCGACAACCGCTGGTTCAGGCGGGCCATGATGTCGATGATGTCGTTGACATTGACAGTCTTGAGCAATATTGCGCCGTTGGGGTTGATGACGTAGAAGATAGGCATCACGCGCATGTCGTAGAGATCGTTGACATCTTCCGAAGCCACGGTGAGCCATGAGGCGGGATAGCCGGCCGACTGCTCGCGCCATTCGGCGGTAGGCTCCGATGGATAGACGCTGATGAGCGTCATGCGGCCGCCGTCGATCATCCGGCGCGTCAGGATGTCGGTGTCGAGGCGCAGCCGTGCCATGCGGCAGTCTTCGCAGTCGGGGTCGTTGAAAAACAGTATGGTGCCGATCTTGGCGGAGTCAACGGCAAAAGTGCCTTTTTCACCGTTGAGGCCCGTATAGTCGAATTTCGGTGCCAGAGCTCCGGGCGCGCTGGCGGTGAGCACATTGGCCAGATGCTGATAGCGAAGCTTGGATGTCTTGTCGACTTTTTTGTTCTTAACTATGGCGTTGGCGAAAGCCACAAAAAGATCGTCGCTCTGCATCTCGGCCGTGTCGCTGTAGAGCTTAGCCTCGGCAAGCTCGCCGATGAACAGGACATTTTCGGTTTTTTTGCCGATCTTGTCCATAAACTTGTCGACCTCGGCATAGACGGTCTCGGCCGAAGCGTAAGGCATAAATGACAGAAATACGTCGAACGCATCAGCCATTTTGTCACGTGACGAAAAAGCTTTGTTGAGATCGCAGAAATCCCAATAGTGCTGAACCATATAGTCCGACCGTTCCTGAAGAGTCTGGAGCTCGTCGGGAATAACGGGGAGCTGGAAGAAAGCGTTGTCCTGAGCCTTGGCGCACAGAGAGGCAAGAAGAGCCGTGAGGGCAATAAAATATTTCATGCTTATTCAATTCTATGACGTGCCCGAATATTGGCACATTATTTGCATTTACAAAATTAACAATAATCATTTATAATGTGCCTGTTTTGCATAAAAAAATGGTTAAAACGGTCGGCAATTTCCGCCGCAGGCTTTTCAATACCGACTGCTTCGCAACATTCACGGACTTTGATTTGTTAGAGTGATGAGTGTCTGGGAAAGATCGGGCGAAAGACCGTTTTTAATGAATTTAATAACTGTTTATTTTAGATATTATGAATTTCAACAATTTCACAATTAAATCGCAAGAAGCCGTACAGAAAGCTTTTGAGCTGGCGAAAGGCAATGGCAATCAGGCCATCGAGCCGGTGCATCTGCTTAAAGGCGTGCTGTCTGAGGGTGAGTCAGTGGTGAAATTTATTTTTGCTAAGGTGGGCGCCAACATAGCACATCTTACGGCTGCTGTCGACCGCGAGATTGACACCCTGCCGAAAGTTTCAGGCGGCGAGCCCTATCTCAGCCGCTATTCCAATGACGTGCTTCAGCGGTCGCTCGATATCGCCAAGAAACAGGGCGACGAGTATGTGACGCTCGAAGCGCTTCTGATCGCTCTGTTTGAGGTCAATTCGCCCGCATCCACAATCATGAAGGATGCCGGCATGGGGGCCGCCGAGCTGCAGGGCGCCATAGCTGAGCTCCGCAAAGGCAAGAAAGCTACTGACCAGAGTGCGGAGGAGACCTACAACGCACTGTCGAAATATGCCATAAACCTTAACGAACGCGCACGCACGGGCAAACTCGATCCCGTGATCGGGCGTGACGACGAGATACGCCGCGTGCTCCAGATCCTGAGCCGGCGCACAAAAAACAATCCTATGCTTATCGGTGAGCCGGGCACAGGCAAGACGGCTATCGCCGAAGGCCTCGCCCAGCGTATCGTGCGCGGCGACGTGCCTGAAAACCTCCGTTCGAAACAGATATTTTCGCTCGATATGGGCGCGCTCGTGGCCGGTGCCAAATACAAAGGAGAGTTTGAGGAGCGTCTGAAAGCCATTGTCAACGAAGTGACACAGAGCGACGGCGACATCATCCTTTTCATCGATGAGATCCACACCCTTGTGGGTGCCGGCAAAGGCGAGGGCGCCATGGATGCCGCTAACATCCTGAAGCCCGCGCTCGCCCGCGGTGAGCTCCGCAGCATCGGCGCAACGACGCTCGACGAGTTCCAGAAATATTTCGAGAAGGACAAAGCGCTCGAACGCCGTTTCCAGAAAGTGATGGTCAACGAGCCCGACGAGATGAGCGCCATCGCCATTCTCCGCGGCCTGAAAGAGCGTTATGAAAACCACCATAAAGTGCGTATCCGTGACGAGGCGATTATTGCCGCCGTTCAGCTTTCCGAACGTTATATCACCGACCGTTTTCTCCCGGATAAGGCCATCGACCTTATCGATGAGGCCGCTTCGAAGCTGCGTCTGGAAATCGATTCCGTGCCGCAGGCTCTTGATGAGATCAGCCGAATGATAGCCCAGAAGGAAATCGAGCGCGAGGCCATCAAGCGTGAAGGCGACAAAGAGAAAGTGAAAGAGATCGAAAAGGATCTTGCCAGAATGCGTGAGGAGGAGAAAGAATATATGGCTAAATGGAAAGCCGAAAAAGATCTCATCAACAAGATTCAGCAAAACAAGATCGATATCGAGCAGCTTAACTTCGAAGCCGAACGCGCCGAACGCGAAGGCGATTATGCCCGTGTGGCCGAGATCCGCTATTCGAAAGTTCAGCAGAAAGAGAAAGAGAATGCCGATATTCAGGAGCAGCTCAAGATGATGCAGGGCGAGAAAGCGCTCATCAAAGAGGAAGTGGACTCCGAAGATATCGCCGATGTGGTTTCGCGCTGGACCGGAATTCCGGTAAATAAGATGGTGCAGAGCGAGAAGGAAAAACTGCTCCATCTCGAAGCCGAGCTTCACAACCGCGTCGTAGGGCAGGAAGAGGCCATCCGTGCCATCGCCGATGCCGTGCGCCGCAGCCGTGCCGGCCTTAACGATCCGCGCCGTCCTATCGGTTCGTTCATCTTCCTCGGCACCACCGGTGTCGGCAAGACAGAACTTGCCAAGGCGCTGGCCGAATATCTGTTTGACGACGAGAACATGATGACCCGAATTGACATGAGTGAATATCAGGAGAAGCACACCGTGAGCCGTCTGGTCGGAGCGCCTCCGGGATATGTAGGCTACGACGAAGGCGGTCAGCTCACCGAGGCCGTGCGCCGCAAACCCTATTCCGTCGTGCTTTTCGACGAGATAGAGAAAGCGCATCCCGATGTGTTCAATATCCTTCTGCAAGTGCTCGACGACGGCCGTCTGACCGATAACAAGGGACGTCTGGTCAACTTCAAAAACACCATCATCATCATGACCTCCAACATGGGTTCGTCGGTCATTCGTGACAATTTTGCCAAGATGACGCCCGAAAATCATGACGAAGTGGTGGAAAACACCAAAAACGAAGTGCTTGAGATGCTGAAAAAGACAATCCGTCCGGAGTTTCTGAACCGTATCGATGAAACGATAATGTTCACCCCGCTCAACGAAAAAGAGATTGAGGAGATTGTCGGACTGCAGATCCGCAGCGTTCAGAAGATGCTTGCCACCAACGGCGTTACACTTGAAGTCACTCCCGCCGCCCTGCACTACCTTGCAGAGGAAGGCTACGATCCTGAATTCGGTGCACGTCCTGTCAAGCGTGCCATCCACCGTCTGGTGCTCAACCGGCTGTCGAAGGACATCCTCGCACAGAAAGTCGATAAAGACCATCCTATCGTTATCGATGTTAAGAATGACGAGCTTACATTCAGTAACTGAAAGGAAGAAAAAGAGTAGAAACAACCTTTATGATGTAATCCTATTCCCGCTATGAAAAAATTATTAGCTCTATTATGTGCCTTGCCATTGCTTATCGGCATGGCGGCATGTGACGATGACGGCGACCTTCCACAGGTCGACATCAGTTTCAATTTCTCCAATGCCATTGTCAGCGACGGAACGGTGTATGTGGTCAGCCCCGACACTCTGGTTGTTGAAGGCATAACCGTCAAACCTACCCGGCCCAATCATGTGGCAACGTGCGTAGGCCCTGTGAATTACTGGCTGAACGGCGTGCCCGTCTACACCACGTTCGTTGCTCCTTTTGGTGTGGAGATTCCTACTGAAGATCTGACCCCCGGCGCCTATACGCTCACTGCCAATATGGGTATTGCCGAGGAGGGTGCGACACTTGCCACTGCTGTAACGCAGGTTAAGATAGTGGTTGTGACCGATCAAACGGAAATCCCGCAACCCGACGGCGATTCCTCGAATCTGCCTGTGACGCACAAGTTTGAATAACCGACAGTAGTGTCATAGAAATGCCAAAGCGCTGTGCCCGGGCACAGCGCTTTGTCGTATCCTCCGGTCAGAGAAGCTCTCTGTTGAAGCGTTTGCGGGAGCGGTCGAAAAACCAGCCCCACTTGTTGAAATAGCGGATCATGTTGATGATGTGGATCCGGAGCATGCGGAAGCTGTGGTATGACTCTGCCTTATGGTCGTGGATCACCTTCATGTCGGGCACATACATGGTGCGCCACCGTTCGTGGATGCGGCGCGTGAGGTCGATATCTTCGGGATACATGAAGAAGCGTTCGTCGAAGAGCCCTACATCGCGCAGCGCCTCGCACCGCAAGAGCATGAAGCTGCCCTGGTGGTAAGGGGCGTTGAACGGCCGGGTGTGGTCGATGTGCCGCAGCTCGTAGCGGTTGCGCCGTTTCAGCATCATATTTCCAGGGAGGAAGCGGCGCAGTATGAGGTCGAATGGCGTGGGGAGGAGGCGTACAGTGTATTGCTGTGTGCCGTCGGGGCTAAGGATCATTGGCTGGAGTGCACCGGTGTCGGGATGCGAGTCCATGTAGTGGATCAGAATCGGGAAATCGCGGTCGTTGAACCGTATGTCGGTATTCAACACCAGATGATATCTGAGTCCGTCGGCCAGGCTCTGCCGTATGGCGATATTGTGGGCTGCGCCGTAGCCTATGTTTTCTGACGGACAATATGTTACGCCCTGCCATTGCGCGCACAGCCGGCGGGTGTTTTCGCTTGACGAATTGTCGATTACGGTGATGCGGTCGAAAAGCTTCGGCGACAGTGAGCTGAGGCACCGGCGCAACTCTTCATCATCGGTGTGATAGGTCACGATCGATGCGGCAACCATTGCCGGGCGCGGTGCGGCAGGAGCTGCGTCGGCACGGCTGCCGGCGTTTTTCAGCACCGGATTTTCGTTGTCGGTCACGGCAGAGCGGAATGATTATTTCTGTTTCGTAAGCTCGAAGCCGGCGCAAAGGCCGTCGTAGCTTGAGAGCACACCCGACAGCGTCTTAAGCGTGCTGTTGCCTATTACCTTGCTGGCTTTGCCGATTATATCCACAAGTTTTGTGATGTCGAAGGTGAGCTTTATCGAACTGTCGATGCTTTTGACCACGTAGGCGTTGACGGCGCCGAGGCTCTTGCCGGCAGCCTGAAACTTGAAGGTGAAGTTCGACAGATCGTTCTCGTCGGTGTTGGGCTCGATGACGCCTTTGAGCGTCACGCCACGCATTTTCATCTGGAAATTGCCCGACTCATCAATGGTGAGCGTGAGCTTGTCGATTCCCGAAAGCTTGTAGACAGGAGCGAGCTTTTCGGCGATGGCGGTGGCGGCAGCGGCTCCGCCGGCTTTTTTCAGAAGATTGTCGCTTTTGAAACTTACGGCCGGCTCTTTGTAACTCCATGTCCCGCTGATCGAAGCGACGTCGATTTTGTCGGTCGAGAGTACATCGCCGATCACGTTGGCCAGACCGTCGATTGTGGTGTTGCCGTCTTTGCCGAGCCCTTTGAGCGCTCCTTTGAGGTCGAATGCGTGCAAAGCGGAGAGGGAAGCTATCGCGGCGAGAATTGTAAGCGTAATGATCTTTTTCATTGCTGTGATGATTTTTTTACGACGCCAAAGTTAGCATAAATTGAATGAATGTCGCTAAGGGAGCATGTTGTGTTAACGCCGATTAACGAATTTTAAGCAGGGGGTAGTTATTATTACGTCAAAAAACGCTACCTTTACACAAATTTTAATGCTTCCTTTCAGGAGGCATGTCATTCTTCATGGAAAAATCAGCCATAACATAAATGCTATGGGTCAAAAGATTTGTAAATCAATATTTTCACTGTCGACGGTTGCTGTAACGGCCTTTTTGGGGATGCTTTTCGGAGCCTGCTCCAATGACACGGTCGAGGAGCAGTTTGGCGCGTGCCGCATTATCCCTGTCGTGACGGTGAATCCTATAGTCGAGACTTCGGCGGGAGCCGTGAGCACCGGCGTTTTCGCGCAGCTGCCTTCCGACGCCGAGTTAGGGCTGACCATTCAGAGCGCCGACGGCCGTTATTCCAACACCTGGATGCCTCTGACCGATTTCCGGACCGACGAGCCGTTTCGTCCGGGAGAGTATGTCGTCGAGGCCTTTTACGGTTCGGCCGATGCCGAAGGGTTTGACTGCCCGTATTTCTATGGCTCCCGCACGGTGAATCTTGTGGCCGGCACTACGACGCAAGTGGATGTCGAATGCAGGCTTGCCAACACCGGAATAGCCATCAAATTTGATTCGCAATATACCAATGTGCTTCAGGATATCAGCGCGACAATACATTCGGCCGGAGGCGGGTATGTGGAATATCCGAGCAACGAAACGCGCACGGCGTTTGTCAATCCGGGCGCGGTGTCGCTGTTTCTTGATGTGACCACTGTCGCGGGGACGCATGCTGAATTCCTTGCCGCGACTGTCAGCAACGCTCATGCCGGGAAGCTTTATGAAATCTCTGTGGGGTGTGAAACGACACAAAACGGAGATCCTCAGCTTCGCATATCGTTTGACGACCGTATATCCACCGACGATATTGTCATAGCCCTTACGCCGTCGTTCCTCGCGGCTGCGCCTCCGGTGCTTACCGCGACGGGATTCGACCAGCAGACGTCTGTTGAGATTATCGAGGGCAACCGTCCCGCCGAGGCGGTTGCATTCGGCGTAGAAGGATGCGACGGCGGAAAATTGTTGCTTACCACCAAGGCCCGTTCGCTCGTATCGCGGGGATGGCCCGATGAGGTCGACCTGCTGAATGCCGATAGTGATGTGATCAGCCGGATGCAGGCGCTCGGGCTGAAACTCACCGAAACGCCCTCAGGCATCAGCGCGGTGGATCTTACCGATGTGTTGCCTCATCTGCGCGCGGATGATCCCGTCGACGCTTTCTTCGTTTCGGCTGTGAGCGCTCAGGGGAAAATGTCGGGTCCGGTGGCGCTCAGTGTTGATGTGCAGGAGGCAGGCCTGTCGGTGATCTCCGTGTCGGATGTGCTCATGGGGCTGAATATCGGCCAGATGCACATCGTGGCCCGCGGCGATGATGTGGCGAAAAACATAGCTGTGGAAGTGAAATCGGCTGACGGCACAGCCTGGAAAGCCGCAGAGATACTTGCTGTCGAGCCGCTCGAAGGGCATGACGGAGAATGGATTGTCCGCTTCCGTGTGCCGCAGATGGCCGTGGCTTCGACCAGTGTGCGTCTGCTCTATTGCGGGGATGAAAGGGTGAGCTCCACGATTCGGTTCGTGTCGCCGGAATTCAGCATCGAAGCTGATCCGTATGCCCGCTATGCCGCCGTCAGGTTCTCGACGGCCGAAGCCGGTATGCTCGAGACTGTCACGTCGATGGCCAAATTATATGTCAACGGTCAGAAGCAGGTGCTGATGCGCCGTGATCCCGAAAACGGGCTGATACTTCTGGGCGGACTCAACGAGCAT
The DNA here is from genome assembly GCA_902489785.1 of uncultured Porphyromonadaceae bacterium. Taxonomy (GTDB): domain Bacteria; phylum Bacteroidota; class Bacteroidia; order Bacteroidales; family Muribaculaceae; genus Paramuribaculum. The sequence continues at coordinate 23,540 of CABUBG010000021.1, forward strand.
ACGCAATATGTCATAACTGCATCACTCTACGACAATCCCACCGAGCAGTCGCAGTTCTGCGCCCCGGTGAAGATTGAAACCGAACGATGCCTCGCGGTGCCCAACGGCAGTTTTGAAGATGTGCACGACGGCGTGAAATATAAAAATCTGCCCGCCGGCGGACGCTTTTCACAAAATATCGTCGACATATTCAACTGTCAGAACTATGCGACGTATGATTATTTCGCTCCGAAACAGTGGGCCAACACAAATGCCAAGACATTCTGCCGTCAGGCTGCCAATTACAACACCTGGTATATGCAGCCGTCGGTTTATTCGATTACCGATGCTACAGCCGGCGCCTATGCCGTTTCGATAGTCAGCACTTCGTGGGATCTCAACGGTCCGACGATAGAGCCTTACCGTCAGACGGGGACGCCTTACACATCTTATAGTATGAACATCCCGTCGATAGCCCATCGTGCTGCAGGTAAAGTGTTCCTCGGAGAATACGGATTCGATCCTGCCACGGGAAAAGAAGTATATAAAGAAGGCGTTTCGTTCACATCGCGCCCGACATCGCTCAACGGCTATTACCGTTACATGCCGTGCATTGCGGACCAGAGCGACCGGGGGCTTGTGATAGTAGAGCTGGTGGCCGACAGCGACGGCACGGATATCGTTGTGTCGCGCGGCGTAGGCTATCTCTCCGTTGCCACAGGCTATACCGCATTCTCGATACCGTTGACTTACGATCTGTTTGGCGTCAAGCCCTACAAACTTAAGATAATGCTTTCTTCATCGAGCCATATCGGAACGATTGCCGAGGAATCGGCATCGGTCATCACATTCTCCGATCCGGTAACGTCGAAGTCGCTTGGCGGAAGTCTGCAGATCGACGATCTCACATTCTCATATTAATATTAAACGATAATATAATCACATCATCACTTAGCATAACGACATGAGTAAAATTTCGAGATTAATGGCATTGCTGTTGTTTGCGATTGTCGCTGCCGTTCCGCCCGTGAAGGCTCAGGAACAGTTCAAGCGCGATCTGCAGCAGGTGTCATTCATTCCCAAAGGGCAGTGGATCACGGGTGTCAGTGTTGGCTACTCGCAAAGCAACCAGGACAACTACCAGTTTTTCGTTTTTGAAAAAGTCAAGGGCGACACCTATTCGTTCAAGGTGACTCCGATGGCATTGTACACGTTTAAGGATAATATGGCCGTCGGTTTGAAATTCGGCTACGAGCGCAGCAAAGCCGGTCTGGATGCCGGCAGCCTGATCCTCGATTCGGAAACGACATTCGATGCCGACCATGTGAATACGATACAGTCGAATTATTTCGCCACTGCGGCATTCCGAAACTATATATCGTTCGGCGACAACCGCCGGTTCGGATTGTTCAACGAGCTGCAGCTGACGCTTGGCGGCGGTCAGGCCAAACTGTCAAACTTCACCGGCGGCACGGAAGCCAACCGTCATCTCGAAGGCACTTACGAGAAAAACTTCTCGCTCAACATCGGCCTTACGCCGGGCTTCATAATGTTTCTCAACAACTACTCGGCCATAGAGGTCAATGTCGGCGTTCTCGGTTTCGGCTACACCCACACGCGCTCGGTCACGAATCAGGTGCAGGTGGCTCACCGCAACAGCAAGCATGCCAATTTCAAAATCAATCTTTTCTCCATCCAGTTCGGCATGGCGTTTTACCTTTAACAGATCATGAGCATGAAACGATATATTATTACAGCACTCGCGGCAATGGTCATCGCCGCCGCTTCGGCTCAGGATAAAGCCGACACTACGGCCGTCAGCAGCAACAAAGTTTTGCCGAATAAAGGCATTGTCAAGGGACGTCCGCATCATCCCGAGATGGATGAGAAAGTGATCGTTGGCAAGGACACTGTCAATCTGGTGCTTCGCGAACGCAATTTCGGGCGCTATGACCGCGGCCTGTTCAACTATCTGTTTATCCCGCGCAAGCAATGGGCTTTCGGGCTTATGGCTTCGTATGGCGAATTTGATGCCGACGATGTGGAATTTTTCCAGGCCGTGGACGATTTTGAATTCAAGGGCAAACAGTATGCCATCAAGCCGGCAGTGTCGTATTTCTTCCGCGACAATCAGGCTGTAGGTCTGAAATTCGACTATACGCGTCAGGAAGCCGACCTCGGGCATCTCGCGGTGAATATGGGCGATGATCTGAGTTTTGATATTCATGATATAAGCTATTATTCTTCGAAATATTCGATCGGAGTGTTCTACCGCAACTATGTGGGACTCGGCCGCTCAAAACGTTTTGCGGTGTTCAATGAAGCATGCCTTTCGTTTGGCAGCGGATCGTCGCGATTCAAACGTCCCTACGACGGGAAACTGCGCGACACGAAGACCGACCTCACCGAGGTGGCGCTTAATTTCAGCCCCGGCCTCTGCGTGTTCATCCTCGACAATGTAAGCTTCAATATCTCGTTCGGCGTGTTTGGCGTGCATCTGCGCAATGAGAAGCAGGTGACCGACGGCGTGGAAGAAGGTTCGCGATTCAGCAGCGGCGCTAATTTCAGATTCAACTTGTTCAACATTAATTTCGGAATCGGTGTACACATTTAATAAATATTTCATGTCAAGAATTCACCTCGCGCTTGTCGTTGTGATGACGGCTCTTTTTGCCGCCTGTATCTCCAATGATCTGCCTTATCCCTGGGTTATGCCTTCGGTGGATAAAGTGGAAGTGAAGGATGTCGATGCCGAAGACCATGCTCTGCTCAACGGCATAGTGCGGATCGATTCAGTCAGCCGCACGATCTCGATGGATCTCACCGAGTGGGCAGATATCCGCAGTGTGGAGGTTGAAGATATTGTTTTTTCGGAAGGCACCACATGCCTTGATCCGGAGGTGTTTCAGCACCCGCTCGATCTGACCGATCCTGTCACATTTAAGCTGGAGCGCTACGACCGCGTCTTTGAATGGACCATTTCGGCCACTCAAAACATTGATCGTTATTTCACGATAGCATCGCAGATCGGCACGGCGAATATCGATGTGGAAAACCACACGGTGACGGCCGTCGTGCCTATGGCTCAGCCGCTCGACAACATCATGGTGCGCTCGCTGAAGCTTTCCGGCCCTCTCGGAGTGATGACGCCCGACATTGTCGGACAGCATGTCGACTTTACTGAGCCTGTGAAAGTGACCGTAAGCGAATTTGGCCGTGACACCGAGTGGACCATCACCGTCGGACAGACCGAGGTGAGCGTGGATCTCGAGCGTGTGGACGCATGGACTAATGTGGCATGGCTTTATGCAAATGCCGAAGTGGGCAAGACTAACGGCTTTGAATACCGTCGGGCCGATTCGGATGAATGGATTGTCGTTCCCGAAGAATGGATCACTCACAACGGAGGCAGCTACGTGGCCCGGCTGATACATCTCGAGTCGCAGACCGATTATGTGGCCCGCGCTACAAGCGATGATGAACATTCCGTGGAAATGGAATTCACCACCGGCTCTGTCGTGCAGCTTCCTAACAGCGATTTCTCGCAATGGTATAAGGACGGCAAAGTGTGGAACCCGTGGCCGGCTGACGGCACGTCGTTCTGGTCGACGGGCAACCGTGGCGCAACAACATTGGGACAGAGCAACACTGTGCCGCTCGCCGATCCCTCTTCATCGACAGGATATGCCGGTGCCATGCTCGAAACTAAATTCGTCGGCGTGTCGGTTCTCGGCAAACTGGCTGCGGGCAACCTGTTTGCGGGCGATTTCGTGAAAATCGACGGCACAAACGGCATCCTCGATTTCGGCCGTCCGTTCACTCAGCGCCCCACAAAGCTCCGCGCGCGTCTGAAATACACCACCGCTCCGATATCCGACTGCAGCAAGTCGAATCCCGACTTCCAGTATATGAAGGGCGAGCCTGACACATGCATCGTGTGGTGTTCGCTCGGCGACTGGGATACGGCCTACGAGATCCGCACCAATCCCAGCAACCGCAAGCTGTTCAACCGCAATGATGCCGGCGTCATCGCTTACGGCGAATTCACTTCCGGCTCTACGATCAGCGATTATATCGACGTGGAGATTCCGCTTGAGTACGTGGCCACGGACAGAATCCCGACCTATCTGCTTGTGACCGCTTCGGCTTCGAAATACGGTGACTATTTCACCGGCGGACGTGGAGCCACGCTCTATATATTGGAATATGAGCTGCTGTATGACTATTAAACAGATGATATAACAAGGAGTAGGATATGGAACAACTGGTAATGCCAATGTGGTCAGTGTGGCTGATCATCGCCATAGCGCTTGTGATAATAGAGATATTCACCTCATCAGGCATCGCCCTGTGCATGGCTTTCGGTGCTTTTGCCGGAATGGTCTGCGCATTGTGCGGCGCCGGCATCGAAGTGCAGCTGATAATATGTGCTGTGGCTTTGATAAGCACACTGTTGTTTGTGCCGAAGCTGCTGAAACGCTACAACCGTCTGTTCACTCCGAATGCCGACGGTGCAAGCAACATGGATGCCTTGATCGGACGCCGCGGGCGCATTGATACCGCCGAACCCGACGGATCGCGCGGCCGTATGAAAATCGACGGCGACCGCTGGGGCGTGCGCACAGCCGACGGCCAGCCGCTCGCCGAAAACCAGTTGGTCGAGGTGACAGGCTTCGACAGTATCATACTGATCGTCAAGTCGGTGGCCGACTGAAAAGCCAACTTGAAGATAACTTGAATTATTAATATCTTAAAAACAACTTTATTATGGAAGTTTGGATTATTCTCGGTGTGATAGTGCTTATGGCTATCATTATCGTATCGAATGCCGTCAAGGTTGTGCCGCAGTCGGAAACGCGCGTCATCGAACGTCTCGGACGTTTCCACAGCGTGCTGCCCGCCGGCCTTAATGTTATCTGGCCGTTTATTGACAAGCCGAAGGTGGTTTATGCCCGTCGCATCGAGCATGTGGGCAACCGCTCATATGTGCGCGTGACCACCACAAGCGTCATCGACCTTCGCGAACAGGTCTATGATTTCCCTTCACAGCAGGTGATCACGAAAGATAATGTGACGACCGAAATCAATGCGCTGCTCTATTTCCAGATCGTCGACCCGAAGAAATCGGTGTATGAAATCGACAACCTTCCCAATGCGATTGAAAAACTCACGCAGACCTCACTCCGCAACGTGATAGGCGAGATGGAGCTTGATGAGACGCTGACATCGCGCGATACGATCAATGCCAAACTTCAGACCATTCTTGATGAGGCAACCAACAAATGGGGCGTGAAGGTGAACCGCGTAGAGCTGCAGGACATCACGCCTCCCGAAAGTGTGCGTGAAGCCATGGAGAAACAGATGCAGGCCGAACGCAACCGCCGTGCCGAGATCCTCAACGCCGAAGGTGAGAAGAAATCGCTCATCCTGCGCTCGGAAGGCGAGAAGCAGTCAAAAATCAATCAGGCTGAAGCCGCCAAGCAGTCGGAAATCCTCCGTGCCGAAGGCGAAGCACGCGCAAAGATTCTTGAAGCCGAAGCTGAGGCCGAAGCAATACGCCGTGTCAGCGAGGCTGTCGCAGCATCCAACACCAATCCCGCATCCTATATGCTTGCCACGAAATATATCGAAACGCTCCGCGAGATGGTTGAAGGCAAAGATGCCAAGACTGTCTATATCCCTTATGAAGCCACGGGTGTGCTCAGCTCGATCGGCTCAATCAAAGAGATTTTCAATAAATAATCAGGCCGGGGAGCAGTCATCATTCCCGGCAATCATAACGCAATTGCAGACGGCGAGTGGCTTGGCCATTTCGCCGTCTGCTTGTTGTATGATGCTGTTAGAGCCGGTTCGACAATAAATGTTAAGGGCAGGGCGGTCAATCGTTGAGTGATTTTCTTCAGGTCATAAGGGAGCGATGGGGTTCCATCGTGACCGAAAGAGCTGAAGAAAAGCGCCAACGAG
>CABUBG010000022.1:0-28884 GCA_902489785.1 uncultured Porphyromonadaceae bacterium
TTGGTGAATGGTCTCGATGATTTTTGTAAATTCGCACTTGCTTGTTTAATCTGCGGGGTGATATTTGCGGGGCGAGGGCTTGCATTGGGTTGATTTTTTCATTACATTTGCCTGTCCGTAGCGGCGGCGCGCCGCAGAACCATAATGAAAATTCAAACTTATAAAAAATAAAGCGATGAAGAAGCACAATTTTTATGCAGGCCCTTCGATTCTGAGCCAGTACACAATCAAAAACACCGCCGACGCGATAATCAATTTCGCTGACACGGGGCTGTCGATACTTGAGGTGTCGCACCGCAGCAAAGAGTTTCAGGCAGTGATAGATGAGGCCATGGCTCTTGTGAAGGAACTACTTGAAGTGCCGGAAGGCTACTCGGTGCTGTTCCTTGGCGGAGGCGCCAGCATGCAGTTCTGCATGGTGCCCTACAATCTTCTTAAGAATAAAGCCGCATATCTCGAAACCGGCACATGGGCTTCGAACGCGATCAAGGAAGCACGCCTCTTCGGCGAAGTCGACGTGGTGGCATCGTCGAAGGATGCCAACTACACCTTTATCCCCAAAGGTTATGAAGTGCCCGATGATGTCGATTACTTCCACTTCACATCCAACAACACCATCTACGGCACCGAGATGCGCTTCGATCCCGATGTGAAAGTGCCTCTGGTGGCCGATATGTCGAGCGATATCTTCTCGCGTCCGGTCGATGTTGCGAAATACGATCTCATCTATGCCGGCGCCCAGAAAAACCTCGCTCCCGCAGGCGTGACCATCGTAATAGTGAAAGAAGATGCCCTCGGCCATGTGGACCGTGCCATACCGACGATGCTCGACTACCGCACCCACGTGAAGAAAGGCTCGATGTTCAACACTCCTCCCGTGCTTCCGATCTTCTCCGCTCTTCAGACGCTTCGCTATTACAAACAGCTCGGCGGCGTGAAAGAGCTTGAAAAGCTTGACCTTGCGAAGGCATCCCGTCTGTATGAAGCCATCGACGCCAGCCGCATGTTTGAGGGCACAGTCACCGATCCGGCCGACCGTTCGATCATGAACGTCTGCTTCGTGATGACACCCGAATACAAAGAGCTCGAAAAAGAGTTCATCGACTTCTGCTCGACCAAGGGCATCGTCGGAATCAAAGGCCACCGCTCGGTGGGCGGTTTCCGCGCATCGCTCTACAACGCGCTCCCGATGGAAAGCGTGGAAGTGCTCGTGGCTGCAATGAAAGAATTCGAGAGCAAACATTAATTGAAGGAGGATCATCAAGATGAAAATACTTGTAGCAACCGAAAAGCCTTTTGCCAAGGCAGCCGTCGACGGAATCCGCGAGATAGTCGAAGGCGCAGGATATGAAATGGCCCTTCTCGAGAAATACACGTCGCGCCAGCAGCTTCTCGACGCTGTTGCAACAGCCGACGGCCTTATCATCCGCAGCGATGTGATCGATGCCGAAGTGCTGGATGCAGCACCGCAGCTCAAAGTGGTGGTGCGCGCCGGCGCCGGTTACGACAACGTCGATCTGGCGGCAGCCACATCCCACGGCGTGTGCGTTGAAAACACTCCCGGACAGAACTCCAATGCCGTTGCCGAACTCGTCTTCGGCATGACGGTGATGGCAGTGCGCAATATGTATGACGGAACGTCGGGGAGCGAGCTGAAAGGCAAGAAGCTCGGCATCCATGCCTTCGGTCAGGTGGGCCGCAATGTGGCCCGTATAGCCAAAGGCTTCGGCATGGAGGTCTCGGCTCTCGATCCCTATTGTCCCGATGAGGTGATGGTCGAAGCCGGCGTTACGCCTGTCAAATCCATTGAAGATCTCTACAGCGACAACAAATTCGTGTCGCTCCACATCCCTGCCACCGCTGAAACGCGCGGCTCGGTGGGTTACGACCTCATAACCCGCATGCCCCAAAATGGCGTGCTGATAAACACCGCCCGCAAGGAAGTGATTGACGAAGCCGGCCTCGCCCGCGCCCTCGAAGAGCGCACCGACCTCAAATATGTGGCCGACGTGAAGCCCGACAATGCCGCCGAGCTGAAAGAGCGTTTTGCCGGCCGCGTGTTCTTCACTCCCAAGAAGATGGGCGCGCAGACGGCCGAAGCCAACATCAACGCCGGCCTCGCCGCAGCACGCCAGGCCGTGGCTTATCTCCGCGACGGCGTTGACAAATTCCGCGTCAACAAGTGAACTGACCAAGTCTTGCCAAGATGAGCGTCAGGCAACATACCGATTACGTTTTTGAAATGCCCATGCGAGTCCGCGACTATGAAGTAGACTCGCAAGGCATTGTCAACAACGCCGTCTATCTGCACTATCTCGAGCATACGCGCCACGAATTCTGCCGCAGTGCCGGGACCTCGTTCCGGACCATGCAGGCGCAGGGCATCGATCCGGTGCTCCGGAGCGTGAACATCGAGTATCTTCATCCGCTCGGACTCGGACAGGAAATGGTGAGCAAGCTGGCGCTGCGGCGCGAGGGAGCCCGCTTCGTGTTCGTACAGGATATCTTCACTCTCCCCGACGAACTGCCTGTGGTGCGCTCCGAAGTGACAGTGGTGTGCCTCGAAGGGGGCAGGCTGACACGCGGCGAAGTGCTTGCCGAGGCGTTTGCCGAATATCTCTGATATGCAGGCATCGCAGCGGCAGCAGGAACGGCCGTTGGATGTCCCGACCTTAACAATTGACCATGAGCAACCCGTCAGATCTTATCAGCCGAATAGCATTCGCTTCGCTCCGCGGCATTAACCGCGTGCTGGCCGAAGAACTGCTGTCGCGCACCGGCGACGAGCGCACATTCTTCGATATGTCGGAGCGTCAGCTGGCCACCGTGATGGGTTTCAGAAGCCAGCTTTTCGACGACAGCTACCGACGGAGTCTGCTTGAAAAGGCCAAAGTGGAGAGCGATTTCGTGGAGAAATCGGGTGTGAAGACACTCTACTTCACCGACCCCGGCTATCCGGTGCGCCTTAACGACGCCGAGGATGCTCCGCTGATGCTGTATGCCCTCGGCAAATATGACTTTAATGTCGGCCGGACGGTGGGCATAGTTGGAACGCGGCATGCGACGCCTTACGGCATCGACTTCGTGAACCGGCTCGTGGCGGATCTCGCATCTGAGATGGCCGAGCCCGTGACTGTTGTGAGCGGACTGGCGTTCGGCATTGACGCGGCCGCCCATACGGCATCGCTCAAAGCGCAGATCCCGACTGTCGGCGTTCTGGCTCATGGCCTGAACATGATATATCCGGCGCAGCATCGCTCGCTGGCGGCCGACATGGTGCGCCGTGGCGGAGCGCTGATCACCGAATACGGCAGCGGATCGCCAATACATAAAGGCAATTTCGTGGCCAGAAATCGCATCGTGGCAGCGCTGTGCGACTGTCTGATAGTGGCCGAATCGGCAGAAAAAGGTGGCGCGCTGATCACCGCCCGCCTCGCATCGGGCTACAGTCGCGACGTGTTCGCCCTCCCGGGCCGCACCTCCGACATCTACAGCGTGGGCTGCAACAAGCTTATAAAAAACAATGTGGCAGCACTCGTGACCGAAGCCGCCGATGTGATAAAAGCCATGAACTGGCCTGTAAGAGAGAAAGAAAGCACTCAGCGTGAGCTTTTTGTGGAACTTTCGTCCGAAGAACAGGCTGTGATGGATTATCTGACCATGCACGGCGAGGGACAGCTCAATCAGCTTGCCATAGCGCTGAATGTCAATGCCGGGCGCATGATGTCGCTGCTCATCGACATGGAGTTCAAAGGACTCGTGCTGACCTATCCCGGCGGAAAATATCGTCCGGCCTGACCTAACGGCCGCCTTTCTTTGTTTAAATGATATACTAAAATTCAAGAATATGGAAAAGAAAAAGATAGCTCCCTCTGAACTGATCATCAACTCCGACGGATCGGTGTTTCACCTTCACCTTCTGCCCGAACAGCTCACCGACCGTATAATCCTGGTCGGCGATCCGGGTCGTGTCAATATGGTCGCCTCGTTTTTCGACAGCCAGACCTTCGAGGTGTCGTCGCGCGAGTTCCACACCATAGGCGGCACCTATCAGGGCAAGCCGATCATGTGCCTGAGCCACGGCATCGGTCCCGACAATATCGACATCGTGATCAACGAGCTTGACGCCCTGGCCAATATCGATTTCGCCACACGCGAAGTGCGCCCCGAGCACCGCACGCTCCACATGGTGCGCATAGGCACGTCGGGCGCCCTCCAGCCAGAGCTTAAACTCGGTACCCCGGTCATTGCCGAGAAAGCCATCGGATTTGACGGCGTGCTCAACTATTACGCCGGGCGCAATTCGGTTGCCGATCTCGGATTCGAGCATGCCTTCTGCGACGCCGTGGGCTGGAATCCGCTGTGGGCCAAGCCCTACGTGGTGGATGCCGATGAGCATCTGGTGAACCTGATAGGGCGCGACGACATGGTGCGCGGCAACACCATCTCGGCCGTTGGCTTCTACGGGCCGCAGGGCCGCGAGCTGCGTCTGCCGCTTGCCAACCCCGACCTCAACCGCCGCATCGAGGAATTCCGCTACGGAGACCGCAAAGTGACCAACTATGAGATGGAATCGGCTCCGCTGCAGGGACTTTCGCGACTCATGGGCCATAAAGCCATGACCGTGTGCTCGATCATTGCCAACCGCATGCGTCAGGACGCCACGCCCAACTATAAGACGGCCATCCACGATCTTATCGGCACCGTGCTCGACCGTATCTGATCATGACGGCCGCGCCACACCGCATAAAAATATATGCCGCGCCGCTGCAGGGCTACACCGAAGCTCCGTGGCGGCGCGCACATGCCATGACGTTTGGCGGCGTCGACACGTATTTCACGCCGTTTCTGCGGGCGGAGGCCGGCGCTGTCCGCCGGCGCGATCTGCGTGACGCCTTTCCGGCGGCGGGCGATGCGCCGGATGTGGTGCCGCAGGCCATATTCGCCGATGCCGAGGAGCTGCGCGCTATTGCCGATGCGGTGAGCGAGCGGGGATGCCACCGGCTCGACCTCAATATGGGGTGCCCCTTTCCGCCTCAGTGCCGGCGGGGGAGGGGAGCCGGCATGGTTGCACGACATGAGGCGTTGCGAGCCGTGGCCCGGTTTGTGGAAGAACGCCGTGACCTGTCGTTTTCCGTGAAGATGCGCCTCGGCCTCGAGGATGCCCGGGAGTGGCGCGAGGCTATCGACCTGCTGAACGCCATGCCGCTGCATCACATCACCGTGCATCCGCGCATAGCCCGGCAGCAATATGCGGGCGAACTGCACCTCGACGAATTCGGCGAACTACTTGAGCAGAGTCGCCATCCGGTGGTGTTCAACGGCGACCTTACGACCGCCTGTCAGATCGACGGCATCATATCGCACTTCCCCGGTCTTTATGGAGTGATGATGGGGCGTGGCCTTCTCGCGCGGCCCTCGCTAGCAGCGGAATGGCGCACAGGTACGGCCGCCGACGACGCGACGCTCAGGCGCGGCGTGACCCGCATGCACGACATTGTGGCGGACTACTACCGGATGACCCTCTGCGGCGACAGCCAGACGCTGTCGAAACTCAAGCCATTCTGGGATTATCTCGAAGCTGTCACGGGTCGCAAGGCATGGAAAAAGATAAGAAAAGCGACGACGCCGGCGCAATACGACTCGGCAGTGGCCGAAGCGATGCGGGATTCCACCGACTGAGAAAGCGGCATAATCCCACGCCGCGAGGCGATTTTTCGACCGGACGTAAAGTTTTGCCCATCTTTAACTTGCAAACATCGTGCGGAATGCCTACTTTTGCATAAATTAACCGTCACACATCACACCAATCATGCCAGACACACTTCCCATAGGCACGCTTCTGCGCAACGGCACATACCGCATAGTGCGCTTTATAGCCAGCGGCGGCTTCGGTTGCACCTACGAAGCCATGCACACCGTGTTTGAAGAGCGCGTAGCCATTAAAGAGTTCTATGTAAAGGATTTCTGCAACCGTGACGCCACGACAAGCCATATCTCGGTGGGCACCCTCAGTAAGAAGCCGCTTGTGGAAAAGCTTCACCGCAAATTCATCGAAGAAGCCAAGTCGCAGCGCAGCATGAAGCATCCTGGCATTGTGAGGGTTACCGACGTGTTCGATGAAAACGGCACGGCATATTATGTGATGGATTATATTGACGGAGCTTCGCTGACGGATATCCTCAAGCAGAAGGGTAAACTCAGTGAGAAAGAGGCGCTTGACTACATCCGTCAGGCCGCCGAAGCGCTGTCGTATGTGCATGCATCGCAGCGCCTGCATCTCGACATCAAGCCGAGCAACATCATGGTTGACAAGTCGGGACGTGCGATCCTGATCGATTTCGGCACGTCGAAACAATATGACGAGGTCGGCGGCGAGAACACATCGACACTTCTCGGCCACACGCCGGGCTATGCCTCACCTGAGCAGATGGCGTGCAGCGTCACCAAGTTTATGCCGGCAACCGACGTGTATTCGCTTGGCGCCACGCTATATAAACTATTGTCGGGCATCACTCCGCCCGAGTGCATGATGAGGGTGTCGGGCGAGCCGGTGAAACCGCTTCCCGACACGGTGAGCATCGCCACGCGCCGCGCCATCGAAGCCGCCATGCGGCTCGACCGTCTGCAGCGTCCGCAGAGCATGAAGAGTTTCCTGAATATGCTCGATGCCGGAGCCGAAGCGGCCGGCGGAGGCGGGTCGGATAATAATAATGACGACGCAACGGTGGCTCTTGACGATGAAAAGGATGAGAAACCGGAGGGAATCCTGCCCGAAAAGCCTGAGACAGAGGTCCGCAAATCATGGAAAGATCACCGCTGGGGTCTTGGACTGCTGATACTTGCCGTGTCGGTGGCGATAGGCGTCGGCGCATATATGATATTCGGAATGTCGGGCAGCGGTGACAGCAGTGGCGATGCGGCGGTGGAAGACTCGGTAACTCAGGAGGATACGGTCGATGTGACACAGCCGGCCGACGAGGCGGAAGCGCTGCCGTATGGCGTTGTCGATCCGGGTCTTTCAGTGTGCTGGTCAGATAAAAACGTGAGCAGCAACGGACAGACGCTCTTCACTTACGACGAAGCTCAAAAAATCATTGCTGAGCGCTATCCCGACTACCGTCTGCCGAAACCGGATGAGTTTATGAAACTTGAAACGGTGTTGAAATCAGGACCTTTAAAAGGGAGCAAAAACTGGCGCTGGGATACCGGACGCAACATGATGCAGTTTCGCTATGACAACGGTGCGGAGCTGGTCCTTCCTGCCGACGGACTGATTGAAGCTTCCGGTGAGCGAAACGGCGTCAAGGACTACGGGCTCTACCTCACCGCCGATCCCGAAAGAATATACACCTTTGACAAGACGGGCGCAGAGCTCGACTCGTTGAGAAGCGGTGAGAAATACAGTTTGCGCCTCGTTTGGAAAGGCAACAAATAATATATAATGTAAGGCTATGAAAACCAGATTACTTATATTAGCTTTAGTTACAGCACTTTTATCGTCGGTTGACGCTTATGCCAAGCGCCCGGCGAGCAATGACGGCAGCAGCCCGATAGGGCACGGCAAGCCGGCTCCATCGGTATCCGATAAGGGGAAACGACCGTCGACCGTGGGTCGCGGATCGAAGAAGGGAGCGCCGAAACAGCAAGGACGTGGGTCGCAAAGCAGCTCGCTGAAAAACAAGCTGACTCCCTATGGCGATGTGATTGACCTTGGCCTGGCCGTGGAGTACGAGGATGAGGTCTACGTGCTGCCCTACAGTTTCTGGAGCACACTCTCCACGTCGGAGCGTGGGAGCCTGGAACCGATAGGCGTGATTATGACCGGAGAAGATTTTTTCATAGCGATATGTCTTGAAGATGACGCAGCCGGTCAGGTCGACTGGGCAACCGCGATCGAATCGGAATATCTGCCTGATAAAGAGGCCGGCGAGCTGATGGCCATGCGTGTCGACGAGATCAACAGGGCGCTGAGTAATTTCGGCGGAACGGCTCTGTCTCCGTTCTACTGGACCAAAACGCCTAAGGATGACGATACGGCCTGGCAGATTGATGTGGACGGCGGATTTGTCTACGGCTACCGCAAGGATCTGAAATCGGCTGTGCGCGCGGTGTTTAAATCCAATTGACCGCACGGGCGTGCATGAAGTGCGCTCAAGATATAAGCAGTGCCGGGGCTTCCGAAAGCTCCGGCACTGCTTTTGATAAGGGAGAGGAAGGCGCAAGCCGCAGGCTTGCACCGCAGTGCCGGGCTGGCGGCGAGGGGAGGCGGCCTTGGCATGAGGCATGGACGGCCGGCGGCATGAGGCGAGGAGGGTAAGAAAGAGGCGATGGATTATTTGAGGGAGAGGGGCGGAAAAAGTGGAAGAAAAAGTGGTGGGATGGTTTGGTTAATAGGTGGAAAATCACTATCTTTGCAGTCCGATTATATCCAAAAACAATCGACGATGCGACCCGAGGCAGAGCCTTTGGCCGGGCTTGGCTGCGGTGAACGTCGCAATTAATTAACTTATTTACAATTAATTAAAAGTGGATACTTTAAGCTACAAAACATTAACCCCCAACGCGCAGAGCGTTGAAAAGGAGTGGCTTCTGATCGATGCCACCGACCAGCATCTTGGCCGTCTGTGCTCGAAGGTTGCGAAAATCCTTCGCGGCAAGCACAAACCGACCTATTCGCCGAACATTGAATGCGGCGACAATGTGATCATCATCAATGCCGAAAAGGTGATCCTGACCGGCAAGAAGATGACCGATCGTGAATATCTGACATTCTCGGGTTATCCCGGCGGCCAGCGTTCACTCTCGCCCGAAGTGCTGATGCAAAAATCCTACAACAAGCACATCAAACCGGGTATGCACCCTCTCTACATCAAGGTGATGAAAGGCATGCTCCCCAAGAACCGTCTTGGCCGTCGCCTGATCGAGAACATGCACGTGTACAATGGTCCCAACCATCCTCACGAAGCTCAGAATCCCGTAGTATTTGACATCAACAAAATGAAATAAGAGCAGGAAGTATGGAAACAGTTAATGCAGTAGGCCGCCGTAAGGCCGCCGTGGCACGCGTAATCGTTAAAGAAGGCAACGGTGCCATCGTTATCAACAAACGCCCCTTGGAAGTTTACTTCCCCTCTTCAATTCTCCAGTATATCGTAAAGCAGCCTCTGTCGAAACTCGACGTTGCTGAAAAATATGATATCCACGTGAATCTCGACGGCGGCGGCTACAAAGGACAGGCCGAAGCACTCCGTCTGGCTATCGCCCGCGCCCTCGTGAAGATCAACCCCGAAGACAAGAGCGCTCTTCGCGCCGAAGGCTTCATGACCCGCGACCCGCGCGCTGTGGAACGCAAGAAACCCGGTCAGCCCAAAGCCCGCAAACGCTTCCAGTTCTCGAAACGTTAATCTGCCCGCGGCTGCATGATGCCGCATAAAACCGGAGAAAGGCCGCGCCGCGACATGCACGGTACTCTCCACGGGATCCTACCGCGATCTCAAGAGTTTAGTATCTAAATCCTGTGGATGGACACGTTCCCTACCGCAGAATTGTAAAAAAATCAGAACGTAAACAACACTATTACTCACATGTCAACACCCACATTTGACCAATTATTAGAAGCAGGTTGCCATTTCGGTCACCTCAAAAGAAAATGGAATCCTGCTATGGCTCCTTACATCTTCATGGAGCGCAATGGTATCCACATCATAGACCTCTACAAAACAGCTGCCAAGCTGGACGAGGCCGCCGCAGCACTGAAGAGCATTGCCAAATCGGGCAAGAAAGTGCTTTTCGTTGCCACTAAAAAACAGGCCAAACAGGTGATTGCCGACAAAGCCCAGAGCGTCAACATGCCTTATGTGATCGAACGCTGGCCGGGCGGCATGCTCACCAACTTCCCCACCATCCGCAAAGCCGTCAAGAAAATGACCGCCATCGACAAAATGGCATCCGACGGCACATTCGACAACCTGTCGAAACGCGAGAAACTCCAGATCACCCGTCAGCGCGCCAAACTCGAAAAGACACTCGGCTCGATCGCTGATCTCAACCGTCTGCCGTCGGCTCTCTTCGTTGTCGACGTGCTCAAAGAGCGCATCGCCGTTGCTGAAGCCAACCGCCTCGGCATCCCCGTGTTCGCTATGGTTGACACCAACTCCGATCCGACAAACGTTGATTTCGTGATCCCCGCCAACGACGACGCTTCGAAATCGATCGAACTCATCCTCGGCACCGTATGCGATGCTATCGCCGAAGGTCTTGAGGAACGTAAGGTTGAAAAAGTCGACACTCAGGCTGCCGAGGGCGCTGCCGCTCCCGCTCCCCGTCGCGAACGCCGCCGCGTGAACCGTGCTCCCAAAGCTGAAGCCGAAGCTGCAGCAACCGAAGCACCCGCAGCAGAAGCACCTGCAGCAGAATAATTAAATTATTTACAAAACAATTCTAACACACATTATTATATGGCAGTAACAATGGCAGAAATCACCAAGCTGCGTCACCTCACAAGTGCCGGCCTGATGGACTGCAAGAAAGCTCTCGCTGAAACCAACGGCGACATCGAAGCCGCTGTCGAGATCCTCCGCAAGAAGGGTCAGGCAGTAGCCGCCAAACGTGAAGACCGTCAGGCATCAGAGGGTTGCGTTCTCTCTAACAACGAAGGCGAATTTGCCGCTGTCGTCGCTCTCAAGTGCGAGACCGACTTCGTAGCAAAAAATGCCGGATTCGTTGACCTCACCAAGAAAATTCTCGATGCAGCCATGGCTCAGAAGCCCGCATCGATGGACGAACTCAAAGCTATCGTGCTCGACGGCCAGACAATCGCCGACCTCATCGTTGAGGAAAGCGGTAAGACCGGCGAAAAGATGGAGCTCGGTGCCTACGAGTTTATCAAAGCTCCCTCGACCACATCCTACAACCACCTGGGCAACAAGCTCGCCACTATCGTAGGTTTCAACCTCGAAGGCGTTGACTACCATGTCGGTCGCGACGTGGCCATGCAGGTTGCTTCGATGAACCCCGTGGCTGTTGACCGTGACAGCGTTCCCGCACAGGTTGTTGAAACGGAATACAACGTGGCCATCGACAAGACCCGCGAAGAACAGATCCGCAAGGCTGTTGAAGCCGCTCTGAAAAAGAACGGTCTCAACCCCAACCACTTCGACTCGGAAGATCACATCGAATCCAACATGTCGAAAGGCTGGATCACAGCAGAAGATGCTGAAAAAGGCCGCAAGATCATGAAGGAAGCTGCCGAGGCCAAAGCCGCCAATCTTCCCCAGCAGATGATGGAGAATATTGCCAAAGGCCGCGTCAACAAGTTCTTCAAAGAGAACTGTCTTCTCGAGCAGGAATTCATCAAAGACGCAACGATCACCATCGGCCAGTATCTCGAAAAGGCGCAGAAAGGTCTCGTTGCCGTAGAATTCAAACGCGTCAACCTCAATCAGGACTAATCAACGGCTGTGATTGCCCCGGCAATCACTACCGCCATCAACCCATCGAAGCGCTCCGCAAGCCCTCCCGGCCGGCGGAGCGCTTCCGGTGTTTCCGGGGCCTGCTGGCTTAGCTACCTTAGCTAATGCCGGCGGCTGGGAGCCGCCGCTCCAGGACGCGGGAGGCTGCATAGGGGGCGTGGCTGAGCGGGCGTGACTGAGTGCCGGCAGCGATGCCGGGTGTCGGTGAGGGTGGTGAGGGTGGCGGTGAAAGGGTTGTGTGCTGATTTAGGATATATTAACGGTTGCGAATGAGGGGAAATGTGTATCTTTGTGAAAATGTTATAAAAAGAATAAACCGACATAAATAAACCTATCTTAGCAGTAGTTATGCCCCGATACCTTTATTTCAATAACCGTGATGAATTTTACAGGATAGCCCTCGACCAGATAATATATTTCGAGGCTGACAAGAACTACACATTCATGAAGCTGGCTACGGGCCAGAAGCTCGCTTTCACGTTTTCGCTGCAGAAAATGCAGAAGTATCTTGCTGATTCGCTGGGTGATGACGCCAGAAAGTTCGTGCGTATCGGTAAATCACACATCATCAATGTGACATATATCTACAACATCGATCTGTCGAAACGCATGGTGCGTCTGATGCATCCGGCATCGGCCACGGTCTATGGGTTGAAGATGTCGTATGACGCGCTCCGCAATCTGCGCGCGCTTTTCGTTAAGGAGAAATAAACAGTAATATCAAACAGATCAGCTATATCTTATGGCAACATTTGAAATAGAAATAGGACGTGATGTTCTCCCAGGCAATTTCAAGATTCCGTGCACGGAGAAGATGGTGAGCAAACATCACGCAAAGGTGGTGGTGCAGGATGGCAGCATCGAGCTTTACGATCTTGATTCGACCAACGGCACTTTTGTCAACGGACTTCCGATAAGGCATAAATGTGTGAAAACCAGCGATGTCATCAACCTCGGAGGCGCAAAGGGCTATGCCGTGCGCATCGAGGATGTGATAAATGCGGGCAAGGCTGAACAGAAACCTGAACCGTTGTCGGATCAGGAATACAAAAAACGTGTGGAAGCGCTCGGGACCGAATATGACAATTTCCAGGACCGTGTAGCCGAGATGCAGACATCGCTTCAGACCAATATGATGATGATCAGGATGGGTCCCGGTATGGCTCTCGGTGTGATCACATCGGTACTTGCCGTGATAGTGCCTGACAATCTGAAGGCTGCAATAGGCGTCGGCGGTGCTATCGTCACTCTGTTTCTGTTCATCATGGCCAACAAGTGGGCGGCCATCTACGGCAAGAAGCAGATGAAGAAGCGGCAGGAGCTCCAGGACGATTTCTATGCGCGCACCTATGTGTGTCCCGATCCGCAATGCCGCAGCTCATGGCAGGGTAAAAGCTATAAGCAATTGTGGGCCAAAGGTATGTGTCCTTATTGTAAACGTAAATTCACCTGACGGAGCGACGTCGGCGTGCTTCGAAAAGCAGAAAAAAAGATGCATGCATAGCGATAAAAAAACATTTCGTCACAAAAAGCGGGCATTTCGTCATAATATCCGCTTCCGGATGATGCGGAGCGAAAATAATCGCATTATATTTGCATCAGAAAAAGAAATATAAAACAGCCTACGACTATGACAACAAATCAGACAACAATCAATGGTGGTTTCGACTCAGAAAGGACCCAGTATAATCTTCCGCAGCAGGAAACGAAAACCGTGTTGAAGCCGGTGAAGAAATCGGGCCAAAACACGTCGGGTAAAGTGATTGCCCTCGGCTCGATCGGCGTCATCGCCGGTATTGCCGGTGCAGCAGGTATCAGCGCTTACACCCGTGCCCCGGGCATGAGCGAAGATAAGGTGACGTTCCCGAGCGTCGACGGCGACAAAGGCGCATCGGCAGCAAAGGGCTCCGACGCATCCACAGCAGCTACGGATGCCGATACCGCAGCTCATGACGCAACGACGGGCGCCGAAGCCAACGGCACCGCCGCCCTGACTCCCGAGCAGCAGGACAACGTTCACTCCTACGGACAGGCAATCTATCTTCCCGAATCGTTTGATGAAATCGGGGTGGCTTTCTCGCCCGACGACAGCATGTCGTTTGCACAGGCATTCTCAGCGGCCCGCGCCGAAGTAGGCCCTCACGGGGTTTTCGCATGGCACGGCGGTGTGTTCGGTACATATTATGCCGACGAATGGAACAGCCTTCCCGAAGACTATCGCACATCATTCTCCAACCACGACTGGAGCAGCGTGGGCGACACCCAGTTTGTAGCCGAAGAGGTCCCGGCCGCTCCCTACGAAGTGGGGACCGACGACAACGGCCGCGTGTATGTGATGCTCGTCGAAGCCGTGACCGGTGAACCGGTGGCATATTACCCTGACGGCAGTCTCACTCCGGTGCTTGACGAACAGGGTCAGGTGGTGGCTTTGGTCGACAACAACCTCGTAGGTCAGGACACAGCCAATGCCCTTATCATTGACCCCAGCGGCAGCGTGACGATGACCGACGATCCGACAACCGCCCTTATCGCCATGCTGGCCTCTGACCAGGAATTGATGGCCGACACCGTAGTCCCCGAGGTGGATGTCGATCCGGAATCGAATGTTGTGGAGGTGATCACTTCCGACGACGATGATGTTTATGTGCCGGAGATGATCGACGAGGATGCCGTGGTGGTTGAACTTGACGATGAGAACTACGACGTAGTCGAAGTGCTCGACGATGACGATATGGTTGCGACAGTCACTGATTCGGTCGACGCCAATGAGACGTTTGATGATCTTCCCACCGATGATATGGCAGCCGCCGACGGCATCGAAGAGATTGAGATATAAGATACATAACGAAAACACACGCTTCCGGAGCGCGATTGAACAGTCGCCGTGCTCCGGAGCGTTGGCGTTTTTACAAATAGTTGAACAGTAACCCCCCCAAGGCAAATAGCCTGCAACCCAAAAATGGCTTTAGAAATAAGAAAATGTCCCAATTGCGGCGCACGTCTGCGGTTCAATGTCAGCAGTGACAAAAAGATCAAATGTCCGCGCTGCAGCCTGATCAAAGCGGCGGGCGAATTCCTTCCCGACATTCCGGCCGCTCCGAAGCCGGAAGCAATGTACACACCGAAACCGCAGAAAACCACGCAGAGGACCAAAGGCAAGTGCTCCGAATGCGGCCGCAACATCGTCATCCCGGCGGGAGTAAGTGTCGGCGCCAAGCTGAAGTGTCCGCAGTGCGCTCACGTCGGTACGTTTTTGGAATTTACCGGCGGCGCCCCGCAGGAAAAAACGGAGAAGCACGACCGTACGGTAGTTTTAGATCCTACCGATTTCCGCCCCGGATCGCTCGTGTTTGTATCTGACAACGGCACATGGGACGGCAGCAAGCAGCCCATACATCTTCGCATCGGCACCAACCGCATCGGCCGCCGGTCGCATACAAAGGTGGTGGATGTTTCGCTTCCCACAACCGACGATCAGATGAGCCGCCATCACATCAACATCGAGATGGTGAAGAAGCCCGGCGGTTGCATCAAGCATTATATCTCCGATGCCGGATCGAAAAACGGCACGTTTGTCAACGGTTCGCGCCTGATGCCCGGCGATGAAGTGGGTCTTGTCAAAGGCACAATAATCAAACTCGGCCATACGGAGCTCCGTTTCGATATCATTTAATCTCTCCACGCATCCTCGGGCCGGCGAAGATGCCGAAGTCTGAGGGGCATAATGAAAACAGTAAAGCAAATGAAAATATATCAGCCGCTTTCAATCAACGACAAGGGCGGACGTGGCAATCAGGAAGATACCGTCAGCCCATTACCCGGCACAGCCACCTCGGCCGACCGCACCTTCATAGTTTGCGACGGCATGGGCGGCCACGAAGCCGGCGAGGTGGCCAGTGGCGCGGTTTGCGAAGCTATCTCGGCATATCTCAATGATTCTGATCCCGAGACATTCGATCTCTCGACGCTGAGAGGCGCCATAGATTCGGCCTACGACACACTGGCCGAACGCGACACCACCACCGGACAGAAACGCATGGGCACAACGCTCACGCTGGTGCATCTTTCGGACCGTCAGGCAGTGATGGCTCATATCGGCGACAGCCGCATCTATCATCTCCGGCCCGATGGCAACGGAGGCATGACGATACTCTATAAAAGTTCGGACCACTCGCTGGTGAATGAGCTTGTGAGAGCCGGAGTCATCACTCCCGAGGAAGCCATCAACCATCCGAAGAAAAACGTGATCACACGAGCCATGCAGGCGCGCGAAGATCACCGCGACGGCGCTACCGTGCATATTACCAACGATGTGGCCGCCGACGACCGTTTCTTCCAGTGCTCCGACGGCGTGCTGGAATGCCTGTCGGATGCGGCTCTCTGCGAGATCATGGCCGATGAGTCGCTCACCGATGAGCAGCGCATCGAGCGCATCACAGAGATATGCCGGTCGAGCCATGATAATTTCTCGGCTTACTATGTGCATGTCGAAGAGGGTATTGACGCCGCTCATATCAATACGGAAACCGTGGAGCTGCGTATCGATGCGCCCAACGAAGCAACGGCAGCCATTGCCGTCGAAGCTGAGATTCCGACACAGGAAGAAGAGGCGCCGGTCGTGTTGCCGAAGCCTGCCGCAGTGCCTGCGGCCGTGGTGGTTGAGGAAGCTGCGGAGATAACCTCCGTCGGTGAGGCTCCGCAAATGGTTCATAATAGCAAGCCTGTGAATAAGAAATCCAACAACGGCCTGCGGATTGCGGTCGTCATCCTGGCAATAGCGCTCGTGGCTTTAATCGGATATGTGCTGTTTGTCCCCGCTTCCGACGAACCGACGGCTCCCGAGTCGACGGAACTACCCGAAGAAACCGAAGACCCTGACTACGTCGATGAACCGGAGGCTACCGCTCAACCTGCTGCCGAGCCTGATCGATCCGGAAAGGACGCGAAAGTGATCCACAACCGACCTGCGCGGCAGCTCCAAAAGAACGGGATAAGAGTACCAAGAAACAGTGTGCCCGGAACAACTGTTCCCGAAAATCCCGGAAAAAATCTGCGTGACGTCGATAAAGACGCCAAGGGCAAAGGCTCTTTGAAAGAATCGGAAAGAAAATCTGTGACCGATGATGTTCAGCAAGGTAAATCAAATCACAGCAAGGGTAGTCACGAGGAACCTCAATCTGCAACAGTAACAACAAATATTAGTAGTCAAGTATAATGAAAAAGAAAGAAATAATATGGGTATTGGCAACGCTGGCAGTGACAGCGATTGCATGGGTAGTTTACTGCAAGTTTATTGAAGAAGAGTATGTCGAGCCGGGTTCTGCGCCCCAAGTAGAAATGGTTGACACCGACGGCCCCGACACGACAAACGTTGAGGCTAACGGCACGGATCGGAGTCAGCTGTCCAGCGTTGGCGACGAAGACGAATAGTAAACCGGCCGTTTAGACAATATAGATTATAATCAAAAAAACATCGCGGTGAGCCACAGAGGCGCGCCGCGATGTTTTTTATCGTATTGGAATGTGCTTTATCGACAGATTATTGTGCGGGGGTGACGGTGCCTATTTCGCGGATGGCGCCGGTGACGGGATTGAACGTGGCGTAAGCGGGTTCGCGCTTATTGGTGAAGAGGTTGGGGTCGAGGCCGAAAACCACGCCATACTGAGCAACGTCGATCGTCTTGGCGGCGACATCGGAGCCCATGAACGAGGCCGTGACGTCGGCGGTGCCTGGGATGCGGTAGGCGAGTCCGCCTTTGGGGAAGCGCTTCACCTCGCCTTTTTCATTTTTGGGGAGGGTGCCGCGGGAGGTGACGTTGACGGTGATGCGAATGGGGTCGCCGCTGAGATCATCGGCATCGACGATACCGTCGAGAGCCGAGAGGCGGGCTATGACGCATTGCCACGACTTTTCGTCGCCGGCAGGCGGTACGGCGGTAAATGTGGCTACCTGTGTGGAGGTCTGCTCGGTGCCGAGAAACATGGCTGTCAGCGCGGCTTCCTGATTGTCGAGGTTGTCGAGGGCAAGCTGCATGGCCTGACCGTCGGAGGGCATATTGTCGGCCGAGCCGGAGATGATGTCGCTGCGGCTCTGACGCAGTTCGAAGATGCGAGTGGCGGCCAGCTCGGCACGTTTTGCCGATGACGTGCTCTGGAGCATCTCGGCCGTCATGGCCTGTGAGGCGGCCGGCGTTTCGAGAATCGTGGGTTCGGCCTCACGCGGCTGCGGAAGTAGTGCCGCTGTGGCTGCGGCAACAGCCTCAGTGTTGATGGCGAGCGGGAAATCGGTGTCGGACAGGATCATAAACGGGGTGGAGCCGGATTTGAACTGCACGAGATAGCGCTCCTCGTTGTCGGCCACGCCGCGCGTGGTTATGGTCACGCTTTTCAGACGGCAGGTGACCGACGGTTCGACGATCGGGTCCATGCCGAGATATTTTTTTGCGTAGCGAAAGAATTCGCCCGGTTGTCGCACCGTCTTTTCGGCTTCGACGGTGACGTCGATCACGGTGACGGGCAGCGTGTAGATAAGTCCGTATTCGTTGGTCTTTCCGGCCGTCAGCTTCTGGGTGGTCTGTGCGGGCGCCAGAAGGGCGGCGGCAAGGAGAGTTATTGTGAAAAGCATTCGTTTCATATCGCAAACAGTTAAAGATATGTCAGGGATGGTGGATTAAAAGTGATGAGGGGGCGATCAGCTCTGCTGCATGGTTTCCATGATCGCTTTGCCGGTGCAGTCGGCGATGTCGGAAGCGGTGACGCCATAGTCGCCGTTGATTTTCGCGGCCATCTCGCCGGCCAGGCCGTGGATGAACGCGGCCATGATGGAGGCAACTTCGGGTTTGTAGCCCTGGCCGATAAGGGATGTGAGGATGCCGGTGAGCACGTCGCCGCTGCCGGGGGTCGCCATGGCGGGCGAGCCGGTGGAGTTGAAATATACCTTACCGTCGGGGCGCACGAGAGCGGTGTAGTGGCCTTTGAGAAGGATGAGCAGGTTGTAGTATTTCGACACCTCGAGGGCTTTTTTGAGGCGCGCCTCATGGGTGGTGTGCTCGCCGAACAGACGGTCGAACTCGCCGTCGTGGGGCGTGAGCACCGACAGCATCGGAATGTGGTTGAGCAGCTCGGGGCGGCGCGCGATGCAGTTGAGTGCGTCGGCGTCGATGACCAACGGCGTCTTGGCCGAGCGGATGAAAGTGTCGATGGCGTTGAGCGTGTTGTCGGCGGTGCCGATGCCCGGGCCGATGCCGTAGGCGGAGTACTGGCGTGTGGGGTGGATGTCGTTGATCATGAGTTTATTGTCGTCGGCCTCAAACATAGCTTCGGGCACGGCCGTCTGCACCGTCTGGTAGGCGCACTGCGGACCGTAGACGGTGACCTTGCCGACACCCGAGCGGAGGGCGCCTCGGGCGGCGAGCACCGATGCACCGACCATGCCGTAGCGTCCGGCAATAAGCAGCGCCGAGCCGAAATCGGCCTTGCTGCAGAACGGGTCGCGCTGCCGCAGCAGGCTCTTTACCTCCGACGCCTCGACCAGATGGAAGCCGGTCTTGATCTTGTCGGCGGCTTCGCGGCTCAGGCCGATGTCGAGCACCTTCCAGCGGCCGATCAGCTCGGCTTTTTCAGGGATGAAGAAGCAGATGTGGGGGAACTGGACGGCGAGCGTGAGGTTGGCCTTGATGATGTCGCGGGCCGGAGCCTGACGGTCCCAGTCGGAGAACATGCCGCTGGGCATGTCGATGGATACCACCGTGGCACCCGATTCGTTGATGTAGCGCACCAGGGCGCGGAAACCGCCGTTGAGCGGCTCGCGCAGACCCGAGCCGAAGAGGCCGTCGATGACCAGATCATTGGCGCCCAGCTCGGGAGTGTTGAACGTGTTGACAATCTCGATGAAATCGGCTTCGGGAAAGTCGCTGCGCATCACGTTGCGGAAATGGACACACTCGTCCTTGATGCTGTTGCCGCCTATGTTGAAGAGGTAGACCACGGGAGCGAAGCCGCGCTCCATGAGGCGCATGGCCGTGGCCAGAGCGTCGGCGCCGTTGTTTCCGGGGCCTGCGAAAACGACCGTGCGTTTTGTGGGACGCCAGTGTGTGGCAATCTCGGTGGCGGCGGCTTCGGCCACACGTTCCACGAGCGTTCGCGTCGTTATGGCTTCTGTCGAAAGAGTCTGGCGCTCGATGGCGCGGATATCATCGGTGGTAAAAAGCTTCATGATTATGTCGGGTGTTTTTAGTTTCTGGTTTCGCGTTTACAAAATTATAAAATTCTGAGTGATTGTCTGAGAATTTTAGTAATTTTGCGCAAAAATAGAGTTTGTTTAGCAACATTAGTCATATATAGAGCGATTTTTGGTGACAATCGGATACCGCTCTTAAAGAATCAAACCGATGAGAAAGGTTACTTACAAGGGTCTGACATTTGTGCCCTACATTGAGAGTGATAAGATCCAGGCCCGCGTCAAAGAACTCGGATCCCGTATAACCGAAGAGTGCCGGGGCAAGCGTCCGCTCTTCCTGTGTGTGCTCAACGGCGCATTTCCGTTTGCTTCCGATCTCTTCCGCGCCGTGCAGCTGCCCGACGCCGAGATCTCGTTTATCCGACTGAAAAGCTACGAGGGCACCTCGAGCACCGGCGTGGTCAAAGAGGTGCTCGGCCTTGCCGACGACATCGAAGGCCGCACCGTGATAGTGGTTGAGGACATCGTCGACACGGGCAAAACCATAGCCAACCTCGTGGCTACGCTCCGCAAAAGCAACCCCGCCGATGTCAAGATCGCCACACTGCTCTTCAAGCCCGAATCGCTGAAGGCCGACGTAAAGCCCGACTACGTGGGCTTTGAGATACCGTCGGATTTCATCATCGGCTACGGTCTCGACCTCGACAGACTGGCCCGCAACCTCCCCGACATCTGGGTGCTCAGCCCCGATCACGACGCCTGACGCCCGGTCGGCCGTCTGACACTTTTATCTATATCCTCATAACTTTCACACGACATCAACATCAGTTTTCAATATGTATAATCTGGTAGTGTTTGGCGCGCCCGGAAGTGGCAAAGGCACACAGAGCGCGCGACTTATTGACGAATACGGACTGTATCACATCTCGACCGGCGAACTTCTCCGCGACCATATAGCCCGCGGAACCGAGCTCGGCCGCGTTGCCGACAGCTACATATCCAAAGGACAGCTCATCCCCGATCAGCTGATGATCGACATACTCGAACACACGCTCGACGAGAATCCCGAGACGGCCGAAGGCGTGATCTTCGACGGATTTCCCCGCACCATTCCGCAGGCCAAGGCGCTCAAGGAGATGCTTGCCCGCCGCGGGTCGAAAGTGCACGCCGTGGTTGGTCTGGAAGTTGACGACGCCGAGCTTATCGACCGTCTGCTCAAGCGCGGACTCGAAAGCGGCCGCTCCGACGACAATCTCGAAACGATCAACGCCCGGCTGAAAGTGTACAACGAACAGACGGCGCCGCTTCGTGACTACTACACATCGGAAGGCAAATACCACGGCATCAAGGGTTCCGGAGCCATCGACGATATTTTCAACGATATAAAAACGGCACTCAAACCCACGCGCGCCGAGGCCGACAAGAAATGAAACGCATAGCAGTGATAGGCGCCGGCAATATGGGTGGCGCCCTTGCCCGTTGCTGGGCCGGCGCATTTGGCGGCGGCTCGCTGGCGGTGGCCAATCCGTCGGCCGGCAAGCTGCAGAAACTGCAGGAGTCGTTTCCCGACATTGCCGTCACCTCCTCCAACCGCGAGGCTGCCCAGAGCGCCGAAACGGTTGTCATCGCCGTCAAGCCATGGCATGTAACGGATGTGCTCAATGAGCTGTGCGACATCATCACCGCCGGCCATAAGACCGTGATCAGCGTTGCCGCCGGCGTCACCACCGGCGATATCGCAAAGATGCTCGGCGTCGAAGCCGGCGCGCTGCCGATAGTCTACTGCATCCCCAACACCGCCGTTTCGGTGGGCAGGGGAGTGGTGTTCTACACCACCGAAGGCTTCAATGCCGCCGCATCGGGACAGCTTGCGGCACTTCTGGCTCCTCTGGGCAAAGCCATCGAAGTAGCCCCCACGCAGATGCAGGCCGGCATGGCCGTGGCCTCGTGCGGCATAGCCTACGCGATGCGCTATATCCGGGCCGCGGTGCTCGGAGGCGTGGAGCTGGGTCTGAAGCCGGCCGATGCTCAGGAAGCCGTAATGCACACGCTCGAGGGCGCTGTGGCTCTGCTTGAAGCCAACGGCTCGCACCCCGAGGCCGAAATCGACAAAGTGACCACCCCCGGCGGTCTGACCATCCGCGGTCTGAACGCCATGGAAGCAGCCGGCTTCTCCGCCTCTGTGGCAGCCGGCCTCCGTGCATCGAAATGATATGGAAAATGAACGCCGGCGCATAGCCGTCAAAATAGGAAGCAATGTGCTCACGCGCCCCGACGGGATGCTCGACATCACCCGCATGTCGGCCCTCGTCGATCAGGTGGCAGCCCTGCGCCATGCCGGCGTGGAGGTGATCATGATATCATCGGGCGCCGTGGCCAGCGGCCGCAGTGAGCTCGCCGGCACCGATGCCCGCCATCTCGACAGCGTGGAGCAGCGACAGCTCTTCTCGGCCGTTGGGCAGGCCAAGCTCATCAACCGCTATTACGAGCTGTTTCGCGAGCATCATTTGGCTGTGGGTCAGGTGCTGACGATGAAGGAGAACTTCTCGACGCGCCGCCACTACCTCAACCAGCGCGGATGCATGGAAGTGATGCTCGGCGCCGGAGTAATACCGATCGTGAATGAAAACGACACGGTGAGCGTCACCGAGCTGATGTTTACCGACAACGACGAGCTTTCGGGCCTGATAGCCACCATGATGCGCGTCGATGCGCTGGTGATACTCAGCAACATCGACGGCATCTTCACCGGCTCGCCCTCCGATCCCGGCTCGCAGCTCATAGCCACCGTTAATCCCGCCGACGACCTCACTCGCTACATAAGCACCGAGCGCTCCGGCTTCGGCCGCGGCGGCATGCTCACCAAGTGCGGCATAGCCCGCAAAGTGGCCGACGAAGGCATCGAGGTGATAATAGCCAACGGCAAGACCGACAACATACTGCCGCGGCTGCTGCTCGGCGACGGCCCCGCGGCTCCCTGCACCCGTTTCGTGCAGCGCAGCGGTCAGGTGTCGAGCGTCAAGCGCTGGATGGCGCACAGCTCCGGCTTCGCCAAAGGGTCGGTGACCCTCAACGCCCGCGCCGTGGAGGTGCTCACGGGAAGCGAAGCTGTCAGCCTGCTGCCAGTGGGTGTCACTGCCATCGCCGGAGAGTGGGAGAAAGACGATCTCATCAACATCATGGCTCCCGACGGCCGCGTGATCGGCGTGGGTCGGGCCGCCTATTCGAGTGCCGAGGCTGCGGGATATTGCGGCCGCCACGACTGCCGTCCGCTCGTGCACTACGACTATCTCTATATCGACTGAGAGCCATCCGCTCAAATCAAAACCATTCCCCATCTATGACCACCGATATCACCCCCATGCTTGAGGCCGCCCGCCGCGCCTCGCTTTCGTTGCTCGACCTGTCGGCCGAGGCTGTCAACACACTTCTTTGCGACATCGCCGACCGGCTCGTGGCCGCAACGCCCGACATCATATCCGCCAACAGCCGCGATCTGGAGCGCATGGACTCCGCCGATCCGAAATACGACCGCCTGCGCCTCACGCCGCAGCGCATCGCCGCCATCGCCGCCGACATGCGGTCGGTGGCCTCGCTACCGTCGCCTGTGGGACTCACGCTCGACGACCGCACACTGCCCAACGGGCTGCATCTGCGCAAGGTGAGTGTGCCCTTCGGCGTCATCGGCGTGATCTTCGAGGCGCGCCCCAACGTGAGCTGCGATGTGGCGTCGCTGTGTCTGAAATCGGGCAATGCCTGTGTGCTCAAGGGCGGTCATGATGCCCGGGATTCCAACGAGGCGCTGGTCGGCGTTATCCACAGCGCGCTGGCCGCCCACGGCGTCGACACGGCCGCGGTGACCCTGCTGCCGCCCACGCGCGAAGCCACGGCACAATTGCTTGCCGCCCGCGGGCTGGTGGATCTGCTGATACCGCGCGGCAGCTCGTCGCTCATCGGATTCGTACGTGATAACGCCCGCATCCCGGTCATAGAGACCGGCGCCGGAGTGTGCCATGCCTATTTCGACAAGGCGGGCGATGCCGCGATGGGAGCGGCCATCGTCAACAATGCCAAGACGCGCCGCGTGAGCGTGTGCAACGCTCTCGACTGCCTGCTCATCCATGCCGACCGGCTCGCCGACCTTTCGGCGATAAGCCGGCAGCTGGCCGACAGCAATGTGGTGATCTATGCCGACGAACGCGCCATGGAAGCGCTCCGAGGCCACTATCCCGACCAATTGCTCCGTGAGGCCACCGCCGACAGCTTCGGCACGGAATATCTGTCGTATGCCATGGCCGTGCGCACGGTGGCATCGCTCGACGAAGCCCTCGACCATATAGCGCGCTACGGCTCCGGCCACAGCGAATCGATAATCACCGGTGATACCGTCGCCGCCTCGCGCTTCCAGCTGAAAGTCGACGCCGCCTGCGTCTATGTCAACGCGCCGACCTCGTGGACCGACGGCGCCCAGTTTGGTCTCGGTGCCGAGATCGGCATCTCCACCCAGAAACTCCATGCCCGCGGCCCCATGGCCCTCCGCGAAATCACTACCTACAAGTGGCTGATCAACGGCAACGGCCAGCTCCGCCCCGCCTGATGGACGGCACGGGGTAATGACACGCAGGATTATCGCCGTGACAAAGATGGGAACGGCTGGTGGAAATATGCATAAAAAATGTTACTTTTGTGAAAAAATAGAGAAAACTCACACAAACGACATTTGTTATGGCAGAATTTCTGGCAGCCGGTACGGTGCTCAGCTCGGGCAGAAACAATTATGTGGTGCAGTCGGTGCTCGGCTCCGGCGGCTTCGGCATAACGTATAAGGCTACGGTTTCGACGACGTTCAACGGCATGCTGGCCGTGGTGACGGTAGCCGTGAAAGAGCATTTTCTTAAGAACGACTGCGAGCGCGACAGCACGACGATGTCGGTGAATTGTTCGCAGCCGGCCCGCGAGCGCGTTGAGCGGTCGCGCCGCGATTTTGCCGGCGAGGCACGCCGCCTGATGTCGGTGGCGCCCGGCCAGCCCAACATCGTGCAGGTGAGCGAGGTGTTCGACGCCAACAATACGTCGTACTATGTGATGGAGTATCTCGACGGCATGACGCTACAGGATTATGTGCGTCAGCGCGGCGTGATCACCGAGCAGGAGATGCGCGGCATCATGCTGCCGATAGTGCGCGCCGTGGGCCATCTGCACCGCAACCGCATCACGCACCTCGACATCAAGCCCACCAACATCATGCTGACGAAGGGGGCTGACGGCCGCATCCGGCCGGTGTTGATAGATTTCGGCCTGTCTAAGCATTACAATGCCGACGGCGCCGCCACGTCGACCATAAATATCCAGGGCTTCAGCGACGGTTATGCGCCGGTGGAGCAGTATGGCGGCATAACGAGTTTTTCGCCGGCGAGCGACGTATATTCCCTGGCGGCCACTATGATGTTTTGCCTCCTCGGGCGCGCGCTGCC
This sequence comes from uncultured Porphyromonadaceae bacterium, assembly GCA_902489785.1. GTDB lineage: Bacteria > Bacteroidota > Bacteroidia > Bacteroidales > Muribaculaceae > Paramuribaculum. The sequence continues at coordinate 25,128 of CABUBG010000022.1, forward strand.
CAAATCGATGACGCTGATGTCGGAGGATGTGCGGCGGCTGATACCGTGCAATGTCAGCCCGCAGCTTCAGTCGGTGCTGACGGCGTCGCTCTACATGGAAAGCCGCCGGCGTCCGGCTGATGCCGATGCCATGCTGCGGATGCTCACCTCGGCAGGCGCTGTCACGCCGACCGCCCCGTCGGCCGTTCACACAACGCCCTACCGGCCTGCGCAGCCTACACATACGATCGGCTCGACGCAGACATCGCGGCACACGCAGATGTCACGGCCTGCGACGACTGTCAGAAGGCCACAGCCGGCGGCACCGTCCGGGCGCAGCCGGTCGGTGGTGCGGGGTCTGCTCGTGGCTGCTATAGTGCTCGTGTTGGCCGGTTTCGGCATCTGGTATTATGCGTTTGTCAATGACAAGACGCCTGATGTTGATACCGGTTTGATGAAGAATTACTATGGAACCTACTATATGACCGGCTATGTGAGCAACGACGAAGGCGATTATCCGATCGCAATGAACATCACGATCGATAGCGACGGCAAAGTCCAGGGACGCTACAACTATGATCTTACCGTGAAGAAATATGGTGACGTGCCCTCAAGCTATTTCTATCTCGACGGCAACGTTGTTGACAACGAAGGCAACATAGTGATGACAAGCCGCTTGTATGGAAAAGATGAAGCGTTTGAAACAATAAAGCTCCGGCTCTCCGACGACAAGACATATCTCGACGGCACGCTCGAAAACTGCAATAGCCACGGGCGATATACTGTGGCGTTGTCGGCGGCGAAATGACGGATGTGACTGATGTGGAGGATGTGACTGGGCCGGATGTGTGAGAAATGCTGCGGATTCGGCTTGCGTTTGGAAAATAATTGTTAAATTTGCAACCATACTATAATCACACTCTTTAGCAATGGCTACAACATCAGAGAATGCTTTGCCCGTAGGCACCCTGCTGCAAAACGGCAAATACCGCATACTGCGTTTCATCTCCTCCGGCGGCTTCGGCTGCACCTATGAGGCTCTGCACACTTTTTTCGACGAACGAGTGGCCATCAAGGAACTCTACGTGGGCGATTTCTGCAACCGTGAGCCCTATACCGGCCATGTCACCGTGGCCACACTCTCGAAGCAGCCTCTTGTAGCCAAGCTCCACCGCAAGTTTATCGAGGAAGCCAAGGCGCAGTTCCACCTCAAGCATCCGGGCGTAGTGCACGTGAAGGATGTGTTTGAGGAAAACAACACGGCCTATTATGTGATGGATTATATCGACGGAAAGTCGCTGCACGAGTATGCCCGTCAGGCGATGCCCGAGTCGGTGGCGCTCGGATATATCCGTCAGGCGGGCGAGGCGCTTGCTTACGTTCATTCCACCGGGCGCCTGCATCTCGACGTGAAGCCCGGCAATATAATGATCGATGCCTCGGGACGTGCCATTCTGATCGATTTCGGTACTTCGAAGCAATATGATTCCGAGAACGGCGAAAACACGTCGACCCTGCTTGGCCTCACGCCCGGTTTCGCATCACCCGAACAGATGTCGGGACAGCTGAAAGCGTTCACGCCGGCGGCCGACGTCTATTCGCTCGGCGCCACGCTCTACCGGCTGCTCACGGGTGTCACGCCGCCCGATGTGGCTCTGCGCTTCAGCGGCGAGCAGGTAGCCCCGCTGCCGTCGACCATCAGCGCCTCCACGCGCCATGCCGTCGAGGCAGCCCTGCAGCTCAATATCAGCATGCGTCCGCAATCCATGAAAGCCTTTCTCGCCATGCTATCCGACGAGACCGTGCCTGTTTCGCCCGGCCCTAAGCCCGGCCCCAAACCGGGTCCGGCGCCGCGGCCTAAGCCGACGCCCAAGCCTCAGCCGGCACCGCGTCCTCAGCCCCGACCCACTCCGGAGCCCAAGCCGCAGCCGGCCGAGAAGAAAAACCGGGCGGTCCTTTATATAGGGATGGTCGGAGTGGCTATTGCTGCTTTCGCGATTTCAATGCTTGTGTTCCGTAGAAATTCCGGCGGCGAAGGAGCAGCATTGGCGGATAGCGTGCAGGCAGCTGAGTTGCTTGAGGATTCTATTGTCGGCGAATCGGCGCTCACCATCCCGAAGCCGGAGCCCGCGCCGGAGCCCGTGCCCGAGGGTATGGTCGACATGGGGCTGAGCGTCTATTGGTCGAAGGCAAGCGTTGACAACGGAAGCCCTGCAGCCAAAAGCAATATTCTGAAAGCGGTGAAAACCGGCACCCGGTTGCCGTCGGAGGACGAATGGCTGGAGCTGATGAACAAATGCACGTGGAAGTGGCAGGACAAGCCTGCCGGCTACCGCGTGACCGGACCGTCGGGCCAGATGATCTTCATCCCCGCATCCGGACAAAGAAAACTGACGGATGGATCACGGGAGGGCCATAACGAATTCGGTCTCTACTGGTCAAAGGACAACAGCAAAATCTTTACTTTCGACAAAGACAAGATAGAAATAATGGGACCAGATAAAAACGTGGGCTATAGCGCAATGACCGTGGCCGATCATAGCAAATAACACCCGCGCCTTCTTCATCGCTTCCATGGCGCTGCAGCACCACTCCCTGCAGCCGCCTTCCCAACAATCAGATACTATAATGCTTGTATCAGCTACAATTCCTGTAATAGCCATATCACCAACTTGATGAAAAAAACATTATGAAGCGCCGCCTGCTCTTTATCCTGATCGCAATCTTCGCAGCCACGACTGTTGCGGTAGCCTTGGCCCCGAAACCCGGCCAAAGCCAGGAAACGCAAACCCCCAAGCCCAAACCCAAGCCGAAGCCGAAGCCCAAACCCAAACCGAAGCCTAAACCGAAGCCGAAGCCCAAATCCGGAGCCGAAGCCCAATCCAAATCCAAACCCAAACCCGAACCTCTCCGGGACTCTACCGTTCCGGCTCCTTCGCCTGCACCTTCCGACAAAGGATCGGGTGGCAAATCAGAAAGTAACCCCGCAAATGCCCTTCCCGAGATCGAGATGGTGTGGGTAGACGGGGGCACGTTCCGCATGGGTTCCGACGACTCCGATGCTAAGTCTGATGAAAAGCCCGTCCATTCGGTAACCGTATCGGATTTTTCGATAGGAAAATATGAGGTGACACAGGCACAGTGGAAAGCCGTGATGGGCGAAAATAATAATCCGAGCTGGTTTAAAGGCGACAATCTGCCTGTGGAGTGTGTGAGCTGGGACGACGTTCAGGAATTTATCCGCAAACTCAATGCCCTGACCGGCAAGCGCTACCGCCTCCCCACCGAAGCCGAATGGGAGTTCGCAGCCCGCGGCGGCAACCGCTCCCGCGGCTATAAATATTCCGGGAGCGATAATCTCAGTTCAGTAGCGTGGTATACGGATAACAGCGGAAGTAAGACCCATCCGGTCGGCACAAAATCCTCCAACGAATTGGGCATATATGATATGACAGGTAACGTCTGGGAATGGTGTCAGGACAGGTATGATAGTGACTATTATTCCAAGTCGGCGTCCACGAACCCTAAAGGCCCTGCTACGGGCTCTAACCGCGTGAACCGTGGCGGCAGCTGGGACTACTTCGCGAGGTACTGCCGCGTGTCTTACCGCTGCGACTACGCGCCGGGCAGCTGCATCTGCATCCTCGGCTTCCGCCTCGCCCTTTAGTTCATTCTTCGTTGGGGCGTGGATTCATTTGGACTTCGCCGCTGCCTGAATTTGAGCTACTGCAAGCCGGCAAGCCAGCCGCGCGGAGCGCGAGCCAGCGGCCGGCGGCCC
>CABUBG010000023.1:0-28585 GCA_902489785.1 uncultured Porphyromonadaceae bacterium
TCGTCTGATAAAGGCGAGCCATTCCGGCATATCGGTTCTTTGGCTGAATAGTTACTCTAAGGGAGGGAAAGATTTTGCGGCATCACTACTTTGCCGGGCATCGGCGTCACCCGGGGGGATGTGGCGGAAACGGGGCAAATCTTAACTTATGCAAAAACGTGAATAGTTAATGAGATAAATATTGGTTTTGGGTATTTAAAATTTTATCTTTGCTATTGCGAATTGAAGCATAAACGGCATCATGGAATATTACAGCACCAACAACCGGGAGAACCCCGTGAGCCTTCGTGAAGCCATACTGCGCAGCATAGCTCCGGATGGCGGAGTGTATATGCCCGGATCCATACCGGTGATTCCGCAGGCACTGTTCAACAACATCCCCGACATGTCGCTCACCGACATAGCCTACGTCGTGGCAACGACAATGTTCGGGTCGGACATCAGCCCTGCAGAACTCAACGACATCGTAAAAGAAACTCTCACATTCGACATACCACTCGTGGCAATAGGGCGCAACCGCTATGCGCTCGAACTGTTTCACGGGCCGACAAATTCGTTTAAGGATGTAGGCGCCCGGTTTATGGCACGTGTGGTGGATTATCTGCTTGAGCAAGGCGACACGTGCGACAACAAGCTCAACGTCTTCGTGGCCACGTCGGGCGACACGGGCTGCGCCGTAGGGCATGGCTTTGCCGGCATGCGCAACGTCAACGTGTTCATCTTCCATCCGAAAGGCCGTATGCTGCGCGTGCCGCACGAATCGTTCCGCTCGCCGGCATCCAACATCTACCCTATCGGCATCCGCGGCACTTTCGACGATTGCCAGCGTCTGGTGAAAGAGATCTACACCGATGCCGAGCTAAACCGGAAAATGAACATCACCTCGGCCAACTCGATCAACATAGCCCGTTTGCTTCCGCAGATGTTCTATTATTTCCATGCCTACGCACGGCTTCTCGCCCTCAATCCGGAGATAGCCAAGATAGCCATCGCCACCCCATGCGGCAACCTCGGCAACCTCACCGCGGCGCTCTTCTCGCATCAGATGGGGCTTCCCGTCAACCGCATCATAGCCGCCGGCCACAACAACGAGCGGCTGTGGGGCACCATCAGCAGCGGGCGTCTCGAAGTGAGCAATTTCAACAGCAAGGCGATGAGCACCAATGTGGCACGCATCAACAGTCTATTCCGCACCACGCCCGCCATGGCGGAGATGATCGAATGCCACACCTACAACGACGAGGCTGTAGCCGATCAGATCAGAAAGGTGTATGCTGAATCGGGCTATCTGATGGACCGCAACACCGCCATGGCCAGCCGCGCCATCGACCATAGCCTGCAGCCGGGCGAAACGGGCGTATTCCTCGCAACGGCATCGCCGGAAAAATATGCGGTGCAGCTCATCGGGCTGCTCGGCGACGGCATAAAGCTCAAAGCGCCCGAGCCGGAGTCGAGACATCACAAGATCGACGAGCCCACACTGCCGCCGCTCTTCCCAGCCGTGCGCCGCTATCTTCTTGAAAACAAAATATAACCGATAACCCAATTCACCCTATAAACATCTTACATCATGGCAAACAAACGTATCCTTAAGAAACAAATCAAATATATCTGCGGCGAAGTGGCCATGCAGTGCATACTCACACGCGAATTCGTTGAAGGCACCGATGCCGATACGCTCAACGAGCTTGTGATAAAAACCGCCGACCTCCAGCAGCATGCGCTGAAAAACGTGTCGTTTGCATTCGACAAAGCACCGGCCGATTTCGAGAACAAAGCCCTCTACCACAAAGCCCACCGCGCTTATTACCGTCAGGCCTACAAAAAATTTCACTCGGAATTCAACAACCACATCCAGCAGATTGTTGATTCATTAAACAAAGCCATTCCCGCAGCACAGCGCGAGCATAACAAAGAAGTTGCGGCTAAGGCATAATCCGAACCGCCTATGTGGCTAAGCCGTCAGATATTACGGATGGCCGGCTGGACAGTGGATATCACGGTTCCCGACTATCCCAAGTGCATCATATGCGTTGCTCCACACACAAGCAACTGGGACTTCATACTCGGAAAACTGGCCTACGCCTCCGTTGGGCGCAAGGCCGGTTTCCTGATGAAAGAATCGTGGTTTTTCTTCCCGCTCGGACTGATATTCAAGGCTATGGGGGGCATTCCGGTGCCACGCCGCAAAGGGTCGTCGCTGGTTGAGACGATCGTGGCCAAATTCAATGCGAGCCAGCGGCTCGCGCTGGCCATCACCCCCGAGGGCACCCGGAGCCGCACCACCGAATGGCACCACGGATTTCTGCACATAGCCCGCGAGGCGGGCGTGCCCATAGTGCTCGGAGCAATAGATTTCGGCACCAAAGAGATCTCGATCCGCGACACCTTCACGCCGACCGGCGACGCCGACGCCGACATGCGAAAAATCAAAGACTATTACCGCCGGTTTAAAGGGAAATATCCCGAAAAATTTTCCACCGATTAGACAATGCCAACACGCGACCTGAAAATAGCACTCATCCCGCTCGACATCGTTGAGAACGACAGCGAGGCCAATCTTAAAAACGCCCTGCACCGGCTTGACATGCTCGACGCCGACACCGACATGGCGGTGCTCCCCGAGATGTTCAACACCGGCTTCACGCCCGACGTCAAGCAGCTGGCGCTCAATGCTCAGCGCAACGACGGAGAGCTCATCACCGAGCTGCGCCATCAGGCCGCAAGCCGCGGCATGGCGCTGTGGGGCGGCTTCACGGCGGAGGAGGACGGCGGCCGGTATTACAACCGCGGATTCATGATCGACGACAAGGGCGAAGCCCAATTCTACGACAAGCGCCATCTATTTCAATACGGCGGAGAGAGCGATGTGCTCACGCCGGGCGACCGCATTGCGCCGGTGCTGAACTACCGCACCTGGAATATGAAAATGTCGATATGCTATGACCTTCGTTTCCCGGTGTGGAACCGCGCGATAGCCAACGACTACGACGCGCTCATCGTTCCGGCCAACTGGGCGCACGCACGCTTCTATGCCTGGAAGCATCTGCTGATTGCCCGTGCGATTGAAAATCAAGCGTTTGTGCTGGGCTGCAACCGTGAGGGCAGCGACATCTACGGCCATTATCGGCAGGGCGATTCGCTCGTGTTCAACAACTGGGGCGATGACATCTCCGACCGGCGCAATGACGGGACTGTCTACGGTGAGCTGAACGCCACCATCTTCAACAACGACCGGCGCCGTTTCCAGCCATGGCGCGATGCCGACAAATTCGATATCAGCATTTAGAGCTTGTTTAATAATAAATGTTAACGGCAGGGCTGTCAGTCGTCGAGTATATTTGTGTCTGTGATGAGGGAGTTATGGGGTTCCATAACGACCGAAGAACAGACGCAAAGATGCCGGCGACTGACAGGTCTGATGTAACTTTCCTTATAATAGATAACATAATGTTAAATTATAATACAATTGTTGTTGAATTCCATGAGCTGTGTTGTAATAAATGTCACTTAAGCTATGCGCCCCTGCCGTCAACATTTATTATTAAACAAGCTCTTAGACAATAACGCCAGCACCTGCGGAAGCAGGGGGATATCGCCATCGTTGATAAGACGCCTCACGCACTGATGACGGCGAGGCGAAACGAAGGAATCCTGCGACGCGATGCGCTGCTCCACCCGAGCCTGCGTCAAGCCGTTGCGGGCCATCACGCGACGGATGCGTATGTCGGCAGGGGCAACGACGTCCCACACCTCATCCACCATAAGGTCAAGCGAGCTCTGATAGAGTATGGCTGTCTCGACAAACGCGAGCCGGCGCCCGGAGCACCAGCGGTGCAGATCGCGGCGCACCGTTTCGTGGACGGCATCGTTGAGACGCCGGAGCAGCAGGGCATCGGCAAATACGGCTTCGGCAAGCGCGGCACGGTCGATGCTTCCGTCGGGCCGCACGGCCTCACTACAAATATCACTCGCGATCAGGCGCTTTATCTCATCGCTGCAATCCATAAGGCGGCGGGCCTCGCTGTCGCAATCGTAAACGGCAAAGCCCATACACCGCAACATGCGGCTTACAACGCTCTTACCGGATCCTATGCCTCCGGTCACGGCAATCAGGCGCGAGCGGACGCACGAATTGTTTTCAGAAGATTGATTCATAGGGAAGCTATCAACGCTCTATGACATATTTCACGCTGTCGTTAGACACCGACACAAACCGGTAACCCACAGGCAGATCACCGACGTCGACCTTCACGTTGTTCGACGAGTCGTGAATCGACCGGTAGTCGACGCTCACCTCCACCGGGAGCTCGACATCGGCCAGATGCTTCGGCACGAGATAGCACAACTCGACCCGTGCCGGATAGATCACGAGCTGCTGATCGTCAGGCACATTCTTAACCTTTACCGGCATCATCACGCGCTTTGACACAAGCGGCTCGACGGGCACGGTCACCTTAACCGACGCAGGACGCATCTGCATTCCGGCAATCGGCTTCAAGCGCAACTCGCAAACGGTGGTGTCGGTGAGATTGTCGCGCACGAGTCGCTCGGTTTCGATAAAGGAAACCGACGGTGGGAGATCGCCGACGGTGTAGACGGAAACGGAATCGACCGAGGCATTGATGCGACCCGAAAGGATACTGCTTGCGCCGGCCGAAACTTCGGCATCGATGCGCAGAGGCAGACGGTAGCCTTTGCCGCTCGTGTAGCCGATGCTGATCGAGTCGGGGTTGACAAGGAGAATGCCTATGCTCTGGCCGAACATGTCGCGCAGCTTGCTGTCGAGTTTTGAACGCGTCAGCAGCACACGGCTTTTTGCGTTGTACTGGCGGAAATCAATTTCGAGCGTGGGCAGTTCGCCAAACCGGTAGCGGATAAACTGAGTGCCGCGGCCTTTGAGCATGACGTTGAGCGACGTGGGCACCTCGCCCACAATCACCACGCTGTCAGGCACATTGGTCAGGCGTACAGGTATTTCGAAATCCCTTTCGGTGATCTCATCAAGAGAGATAATGAACCAAAACAGGGTAGCAGCCACCAGACACATCAGATAAAGCATGACGTTGCGCCCGCGCCGCGTGCGGAGTTTGCGGCGGATCAGTGCTAAATAACGGCCGAAGATGTTGCGGTGTTTCGACTTTTCCATCAATTATTGTCGGAGTGATGTGAGATGTGAAAAAGGGCAGAAGCTGAACCTTTGAAAAAAAACGGCAGAAAAAAAAATGAGCCGCCGCACTTTGGGGCGGCGGCTCGGATATAAAGGATTTTATCTCTGCGTTTGTCGAATGGATGAGGGGTGTCGGTTTACTTTGTGGTTTCTTTTTCGCCATCCTGCTGTGCATCACCGGCAGTGGGATAAACCGAGCCTTTGTCGATTGTGATGTTGACACCCTGAGCTATTTCGATCACGAAAGTAGTTTCTTTAATGCGACGGATTTTGCCATAAATACCACCGGCTGTGACAACGCGGTCGCCTTCGCCGAGGCTTTCACGGAATTTGCGGATTTCTTTCTGACGTTTCTGCTGGGGACGGATCATGAAGAAATAGAAAATGAACACCAGCAATACAATCATTATAATGTTAATAATGTTACCGTATTCTGCCATATCTGAATCTGAGGTTATAAGAGTTCTTGTAAAATGAGTTTATTAAAAGTCAATACGCGAAAATAATAAAAATTTTTCAATTTTTGGTCAGGCGGCCCACATTTTTCAGATAATTTATGACTGAATAGAGAATACCGTTGATAAATTGACCACTTTTCGGCGTGCTGTAGCTGTTGGCAATCTCGATATATTCGTTGAGGGTGACAGCGATGGGGATGGCCGGATAGTTGAGCAGCTCGGAGATTGCAGCGGTCATGATCACCACATCCATGAAAGCGAGGCGCTCGGTGTCCCACTGACGGCGGTCGATGAAACGGTCGATAAGCTCGCGATATTCATCAAAATGCTCTACGGTGTCGACAAACAGTTCGCCGCCGAAGGCAGCATCTTCGTCGTCTTTGTACTGCGGAAGCAGTATGTCCTGTCCGGGACGGGCATCGGCGATGCGGCGCATAGTCTTGAGGACGAAAGTGCCCACGATGTCGAGGTCGTCGTTCCAGTAAACCGACATATTTTCCAACGCTTCGGCAAGTTCGTCGCCTGGGAGAATCACATTACGGAAAATGTTGCGCCAGAATTCGCAGTCGGCTTTCAGGTCGGTGCTTTCGGCTTCCATGTAAGCCTTATAGATATCGGAGGCCATCACCTTGTCGAGAAGTGAGCGGACGAGCTGCGGGTCGTCGTTCCATGAGAAAGGATGAGCGGCGAAGAAATCCTTCATCTGCTCGCTTTCGGCCAGTACTTTGACCATCGCGTTGTCGACAAAGCGAGTGTTGGGGTTGAGGTCGGCGGATGTGGCGAGGAATTTGTGGCGTGCGGCATCCAGGCGCTGTTCCTCGACCTGAGTGAGCTCTACCGGCAGGGCAAGGAGGGCATGATAAAGCTCGTAGGCCTTGTCGAGCGAGCGTGTGAGAGCGTTGCGGGCGCTGATATATGCGCCGCTGATATCGCCGAGGCTCTTCACCGTGGCCACGGCCTGAGTAAAAGCCTCTTCATAACCGACGTTGGAGAACTGGTCGTCGCGGCGGGCGGCGGCAAGCAGGTCGGCATCGGAGGCAAACAGGGATTCGAGCGTTACGGTCCAGAATTTCACATCGTCGGCAAGCTCGCGGTTGCGCTGGTGGATATAGCTGCGGTAGATGGCTGAACGCGTGATGCGGCCATGTAAATCCTCGATGAGCGAGTCGGGATAACGGTCGGAGAAACCGGAGCTGGCGGCGACAGCCTTAAGGTCGGAGTCGGCGCGGAGCATACGGATCACACGGTTGGCGGGGAGATAACGGTTGTCGTCGACGCCGGCGATGACACGCGAGGCCGCATTGGGGCGCGTGCCCGAAAGGCGCATGATCAACAGGAGCAGATCGACATAAAACGAATAGGCGAAGCGCCGGTCGCGCGAGGCATTTTCAGGGGCCTGCGGCAATTTGAACTCTCCCTGAGTCAGCAGATAGCTGTAAAGCATCTGCACTACTTTTATTCGGATCAGTACGCGATTTATCATGACATGAATGTGCTTTGTAGTTTTCGGTGCAAAGGTAGCTATTTCCACGGATATTGCATGCAAATCTGTAGCAAAAACTGACCGCCTCGCGGTAAATTGAAGAATAAATTGAAGAAAAAGAAACGCTGTGCCGGGAGCGGGATGGCCGCTGGCACAGCGTTTCGAATGAGGTGTTGTCAGACCTCGGAGGCCGGAGTTTCGGGGGCCGGAGTTTCGGGCGGAGCCATGTGGTTGAAGCCCTGGGCGCGGAGGGGCATCTCGACGCCGTCGCGTGTGACGAGGGCACAGCCGAGCTCGGGACGGGTGATGTGGCCTATCACTTTCACACCCGCCATCTTCTGCATCGCTTCGTGGCAATGGAGCGGCACGGTGAAAAGGAGCTCATAGTCTTCGCCGCCGTTGAGTGCGGCCGTGACGAGGTTCATGTTCACTTCCTCGGCCATCACCGCGGTCTGATAGTCGATGGGAATGCGCTCTTCATATATCCGGCAACCGCAATCGGACGCCTTGCAGATGTGGATAAGTTCCGACGAAAGGCCGTCGCTGATGTCCATCATCGATGTTGGCACGATGCCGGCGCGGTCGAGTTCGGCGATGATGTCGCGGCGGGCTTCGGGTTTGAGCTGACGCTCGATGAGATATTCCTTGCCTTCGAACTGCGGCACGAAATCCTTGTCGCCGGCGCCAACGTTTTTCTCGCGTTCGAGCAGCTGCAGGCCCATATATGCGGCACCGAGATCGCCCGACACACATATAAGATCGGTGTCACGGGCGCCGCGGCGCATCACCACTTTGCCCTTGGGCGCGTCGCCGACGCAGGTGACGCTGATCACGAGGCCGGAGCGCGAAGCCGTGGTGTCGCCGCCCACGAGGTCTACGCCATAGATCTCGCACGCGAGGCGTATGCCGGCATATAGCTGTTCGATATGCTCTACGGTGAAGCGCGACGAGATGCCCAGCGCCACGGTGATCTGGCGCGGGGTGCCGTTCATGGCATAGATATCGGAGAAATTGACCACGGCCGCCTTGTAGCCCAGATGCTTGAGCGGGACATAGGTGAGGTCGAAGTGCACGCCTTCGACAAGCAGGTCGGTGCTGACGAGCACTTCGGTGTCGGGATAACGTAGCACTGCGGCATCATCGCCCACGCCGGCAACGGTCGAGCTGTTGACGTGAGTGATGCCTTCGGTGATGCGGTCGATGAGGCCGAACTCGCCGACAGTGGATATTTCAGTCTGTTTTTCCATTTCAAATAGGTGTGGCGACGTAATCAGAGCCTATTCCACAAAATTTGTTAACGTCAGGGTCGCAGCACCAAATCTGATGCACTGCTGCGATCCTCGTTATTTCTGACATATTTTCTTGTCGTGAATACATTAACAGATTTTTGGAATTAGCTCCAATTAATATTATTATTTTTTACTGACCGGCGTCTTTCCGGCGACTTTCTTCGAGTCTCATCAGTCACGATGCCCGCATCGTTCCTTCTTCAACTCAAGAAATTCACTCGAAAATACGCCGCCCTGACGTTAACAAATTTTGCGGAATAGGCTCTTATTCGGCACGGGCCACCAGCTCGCGCATGATCTCCATCATCTTGGGCTGAGCGGCTTCGGCAGCTTTCTGCACGTCTTCGTGGGTGGGCACGTCGGTGACGTCCTTGCCGCCGAGATCGGTGATTACCGACACGCCGAACACTTTCATGCCGGCATGGTTGGCCACGATAACTTCGGGCACAGTGGACATGCCTACAGCATCGCCGCCAATGATGCGGTAGTATTCATATTCTGCCGGTGTTTCGAATGTCGGGCCGGGGACGCCGACATACACGCCGTGCATCACGCGGATGCCCTTTTCGGCAGCGATTTCATCGGCGAGGCTGATGAGTTTGTGACTGTAGGCTTCGGTCATGGCCGGGAAGCGCGGGCCCATGCGCTCGTCGTTTTTGCCGCGCAGAGGATTTTCGGGGAAGATGTTGATATGGTCGGTGATGATCATGATGTCGCCAACGCGGAATTCCTTATTCATGCCGCCGGCGGCATTGCTGACAAAGAGAGTTTCGATGCCGAGCTCTTTCATGACGCGCACGGGGAAGGTGACCTGCTTCATGTCGTAGCCTTCATAGTAGTGGAAACGGCCCTGCATGGCGAGGACGGGCTTGGTGCCGAGGCGGCCGAAAATGAGGTTGCCGCTGTGGCCTTCGACGGTCGACACGGGGAAGTTGGGAATCTCTTTATAAGGAATATATTTCTTGTCTTCGATGTGGTCGACAAGAGCGCCGAGACCTGTGCCGAGGATTATAGCGGTGTCGGGCATCTGCCCTACGATGTTTCTGATATAATCAGCTGTTTCTTGAATTTTGGTCAGCATGGTAAATAGTGTTATGATGGTTAAACGAATAATATGTCAACAAATTTCGGGAGCGTCAGGTTCAGACTCCGTCATCCGGCATCACCCGTTCAGCCGGCGGTCGGTGCGCACAAGCTGCTGAAGGATATCTTCGAGCGAGCGCTCGTTGTAATCTTTGAAGCTCACACGTATGGGGAGATAATATGTGCAGCGGCGGAGTTCGTGAGGGAAGTAGGGATTGGTGCGGAGCCGGACGGCATCTTTTTCGGTCGTGACCACTATTTTCCGCTGTCCCGACATGTTTTTGAATTTGTTGAAGATGCTTGTCATGTCGGAATGGCTGAAATGGTGATGGTCGGCATAGCGCTTGATGCGTACTTTGGCGGCGAAGCGGCGGAGATAGCGGATGAATGGGCGCGGATTCGCCACGCCCGACACGGCCAGTATGGAGTCGGCATCGCTGAGATAGTTGAGCTGCATGTCGCTACCCGGCGGGATAGCGTCGGGGAAGAGCGGTTTGAGCGGCTCGTAGACATAGCTCGAGAACAGGAGCGACTGATAGGGGAAGAGGTCGAGATTGGTCTTGAAAACGCGAATCTCCATCGGCTTCATATTCTCGGGACATTTTGTGACGATGACCACATCGGCGCGCTTGAGAGCGCTCATCGGCTCGCGGAGACGTCCGTAAGGGAGCATGTCGTCGTTGTAGGCCGGACGGCTGTATTCCATCAGCACCACGGCAACCGACGGCTTGACGTAACGGTGCTGGAAAGCGTCGTCGAGCACGATCATATCGATGTCGGGCACCAGGCGGCGCATATCTTCTATGCCTTTGACGCGGTTCTCGCATACGGCCACCGTCACGCCTAAATTCTTGAATTTCTGATAGATCTGGAAGGGTTCGTCGCCTATATCGTCGACATGGCTGTCGGGCGTGGCCATGACGAAGCCTTTGGTGCGGCGTTTATAGCCGCGGCTGAGCACGCCGATCTTATAATCGTTGCGCAAATGGTCGACAATATATTCGGTGTGGGGTGTTTTTCCGGAGCCTCCCATAGAGATATTGCCAACTACAATCACAGGTATGTCAAATGAATGCTGCTTGAGGATTCCCCGTTCAAACATGGCATTGCGCACGGCCATGACCCAACCGTAAACCCGGCTTATCGGATAAAGCAGCAGGTGCGAGAGTATTTTGTTTTTTGCCATGGCTGAATTGAAGGGGGATTATCGGATTATGTTATAGTCTGATCACTTGATCTGCAGATAGTTCATTCGGCACTGAAGAGGATACATGGAGCGGACACGTGCTGCAATGCGGGCGAAAAGCGCCGACTGCGGGTCGATGGCTCCGGCCAGAGCCGAATAGATCTGCTGGCTCTGCATGCCGGCTATCTGCGCCCACCAGTTCTGATTTACCTCGGGATATTCCACGATGCGAACGTCGGCATAAGTGACTCCGAGTTTCGCGGCCATATCCTCGAGTGTGCGGCGTAAACCGCCGAGGTCGTCCACGAGGCCGTTTTCGAGTGCGCTGAGTCCGTCCCAGACGCGGCCCTGTGCGATAGCGCCGATCTGTTCGACGGTCATGCCGCGCGACTGCGCGCAGCGGCTTACGAAGAGGTCGTAACCGCGGTCAACATAGCTCTGCATCGCATCACGCTGTTCGGGCGTCATCTGATGGAGCAGCCCGGGGAAATTGCCGGTGTTGGTCTCTACGGTCACGGCGTTGACTCCGAGCTTGTCCTTCATCAGCGGCTCCACATTGGGGATTATGCCGAAAATGCCGATCGAGCCGGTAAGCGTGAGCGGCGAGGCGTAGATCTTGTCAGCGCCGCATGAGATATAGTAGCCGCCGGAGGCCGCATAGTCGCCCATCGAAACATAGAAAGGCTTGCCCGATGTTTTGAACTGCTGGAGCGCTTCCCATATCTGCTCGGAGGCGAATGCGCTGCCGCCGCCGGAGTTGACGCGGAGCACGAGTCCGTCGATATCGTCGTCCTTGGCGAGGTCGAGAATCTGGGGCACCAGCCTGTCGGAGGCGATACCGTCGTCGGCATCTTCGGTGATGTCGCCAACGGCATAGAGCACGGCTATGGTCTTTTGAGGCTCTTTCGTTTCGTCATCAGCGATGGTGGTGCAATAGTCCTGGAAATCGACATACTGCGGCTCCTCGGTCTTGGTGCGAGCCATGACGAGGCTGTCGATCTGACGGCGGTAGGCCGTGTGGTCGATTATTTTGCGCTGCATGTAGCTTTCAGGCGTCTGGGCAAAGCTGAAGCTGTTGGCCCAGGCGTTGATGCTGTCGACATGCGTGTGACGCGCTACGGCTATCGAGTCGGCCATGTCGTCCCATATCCGGCCGAGGAAATGATCGATCTGTTCGCGGTTGGGCTCGCTCATGCCGTCGAGCAGAAACGGCTCGACAGCGCTCTTGTAGGTGCCCACTTTGACCACCTGGCACTCAACGCCCACCTTTTCGAGCAGGCTTTTGAAATAGAATGTGGTGGCACTGAGACCGTGGATGTCGACCATGCCGACGGGATTGGCATAGATCTCACCGGCTGAAGTGGCAATGAAATAGTCGGCCTGCGAATAGTTGTCGCCGTAAGCGACGACCCATTTGCCTGATTTCTTGAAATCTTTGATGGCATCGATTATCTCCTCGCATTGCGCAAGTCCGGCGCTTAAGCCGCCGCAGTCAATCAGGATACCGTCGATGCGGCTGTCGGTCTTGGCCGCGCGGATGGAATTGACGATATCGGAAAGGGAGAGGGTCCCGACATATTCCTCGTTGATAAGGTCCATGAAGCTGACCTCGGTAGCGCGGTCGACGATCTCGCCTGTAAGGTCGATGCGGAGCACGCTGTGGTCACTGACTTCGATCTCAGGATCGGCAAACTGTTTGGCTAATGCAAGGATAGTCAGCACAATGAGCAACCCGCCGAGAAGCACCGAAAGCCAAATGGCAGCGAGGGAGCCCATGAAGCTGTAAAAGAATTTTTTCATTTGCAATCCAATATAAGGACAATACAGAAATTCTGATCAGAGAAACATCACGATGAAGCATCGGATGTCATGTTACAAAATTAATGCTTTTTGTGCGTAATCTCCACGTATTTACAAAAAAAATTCACCGCCGCGCAGCATTTTTGCCGTTATAGCGACGGAGAATCATGATTCAGGCATTGTGCCTTCAGCAGAATGAGCGGGGGTCAGAGATAATGATTGGCGATGACGTTCATGCGTCCGTCCACCTCAAACACCCAGGGGCGTCCGGTGGGTATCTCCACATCAACAATCTCGGCGGCAGTGAAATGGCACATCATCATCGCCAGACCGCGAAGGCTGTTGCCGTGGGCGGCTATGAGCACAGTGTCATGGTCGCGTGTGGCGGGCACTATACGCTCCTCCCAGCAACACCGCACTCGGGCAATTGTGTCCTGAAGCGATTCAGCAAGAGGCAACTCATCAGCTGTCAGATCTTTATAGCGCGGATCGTTGCCGGGCCAGCGGGGATCGTCGGGTGTGAGCAACGGCGGCGTCTCATCGAATCCGCGGCGCCATTCATGCACGGTGGCCTCGCCGAATTCTTTGGCCGTATCAGCCTTGTCAAGTCCCTGCAAAGCACCGTAATGGCGTTCGTTGAGATGCCAGTCGCGTATGGCGGGCACCCAGTCGCGTTCGAGTCCTGACAGCACTATCTGGAGCGTGTGGATGGCTCGGCGGAGATAGGATGTGAAGCTGATGTCGGGGAGCAAACCGGCCTCTTTCAGCAGTTCGGCGGCATGTGCGGCCTCGGCGCGCCCTTTGTCCGAAAGGTCCACGTCGGTCCAGCCGGTGAAGCGGTTTTCGAGATTCCAGATGCTCTGCCCGTGCCGCAGAAGTATGATTCGTTTTGTCATGATGAGTGATGAAAAATAGCGTTAATCGTAAAAAGAAAACAAGCGGGTTGCCTTTTTTGATTGCAACCCGCCCGTTTTTTTATCGAACCGGCCCTTATCAGCGATTTGCCATCATGGCAGCCGATGTGACCATATCCTGATAAGCAAATACACCGGGCTGAGAAAGCTCGACGATAGTCGAACCGCCGTCGGGTGCCGGCATCTTCACATGATTTTCATCAACGAACGTCATCAGCTCGTAGGTCTGGCCATTGGTGGTCATTGACCATGTCTGCTCGTCCTGATCGAAATCGAGGCGAACCACACTGCCATCGTTTTCGCTTGTGATGGTGTAGCCTTTGCCGTCGCAGTCAACGACATAACGTCCGTCCTGGCCTTCGATCACCGATTT
This sequence comes from uncultured Porphyromonadaceae bacterium, assembly GCA_902489785.1. Lineage (GTDB taxonomy): Bacteria > Bacteroidota > Bacteroidia > Bacteroidales > Muribaculaceae > Paramuribaculum. The sequence goes on from CABUBG010000023.1 coordinate 13,757, forward strand.
GTCCTGAGCCACGGGATTCGAGCCGCTCCAGAATTCAATGCTGTTGAGCACGAGCACATCAGCGAGAGCCGAGACTTCATACACCGGAAGAATCCAGAATGCGAAGAACACGAGTTCGTTGACAAACTTATTGCCTACCTGCTTATTCCATGTGAGAAGTTTGTTGGTCAGTTTGAAGCTGCCGATACATGAAGTGGTAACAAATGAGCCACACAAAAGGAGCACTAAAGCAACGGTAAAATACTTTCTTTTCATCTCTCTCGTAAATTTAATTATTAATGTTAGGATAACGTTTTTATCGCGGGATTTGTTTTTTTGCCTTGTTGTAGCAGGCCATCACCGTCCGCACATAGTCGAAGGTCTGGCGGCCGCGGAAATATCCGTAGCGGCACACCGGGTCATTATAATATTCGGGGTTGGATTTCAGAAGCAGGGCTTCGGCCACATTGCCATCCCACACATCGGACTTCATCCCGAGCTTACGCGCTATGGCTATGGCGTCAAGGATATGGGCAAGCCCTGAATTGTAGGCGGCGAGGATAAACTTAAGCCGTTCCTGCGGATCGCCGACTTCCTTTTTCAGCGAGCTGTCAAGCGATTTGAGCACCTTAACGGCTGTCGCGACACTGACATCGTTTTCGGCCATGCGGCCGTCGGGCACTCCGAAGGCCCGTGCCGTCGCCGGCATAAGCTGCATGAGCCCCCTCGCACCGGCCCACGACACCTGCGTGGAATCGTAGCGGCTTTCGGCATATCCGATGGCGGAGAGCAGCCGCCAGTCCCATCCGAGCTGCGGGGCATATCGCCGGAAAAGGTTGTCGTAGGGCGACATTCGTCCTTTTGAAAAGTCGAGCACATAGACATCCGATCCCGACTGCTTGCTTCGCTCGTAGTAGCGTTTCAGAAGCGTGGCCCTTTCGCGGCGGGGCGCTTCCTGCGCGGCCCAGGCATTGATGGTGTCGGCGAGCCATGCCTCATCGCGGGCCACGGCCCATGCCGATCGCTGGGGGAAGCCGACTTGGAGCGTGATGTCGAGGTCGGGATAATACGACTTGTTGAGCGCCGCTATGTCGCTGTCGACCACCGTGAGCGGGATTTCGCCGTCGGACACCATAGCTATCAGATCTTCGGTGATGAGCGTGTCGCGCTCAACCGGACGGATTATGATGCCGCCGCCAATCTCGTCATTAAGATTGACGAGGCGGTGATAATATTTCGAATCATCCTCGACATACACCTCACGGCCTGCAAGTTGCGTCACGTCGGTGATGCGCAGGCTGTCGGGGGCGCGGCGCGGCTGCACGAGCACCTGATGGGTGATGTTCTCGACGCCGCATGCCACGACGCGCTCGCGGTATTCGGCCGTCACCGGCACTTCATATGCCAGCAGGTCGATAATCCCTGAGTCGAGCATCTCCACGGCACGCGCCAGGTTGTTGGCCACCACGATCTGCATCTCCATGCCCTTGTCGGAGGCGAAACGGCGCGCGAGGTCGTAGTCGTAGCCCATCTCCGTTTCACGGTAGATAAAATACGAGGTGGGGCTGTAGAGAGTGCCCACGCGCAATGTGTCGGGGAGCTGCCTGCGGGGCTCAGCGGCCGAAGCCGAATCGGCCGATGTGGCCGTATTGCCGCCTCCGCAACCGCCGGCAACGATAGCCGAAAGGGCAAGGATGACAAAAAGGGGGATGTGGCAATAGCGGATCAATATTCACAAAAGCGGATCAGTATTCAAACGTGCCTTTGTCGCTGATGATGGTCAGACGGTTGGTCTCGGCCTCCTCGACACGGCCAATCACCTTAGCATCAATGCCGAATCCGGCAGCTATGTCGATCACGGCCTGCGCATGTCCGGGAGCGAGATATATCTCCATGCGGTGGCCCATATTGAACACCTTGTACATCTCGGCCCAGTCGGTGCCGCTCTGTTTCTGAATGAGTTCGAAGAGCGGCGGCACATCAAACATATTGTCCTTGATCACATGCTTGCCTTCTACGAAGTGCATCACCTTGGTCTGTGCGCCGCCCGAGCAGTGCACCATACCGTGGATGTCGCCGCGCATCACGTCGAGGATGCGTTTGATCACCGGAGCATAAGTGCGGGTGGGCGAGAGCACGAGTTTGCCGGCATCGACAGTGACACCGTCGACAGCATCGGTGAGTTTCATGCCGCCGGAATAGACCAGACCATCGGGCACTGCGGCATCGAAGCTTTCGGGATATTTTTCGGCAAGATATTTGGCGAAGACGTCGTGGCGGGCCGAGGTCAGGCCGTTGCTGCCCATGCCGCCGTTGTAGGAGTCCTCATATGTTGCCTGCCCGTAGGAAGCGAGGCCCACGATGACATCGCCGGCGGCGATATTGGCGTTGTTGACCACATCGGCGCGGCGCATGCGGCAAGTGACGGTTGAGTCGACGATGATCGTGCGCACGAGATCGCCCACGTCGGCGGTTTCGCCACCGGTGCTGTAGGCATTGACGCCCATAGCGCGGAGCGACTGGAGCAGCTCTTCGGTGCCGTTGATGATGGCTGAGATCACCTCACCGGGCACGAGCAGCTTGTTGCGGCCGATGGTCGAGCTGACCAGAATGTTGTCGGTGGCGCCGACACACAGGAGGTCGTCGATGTTCATGATCAGCGCGTCCTGCGCGATGCCTTTCCACACGCTCAGGTCGCCGGTCTCACGCCAGTAGAGATAGGCCAGCGACGATTTGGTACCGGCACCGTCGGCATGCATGATGTTGCAGTATTCGGGGTCGCCGCCGAGTATGTCGGGGATTATCTTACAGAATGCCTTGGGATAGAGGCCCTTGTCGACATTCTTTATCGCGTTGTGCACATCTTCCTTCGATGCCGACACGCCGCGGAGATTATATCTTATGTCACTCATAATGTGATAAATATGGTTTATGGTTTACAATACGCAGGGCGGCGTCACATTCCTGCGAGAACCGTTGTCCCTTCGATAAACGTCCAGCAAATGAAATAAAACAGCGTGCACGGGGCTACGAAAAGGAGCGAGTCGATACGGTCGAGCACTCCGCCGTGGCCCGGAATGAGGGTTCCGCTGTCCTTGACGCCTACGGTGCGTTTGATCATCGACTCAAAAAGATCGCCCCATGTCGACATGACACAAACGATGATGCCGAACACGATGAGTGTCTTTGTTGAGAACACGCCGAACGTCCCGGGGAAAAACACTTTGGCGAGCACTCCGGCGGCAACGCAGAACACGAGTCCGCCGAAAAATCCTTCCCACGATTTTTTAGGCGACAGCCTTTTGAACAGATGATGGCTTCCGATGGCCGATCCCACGAGGAAAGCGCCTGTGTCGTTGAGCCATATCATCACGAACATCAGCAGCAACAGAGCCGGGCTGAACATGAGCATGGCCGCTGCAAACGAAAGAGGCACAGCCACGTAGACCACCGACAGCACCGAGCAGGCTATGTGACGCACGGGGTTTTCGCGATGAAGGTAAAGCTGCATCACGAAACGGGTGATCACCAGCAGGAAGATGACGGCGGCCACCGGGAGAGCGAAGAAGCTGTACTGGCTGTAGGAGAAGCTCAACGCCGCGAGCACCGGAAGAAAGATGCCGATGAGGAGGTCGATGAAAAGCGTCAGAGGCGATGCGTAGAAATCGTCCTGCGTCATTTTCTGAAACTCCATGATGCCGATGAACGCAAACACGCAGCATAAGGCCGGGAATGCCCATCCGCTGCCGAACAGTATCGAGCACACGATCAGAGCCACATAGACAGCGCCGGAGAGCGAACGCACTATAAGATTTTTCATTACAGGGAAGTTATGATGGTTACAGGTGGGGGAAAGAGGCATAAAAAACCGATGTCAGGAATCCCCGCGTTAAGGGATTCCTGACATGGTCAATCAGTTAATGATTTTGCATGTGATCATTTAATGCTATATCTCTTCGTGGGATTCTCATTTCTTTTTAGCCGTGAGGCGATCGAGAGTTTCCTGAAGGTTTGCATTGCCGGGGAGCACCTGCAGACCCTCCTCACATTTCTTGATGGCTTCTTCGGTCTTGCCGTCTTTGTTGAGTGAGTCGATGAGGATGGTGTAAGTGGCGGTGACGCGGCTTTCGGATGCGTTTTGGTCGCCTTTCTTATAAAGGTCGATGATCTTTTCAGCGATTTCGTTGCCTTCGGCATTGATCTTAGCACCGTTGGCCATGTAGTTGAGCAGCAGCGACTGATAGAGATAGGGCACGAAGTCGGGAGCTTTTTCGTTGGCCAGATCGATGTAAGGTTTGGCGCTTGCGAAAAGTTTGGCTTTTTCGGCGGGATCAGTAGCGTTACGGGCTGCTTCGAAGAGCGATGCATACATATTGTAGCAGTCCTGAGGTTTGGCGGCATCCGTGCGGAGGAAGTTGTCGTAGGCTTCTTTGGCCTTGTCGGCTTCACCGTTGGCTGCATAAGCTTCGCCGAGGTTACGCATCAGGCTTTCGTAGTCCTTGTTGTCGGGGTTGGCGGCGATCACTTTCTCGATGAGAGCGATAGCTTCGGGAGCACGTTTGGCATCGACGAGCAGTTTTGAATAAACCACATAGTCGTTGGGGATATATTCGGCGCCGGAAACGCTGAACAGTTTGTCGCCGGAGATGAGGGCCATCGAGTCCTGATCGAGCTTAGCATAGCTGAGCATGTTCATGCGGTCCATCTGATAGACGTTGGGATCCTGAGCGAGCACGCTGTTGGCCCAGTAGATAGCCTGTTTGAAAAGTTCCGGATCGTTCTCACGTGAGCCTGCGGTGTAAAGGATGGCCACATAGCGCTGTTCGTCGCGGCGGAAGTGGTTGGGGTTCTTCACATATTTCTCATACACTTTCTGGGCGCGGCTGAATTTACCGTCGGTATAGTAAACTTCGGCGAGCTCGCGCTGTGCGAGACCCGATTCGGGTTCGAGCTGGTTGAGCTCTTCAAGCATGCTGATGAGGAGGTCGCGGTTGTGCTGGTTGTAAACGCGGGCATATTTCACGTAAGCCTCGCGGTTGACATTTCCGCGTTCCTTGTCCATGTCGATAGCCATCTGATAGAGGCCGGCAGCTTCACCGGGATCACTCTTGGCCACCATGTCGCCCTGAAGGTTGTAAACGGCAGGCTCAGTGTTTTTCGATTCCTTGAAAGCCTTGGCGATCCATTTGTCGATATCTTTTTTGTAAGCCACTGGATCGACATTCCAGTAAGCGCGGGCTACAGCGGCGATGACGGCGGTGTTCTTTTTATTGAACTTCATGGCCTGGTCAAACAGCTTCTGTGCACCCGATTTGTCACCTGAGCGGAGAGCTACCTCACCGAGACCCACGTAGTTGTAGGGGTATTCGGGGTTGATGGCAATACCGTTGTCGAAATTAGCTTTTGCTGCGGCTACGTTTTTGTTGTCAAAATCAATGCAGCCGAGATAGTAGTACGACACAGCCTTATCGGTTGACGGTGCGTTGAGCGTATTTGTCAGAATCTCTTTGGCGATATCCTTACGTCCGGCGTTGTAGTTGTCAACGCCGTCCTGATAGCCCTGAGCTCCGGCTGCGAGAGTTGCGCCGAGCATGATTGAAAACAGGAATCTCAATTTCATGATTTTGGTTTATTGATTGTTATTGTTATTGATCTGAATTTTATTCGTTAGACTTGATTATTTCACTCCGGTTTAACCACATCGACAAATTGCGGGGTTATCACTTTCGGACACACGCCTGAGGTGAGGATAATCTTCTGTCCCACACTGCTCGTGACAAACGAGTAGAAGCTGTGGCCAACGGTCGACGGCGAGGCGGTGGATATGAGATAGATCTGGCGGTGGAAGGGATATTTGCCGTTGTAGATGTTGTACTGGTCGGGATAGTATGCTATGGGAGAATCTTTCGGAGCCACCTTGAGCACTTTGATATCGGTGGAGAACGATGCTATGGAGGTGGTGTCGGCATCGTTTTCGAGGCGCGCTATCTCTTCATCGGAGAGTTCGCGGCCGCTCATATCCGAAGAGAGCCATCCCGCGCCGATAATGCCTATGGCGTTCTTGCGATGAGCCACGGCTTCAAACACTTCGGCCGGCGATTTCTGCGCATACACGTTCTGGCCGAACGGCTTGCCGTTGAGCACCGAGTCGGTCATAAAGCGTGTGGTCGACGAACCGCTGTGGTCGAAAACCACCTGGATGTCGCCGAGATCGCCCGCGCCGGGGATATCGCTCCATTTGGTGTACTTACCGGAGAGGATGTCGGCCACATCCTGATAGTCGAGAGCTGTAATGGGGTTCGCGGGATTGACGATCATAGCCACGGCATCGACGGCTATAGCCTGCTGGCTCACAGTGCGTTTCTGGCGGCCGAGTTCGGAGATCTCCTGCGAGTTGAGCGGACGTGTTGTCACTGCCATGTACACGCGGTTGTCCTTGTTCATAAGCGAATCGATGGCGGCGTATTCGTCGACATACAGCGCCAGAATGCTCGAATTCTTATATCGTGATTCGAAAACGAATATCTCCTGCTCCATGATGTTCTGGAACGTTGCATCGCATGCTATCTGGACGCTGCCGGCCGCATAGCTTCCGGCATTGGTGCGTCCACACGACACGCACGCGGCAACCGTTGTCAGCGCCGCGCATGCCATGGAGATATGTTTCAAAAGGTCCTTTACCATAATCATTCAAGGTTTTGTTACAGCATCAATAGCGGGTGGTGACATCTTCGTCGATTCCCTTAAACTGGCGGTAACCGCGCCAGAATCCGTAGAGGATGAAAACGACGCCGCCGGTCCAGCGGAGCCATTCGAAACTGCCGCTAAGGGACGGGAATACTCCGCAGAGGCACATGATGCCCACTGCCACGAACACAATTATCATAATGATGCCGAAAATGTTGCGCATGATGCGCGGCATTTTGCTTGTTCCTTTTTCAGTTTCCATAACTACATCGTTTAAATTAGTTTTTAATTCTAACGTTTGCAGTGCGTTAATGTTCGGTAGGGCGGCCGCAAAAACGCGCCGTGAAACGGCGCCTCGGGATGCCCAGCGCGATTCGGAGGTAAAGTTAACTAAAAATGTTAACAAACAAGCGCCCGTGCCTGCTTTTTTATTTCTATTAACACGACACCGCAAATTTTCTTCTCATTTTTTAGCTATCTTTGTCATCACTATGAACCTCCCATTAGCTGAACGATTACGCCCGCGTACGATCGACGACTACGTCGGGCAGACACACATAGCCGGCGACGGCGCCATCCTGCGCCGCATGATCGAGTCGGGCAACATCGCCTCTTTTATATTATGGGGCCCTCCCGGCGTCGGCAAGACGACGCTGGCCAAAATCATCGCCAACACTACAAAAGCCCCGTTCTACACCCTAAGCGCCGTGAGCTCGGGCGTCAAGGATGTGCGCGAGGTGATCGACCGCTGCAAGGCCGACGCCCAGAACATGTTTGTCAACCACCGCCCTATCCTTTTCATCGACGAAATCCACCGCTTCAACAAATCGCAGCAGGACAGCCTGCTCGCGGCCGTCGAAAACGGCACGGTGACACTCATCGGCGCCACCACCGAGAATCCGTCGTTCGAGGTGATCCGCCCGCTGCTCTCGCGATGCCAGGTCTACACACTCAACCCATTGTCCGACATCGAGCTCAACACCCTTTTCCGCCGCGCCATCACCGACGACGAGGTCATAGCCTCCCACGGCGTCAAAGTGGGGAGCACGTCGGCTCTGTTCCGCTTTGCCGGCGGCGACGCCCGCAAGCTGCTCAACATTCTCGACCTGCTCGAGCAGGCAACGCCTCAGGGCGAGCCGATTACGGTTAGCGACGAGGTCGTCACCAAGAGCCTTCAGAAAAATCCGGCGGCCTACGACAAGAACGGCGAACTGCACTACGACATCATCTCGGCTTTCATCAAATCGCTCCGCGGCAGCGACCCCGACGCCGCCGTCTACTGGCTCGCCCGCATGATCGAGGGCGGCGAAGAGCCGGAATTCATCGGCCGCCGCATGATCATATTCGCAGCCGAAGATATCGGTCTGGCCAACCCCAACGCCCTGCTGCTGGCCAACACCACTTTCGACGTGATACACAAGATCGGATGGCCCGAGGCAAGAATACCGCTCGCCCAGTGTGCCATCTATCTTGCCAACTCGGCCAAGAGCAACTCGGCCTACAAAGCCATCGACGCAGCACTCGACCTCGTGCGCTCGACCGGCAACCAGCCCGTGCCGCTGCATCTGCGCAACGCTCCAACCAAGCTTATGGCCGACATGGGCTACGGACACAACTATCTTTATCCGCATCTCTATCCCGGCAATTTCGTCCATCAACAGTATATGCCCGACACGCTGGGCCATCCCACCTTCTGGACGCCATGCGAAAATCCCGCCGAAGCCCGCGCCGCCGAGCTGCAGCGCCAGCGCTGGCACCCCGACACCGACCCGGCATAACCGCCGGTAATAATCCGCACCCGCAAAAAAATTCGGCCCCGCCGGTAACAATCCGCGCGCACGTCGCGTCATCATATTGTAAACCCGCAAAAATGACAGCCGACGAATTCCGACATACCGTGACACCGATCCAGAATCGGCTCTACAGCATCGCGCTGCACATCACAGGCAACAGCGCCGATGCCAAGGACGCCCTTCAGGACGCGCTCGTCACTCTGTGGGAACACAACCGGCAGCTGTCGGCGGCCGGCAACCGCGAGGCCTATTGCGCCGTGTCGGTCAGGAATCACAGCATCAGCCTTATCCGGCGACGTAAGCTATCGGTCGATCTCTCGGAAGCATCCATGACGCTTGACGATTCCGACCCGACGCTTACCGCCGAACATGCCGACGACCTGCAGCTGCTGCGCCATACTATCGACCGGCTTCCGGAGATGCAACGCCAGGTCATCAACCTGAGCGTTTTCGCCGGATGCTCAAATGCCGAGATCGCCGAAATCACCGGGCTCAGCGACATCAGCGTCAGAGTAGCGCTTTCCCGCTCCCGGAAGCGCCTGAGAGAATTGTTCAACAAAATAAATCATCAGTCATGAACCAGCTTCAGCATCTTCGTCAACTGCTCGACGACTTCTACCGAGGGTCGGCGACGCCACAGCAGGTGGAAGAGATCGGCCGTCTCTTCGCCGAAATGGAGCACACGCCCGACGATCTTGAGTCGGACCGTCGTCTTTTTGAAGCGCTTTCATCGTCTGCGGCCGACACCGCCCCTGTGCCCGACAGTCTTGATGAGTTTGTGTCGTCGGCCATCGACCGCGCCGTCACTCCGCGCCGCCGGTTCCGCCACCCCATCCTGCGCTATGTGATCTGCGGAGTCTCGGCTGCCGCCATGATTGCCATCGTCATATCATTGGGACTGAAATTTGTCCATCCCAACGATCTTAACGTCGAAATCCCCGGCAACCCTCCGCACGACAAGACAGTTGCTTCCGCCAAGCTGCCTAAGCAATCCGACGATATTCCGCAAGTTGTCGAAAAGGCTCCCGACCGGCCAGCCGCCGTACAGCCTGGTCCTGCTCCGACTCGGCGTCCGTCCGCAAAAAAGGAGAACGCGACGGGGATGCACGTCATAAGCGATCCGTCGGAAGCCGAAGCCTATACCGCAATGGCTCTGCACACCCTTTCCGATAAGATGAAATATGTGGCCGAAGCCCATAAAAACGTCGACACCAAGCTCACGGAAATTTCAGAAACTATTAACAACATACTCCAATGAAATCTCTACGCAACCTCCTTACCGCCATCGTGCTTCTTGCATTCTGCCCGGCATTTGCACAGAAAGCCACCTTCCCGTCGCTCGCCGATCAGCCGGGAATATCAAACGTCTACATATCGGCATCGATGCTTTCGATGATGAGATCGCCCAGCATGATTATCGGCAACTCCATCTCGGGCAACCTCCTCAGTAAACTCACCTCTATAGAGGTAATCAGCGCCGAAGAAAATCCTCAGGCCAAAAGCGTGCGCAAAGCCTTCGACGAGTTCGTCAAGGCTGAGCCTAATCTCGAGCTGCTGATGAACGTAAGCGAGGATGGCGAAGCCACCACTATCTACGCACTGCCAACTCAGAATCCCGGCAATTTCTCAAAGGTAATCCTGTTCATCTATAGTGAGGACGGCAAAGAGAGCGAAGCCGATCTCATAGTGCTGAACGGCAATATCACCAACAACGACCTCTCTTCGGTGGCCGGAATCGCATCGCCGGTCTACGGTCCCGCACCCGAACAAACCGCGAAGCCGACCGAGACACCGGCACAGGACGCAACGGCACAGCCTGCCGAATAACGGCGCGTTGGCCGATAAGTCGTTTTTACTGTCCATTCCCGCCAATCAATCACGATTGTAACCTCAGAAAAGAAGATAAATCAGGCTAAAGGTCGATTGTAACACAAAAAATGTTACATTTGCAATTGACAAAACCATTTATAATCTAAAATTCAAGAATTATGAAGAAGTATTTAGCCGAAATGTTCGGCACAATGTTTCTCGTGCTCTTAGCCTGCGGCAGTGCGGTTCTTGCCGGACCCTCGATTGGCGGCCTTGGCATCGGCATCTGCTTTGGCCTCGTGCTCATCTGCCTTTGCTATGCAATCGGCAATGTATCGGGCTGCCATGTCAACCCGGCCGTTTCGTTTGCCATGTTCATCACCGGCAAGCTTTCAGGCAAGGATTTTCTTGGCTACGTAGCCTCCCAGCTCGTAGGTGCCGCTATCGGTGGCGCCCTCCTGTTGCTTATCTTCAAGAGCGGCGCAGCCGACAACCTCTACAATTTCGGCGGCATAACCAAAGTCGTTGAAAACGGCGTGGTTACCGACAATGTTTACGGCACACTCGCAGCCAACGTGCTTCAACCCGGAGCATCGGCAAGCATGACTCTCATCGCTGAGATCCTCCTCACGATGTTCTTCGTGTTCATCATCCTCGCCGCCACCGACGAAAAGCATGGCGCAGGCAACTTTGCCGGTCTTGCCATCGGTATCGGCCTCGGTCTCGTTAACATCGTGGGCATACCCGTCGACAACTGCTCAGTCAACCCCGCCCGCAGCTTCGGTCCCGCACTCTTCTCCGACGGTGCAGGTGCATGGGGCGACTTCTGGATCATGGTTGTAGGCCCGCTCGCAGGCGCAGCCCTCGCAGTCGTGCTCTACCGTCTTGCCGTCAACTGCTGCTGCAAGAAATGCCAGGTTGAGCAATAACCATCCCGCACAACCCATAGCCGCCCTCCCGGCGGCCTACCCCATACGCCCTGCCGCTCCTCCGGCAGGGCGTCTTTTTTTGGCGCCCGGCCGCTTTCCCCATAAAGTCATTAAGGTCAATCAAGTCAATAAAGTCCTTAACGCCGCGGGCGCATCCCAGCCCTCACGCGCCCCTCGCCAGCCGCCAGCCCTCATCAGTGCGATCCGACACCCCGGGATGCAAAAAAGCGGCAGCAAGCGCGTCTCGATGACATCGCTTGCTGCCGCAATGGTTGTGGAAGCTTACGCTTCGGCCGGGGTCACGTTGACGAAACGACGACCGTTCTTGCCTTCCGTGAACACTACCACACCGTCGATCAGTGCGAACAGTGTGTGATCCTTGCCCATGCCTACGTTAAGTCCGGGATGGTGCACTGTGCCACGCTGGCGTTTGATGATGTTGCCGGCCTTTGCATACTGGCCACCAAAAATCTTGACGCCGAGTCGTTTGCTTTCCGATTCGCGTCCGTTCTTCGAACTACCTACACCTTTCTTATGTGCCATTGTCTTTTAGATTTTTGAGGATTAAGCAACTACTTCTTTAACTAACACTTTGGTGAAATACTGGCGATGGCCGTTTTTACGACGATAGCCTTTGCGACGTTTTTTCTTGAAAACGATCACTTTGTCACCCTTAACCAGCGGTGTGAGGACTTCACATACCACTTTGGCGCCATCTACTGTCGGGGCGCCTACAGTTACAGTACCATCGGCATCAGCGAGGAGAACACGGTTGAATTCAACGGTGTCGCCTTCTTTAGTGGCTTCTCCGAGATAATGAACATACAGGAACTTGTTGGCCTCAGCCTTAAACTGCTGTCCCTGAATTTCTACAATTGCGTACATTGTTGTAATTGATACGTTTAACAGGTTAATCCGGCGGGCGGTGCCATCTGCCTTTCAGCTTCCGGCGCGCTTCTTCGAGCCCAACACGGCAAAAATCGGCTGCAAATATAATCACTTTCCCGCTAACCACCAACATTTTCCCCAATTATTTTCGCCCCATCTTCCGACATTAGGGGAGATTAGGGGAGATTAGGGACGTTCGCAGCATGGCAAGACACATTGCGGATCGTATGGCGGGACGTATGGCGGAGGAACAACGTCGGGGTGGTTGCAGCTATCGCCAATTAATGTAGCAGATGCGAAAATCAGAGGCTACAGACGTAAGTGGCGTAAGTAGCGTAATTCCATAAGTGTGCTGCTCCCCTTTATCATCGGAACACGTGTCGCCGGATATCTGGGAATGTAGATCGGCACCCTGACTGCGGGGATTCCTATTTTGTAAGGTACCATCATTACAGGATAATGCGCAATATATGATATAGTATCATGTTTGATGCCGCTGTTAGCAAGATTGATGTAAGCATCGCTGGCGGGAGTGAGAGTGGACGTATCGGTTTCGGCGGGAGCAGGAGCGAGAGCGACGTCGGGAACAGTATCTGCTGGGATGGGGGCCGGGTCGGGGATGGGATCGATGGTGATGTCAGAGGCGGTGAGCCGGGTGCCGGTGCCCGTGTGGGTATCCATGCATGTTTGATAAGCAAGGGTGCTCCCAAACAGCATGGCCAGCATTCCTACGAGCCCGAGAACGGAGGAGAAATACGATTTTTTCTTCTTTGACACAACGTTTGAGATGTTTTCGGCCATAGGATTTTGCAACCCCTCGTCATCTTCCCACTCCTGCTGTTCGGACATGCCGGACTGACCGGTGACATCGTCGGTATTGCGGGTGTCGCCGCGGAATGAGTCGCCGCCGGTGTAGTCGTGACGGAGTTTGTACAAAAGGTCGCCCTCGGATCGGGAGCCAGAGCCGAGAGTCGCCACTATTTCGCTGAGCACGGGGCTTGTGATTTTGCCGGGCACATAACTCTCCGGACCTTCGCCTGTGCATATCATGCATACTATCGCAACAAAATCGCGGTAGTTCTGATGGCGCGAGGCGACGTTGAGACGTTGGAACTCTGTGAGCTGAATATGTAACCTGTCGCCGGCACCGACGCTGAGATCCGTCAGGCAGAAGTGAGTATAGGCCTGAAAATCATTTTCATGCACTTTGTCAATTTGCAGGAAAAGGTCAACGAGAACCTCGGTGAGCCTTTCGGAGGAATAATCCCTAAATTTATTCAATTCATTTTCAGTCATAGAGCTAAGATTAAGTAAGTTAAGCAGATGTGCCGGAAGCGCGGCTCAGCCGGCGCATCTGCATAATATTTATATATTGTGGTTTCAGCGGCGACGCACCGCGATCAGTCACCGCGCCGGAAGATTCGGGACATTGCGGATAATCTCGAGCATCAGGTTGTAGCACTCTTCCATTTCCTGAAGGTCGGCATACTCGCGTGTGCTGTGGATTTCATGCTGTCCGGTAAAGACGCACATACCTCCTTTGAGCCCCTTGGCAGCAAACATGGAAGCTGTGGTTCCTCCACGTTCATCGGCAAATCTGAACTTCTTTCCTGTGGTTGCGGCAGCCTTCTCCACAAGTTCAAAATCTTCGGGACGGAGCGACAGTGCCACATTATCATACTGGACGCCGTCGAACAACACTTTCACACCAACGTTGGGATAGTCGGCAGCCACCTTCGCCAGTGCATCTTTGAGAAGCCTGTCGAAGCGTTCGCCTTCTTTGGGGTCGAAGTAGCGCACACGAGTATTCACGGTGACATCGCCGGTAATGGAGTCGACGTCGAAATCCCAGGGGTGGATATATCCTTCGAGGCCTTCGGTGCGTTCAGGGCGAGTGTCGATGGGGAAGAACGACACATAGGAAGCGGCGGCAGCCACGGCATCGCCAAGGCGTTCGGCTTTTGCGTCGCCGGGGTGAGCCTTACGGGCGATAAACTTCACTATGACACCGCGGGCTGTGAAATTGGATTTTGTGATCACTTCGCCTCCGGGGCCGTCGAGGTCGAAAATGATGTCGGGATTGAAATACATCGTGTCGATATCTTCGGCAGCGCGGCCCACATCCTCGTTGGGACAGAAGGCAAACATCACTTCGCCATGTTTCAGCTTCTTGTTTGTGAGCAGTTCCTTGATGAGCTGCAGTGAAATGGTCACACCGCACTTATCGTCGGCGCCGAGCAGTGTGGTGCCGTCGGTGCGGACTATGGTGTGGCCGTCGAGAGTGTCGACAATCGGCACAATGTTTCCGCCGGGAGCTTCGGGCGTCACATCGAGGTGGCAGGAGATGCCCAGCACATTGCCCGGTTTTTTAATATTTGGGCGAATGGTCACATAAACATAATTTGTAGGCGAAACACAGACCGACCCGGCTTTGGGATTGTCCTTGAGCATCTCGTTGATGGTGCGTTCGAGCTCGAGCGCCATGAGATGCTGACCGTAAGTGCTGACACTGTCTTTGCTCGACTGACTGTTGATGCGGGCCAGTCGCACAAATGTTTCAAGCATCTCGTCCTGCACAGATTCCGCAGCCGAAGCTACAGCCGAGCTGACCGACAGCAGGCCAATCAGCGCGGCACATTTAATAGCTCTAATCGTTTTCATGATTCTTATGGTTCTACAGTTAAATTAATAGGGTGTTCAGTTCCGTGTTCCAAAATTAACTCGCTTTATTGAGGGTTTTGGAG
>CABUBG010000024.1:0-28535 GCA_902489785.1 uncultured Porphyromonadaceae bacterium
GAACTCGAACTCGTCAAACTCCTCCCTTACAACTACAAAACCTAAGCCGACCTGACAAAATCAAGTCGGCTTTTTTCGGATGGATACTAATAAACGACAAAAATGGCCGATCCCATCAGGAACCGGCCCAATCGTTAAGTGATTAAAAAGCTCAGAATGCGTTTTTCTCGCCGTGGATGGCATTGTACACGGTGCGGAAAATGATCTTCAGATCAAGCATCGTGCTCCAGTGCTCGATATACCACACGTCGTGCTCCACGCGCTTTTCCATCTGCCACAGCTCCTCGGTCTGGCCGCGGTAGCCGTTGATCTGCGCCCACCCTGTTATGCCGGGCTTGATGTAGTGGCGCACCATGTATTTCTGTATCAGACGCGAATACTGCTCGGTGTGACGAAGCATGTGAGGCCGCGGCCCCACGACCGACATCTCGCCTTTCAGCACATTGATAAATTGCGGGAGCTCGTCGATGCTGGTGCGCCGCAACAGGTTGCCCAGCCGCGTCTTGCGCGGATCGTCCTTCGTGGCCTGCTGCGTGTCGGCGGCCGCATTGACGCGCATAGTGCGGAACTTGTAGCAGTTAAACTCACGGCCGCGATAGCCGGTGCGTTTCTGTTTGAAGAACACAGGGCCCGGCGATGATATCTTGATGGCTATGCCCACCGGTATGAAAATCAGCGGCGAGACGATCATGAACAGCCCGGAAAACGCGAGGTCAAACGCCCGCTTGCACAAACGGTTGGACAACCGCGTGAGAGGCTGATGGCGCACCGACATCGCCGGTATCGGGCCGAGGGCATACATGTCGTAGTTGCGGTTGACGTTTTTCCCGATCTGAGGCACATAATAATATTGCGCCACGTGGTTTTCGGCTATTTGCAGCGTGCGGTTTATCTGGTCAGCCTGATCGCCGGGCAACACGCAGAATATCTCATCGATGCCGTTTTCGGCAACGTATGTTTCAAGGTCGTCTATGGTGCCGCGGTACATCCCCTCGGGTATTCTCGAGCAGGGAGCGTCGTCGAAAAAGCCCATTATGCGATAGCCGAACCCGATGTCGGACGACATGACGTCGTAGAGCTTACGCGCCATCGGGTTGGATCCCACGATCAGCACACGGCTGAAATTGCGGCCGCGTCGGCGGAAATACTTGATGATGATGCGCGAAAGCAGCCACCACAGCGGGAAGAGCACAAGCATCGCGCCATAAAACTCGGCGAATGCCACCCACGGTATGCGGTCGAGCTGCAGGAAATAGAGCGTGCAGATGAACACAGGCGCATGGAAAGCCACCGCCTTGATCGAATTGGTCAGCACATGCTCCATGCCTATCGAGCGCGTAGTCTGAGTGTGAGCCAGGAGATAGGCGGCAGGCAGATAGGAGATGTTGGCCAGGAGCCACACCGTGCGGGTGCGCTCGGCCACAAACTCCGGCGACAGTCGGGCTGCTATGATAAACGCGATATTGATTATCAGGAAGTCCACACAGTTGAGTATCAACTGTATATAACGTCCGTAACGTCCGCGAGCATTGATCCCTGTCATTGCCTGTCTGGTTTTAGGTTACCTACCCGATAGCTGTCAGAACTTCGTGTCTATGAGGCGGATTTTGTTCTCGAGATCGGCGATATCGGTTTTAAGGCGCTGGATGTTGCGCTGCACTTCGCGAAGCATCGATTCGCCCGATTTCGATTTGGAGTTGAAGAATCCGAGGTTGTTCTCATAGGTGGTGAGCTCATTGCGGCGCGACTCATAGGCGCGCATCAGACGTTCGCGTTCTCGGCCGAGCTTCTGCTTGTCGGCCGAGAGCTCGTTGAGCGATGCCTCAAACGAAGCCTGACGGGCACGCGTCTCATGCATGTCGTATTTATCAAAGAGCTGACGCACCACCTCGCGGTAGGCTTCATGCAGCTTTTCTTTCTCTCGGAAGGGCACATGGCCGGTCTCCTGCCACGTTGCGCGCAGGGCGTTGATACGTGCTATGGCCTCGTCGCGCGGGGTGTCGGCTTCGGGCGAGTTGAGCGCCGTAAGCTGAGCCACGATATCGCGCTTGGCGGCCAGGTTGGCCTGCTCGGTTTTGCGGGTCGACGATGCGTCGGCTTTCTTGCGGTTGAAGAAACAGTCGCAGGCGGCAAGGAAGCGGTTCCAGATGAGA
This sequence comes from uncultured Porphyromonadaceae bacterium, assembly GCA_902489785.1. Lineage (GTDB taxonomy): Bacteria > Bacteroidota > Bacteroidia > Bacteroidales > Muribaculaceae > Paramuribaculum. The sequence goes on from CABUBG010000024.1 coordinate 2,154, forward strand.
TCGCTCTGTTTCTTGGGCGCGGCGCCGATGGTCTTCCACTGTTTCTGCAGCTCGACAAGGCGGTCGGCCGTGCATTTCCAGTCGGTGCTGTCCTTGAGCGATTCGGCTTCCTCGCAGAGACGGGTCTTGGCCTCGAGATTGCGGGCCAGCTCATCCTTCATCGAGTGGAAGAATTCGGCCTTGGCAGCGAAAAATTTGTCGCAGCACTGGCGGAAGCGGCTGAAGAGAGCGTTGTTGGTTTTGCGCGAGGCATAGCCAAGTTTTTTCCACTCTTCCTGCGCGTCTATTATAATCTGTGTGGCTTTGTTCCACGAGGAATATCCTTTGAGCGACGCGATGTCGATGGCCTCGATGCGCTCGCAAAGGGCGGTTTTGGCGTCCTGGTTTTCCTGCTCGCGTTTCTTGCGTTCCTCAAAGAAAGCCTGATAGCGTTTGTTGATGTCGGCCGACAGGTCTTTGAAGCGGGTCCAGATCTCTTCTCTGAACTCTTTGGCCACAGGGCCGATCTCACGCCATTTGTCGTGAAGCTCCTGCAGGCGGCGGAAAGCGACGACCACATCGGACTCGCTGCCAAGCTTTTCGGCCTCGTCGATGAGCAGCTGCTTCTCGGCAAGGTTTTTCTTGAAGTCGTAGTCACGGAGCTCTTTGTTCACCTTCCATTGGTCGTAGAAATATTCCACGGCATCCTGATAGGCTTTCCACGTCTCGGTTGAGTTTTGCTGCGGCACCTCGCCGATAGCCTTAAACTCGGCCTGCAGCTCTTTGACGCGGGGATAGTGGCGGTTGACATTGTCGGTGTCGGCGCTCATCGCCTGCATCTCGGCGATGATGGCGTTTTTGCGCTCGAGATTGGCCAGCTGCTGAGCCTCGATGCGGGCGCGCATCGCAGCTTTCTTCTCTTTTATTTCAGCGAGGAGAACCTTGAAGGTCTCTTCTACGGCATCGGCCTGCGGTGCGGCTTCGCCTTCAGCGGCGGCTTCAGCAGTTTCGGCAGATGCTTCGGCAGCTTCTTCGCCTTCGGCGGCAGCTTCGGCAGCAGCACGCGCTTCATTACGCAGATAATAGAATTGCTGCTTGATGTGACTCACCTCATCGGCGTTGATCTCCGTATCGGCCATAGCGGCTATTTCTTTCAGACGGCCGATAAGCTGTTCAACCGTAGCCGGCTGCGGGCGATCTTCTTCTCTCACAGTCTCTTCGGTTGCAATAACGGTTGTTTCGGTAGATGTTTCAGCGGTAGGGTTAGCATCGGGCTGCCGGGCAGCTTCTGCTTCATGGTCAAGCAATTCCATTTTGTAGAAATTTAGGGTTGATTCAGTGGCTCCGCCGACATTCCGACGGAGAGATTGGATTATTAACGGATTCAAAAATAGCTATAATTTTCCAAACAACAATAAAAATTCACGCCAAATCGTGTTTTCACCCCACAGAAAAACGAAACGGCTGTCTCACGACAGCCGCTTAATCTTTAACCTTAAATCTAATACCATGAAAAAAAACACAGTGCAAATAGTAATTATACCCTTATAACACCCACACGCACCGTCGGTTCGGTCCAAACGCTATTTTAACATTGTTTAACTTATAGCTTTGTCATCTGTTTTGTAACTTTACAATCGCTAAAAAGACGGTCGCACCGTCCTGACATCAATTATTCTATTATACCCTATACCACAATGAGAATTAAGATCTTAGTAATCGACGACGAAGAGGCTCTCTGCGAGATCCTCAAATTCAACCTCGAAAAAGAAGGCTACGAAGTCGATTGCGCCTACAGCGCCGAAGAAGCGCTCGAAATGGACCTATCAGCTTATTCGCTTTTCATTGTCGACATCATGATGGAGCATCTGAGCGGATTCGACTTTGCCAAACGGGTGAAAAACATGCCCGAGATCGAAAACACCCCCTTCATATTCTGCTCCGCGCTCAATGGCGAAGACGACACCGTAATGGGACTCAATATCGGAGCCGACGACTATATTTCAAAACCGTTTGTGATCAGCGAAGTGCTTGCCCGCGTCCGCGCCGTGCTCCGCCGCAGCCAGGCCTCGCGCCAGTGGGAATACAACGTGTCACAGAGCCTCTACGAACCCGACATCTCTTTCCACACGCTCCGCATCGACCGCAACGACAAGCTCGGATTCCTCAACGGTGAAGACATGGGCCTGACCCGCACCGAATTCGACATCCTCCTCTTTTTCCTCACCCACCGCAACCGCATCTATTCGCGCGAAGAAATCATCCGTCAGGTATGGGACAACGACGTGGTCGTGACCAACCGCACCATCGACACCAACATCGCCCGACTGCGCAAAAAAATCGGCCCCTACGGAAATAACATCGTGACACGTCTGGGATTCGGCTATGGTTTTAAAGAGACGGTTTAGTTTCTGGTGGCGCATATTTGTGCCTATCGTGCTCCTCTCGTGGCTCATCGTGATTTTCCTCATGAGCTACTTCTACAATCACGAAACAAACATGCGCGAGCGCACCATTGTCCAGCAGCTCGACCTCCTCAGCAGCCGCATCATCGCAGTCTACGAGCAACGCAACACCAACGAGGACCACGACCTCGGCGAATTCATCCGCACCCTCGGCATATCCTTCGAAGACTCACGCTACGACGGCGTGCGCATCAGCGTGTTTGAAAAAGACGACTTCGACAACGGCAAGACACCGCGCTACTACCTCGGTGCTCCCATCGACAAAGAGTTCGTGGCCAGGCAGCTCAACAAGAAATCCGACGACAACTACGAAGGCCAGGCCTCCAGCACCACCGGCGAGCTCTACTACTTCAAATCGGCAAAGAGCAACGACGGCAAGCTCCTCATCTACACGGCCATGCCCTTGACCGCCACGCTCCGTGAATCACTCTCCACAACCGACGTCACATTCTGGTCCATTCTCATAGTGCTCCTCGCCGCCTCCGCGCTCACCGCCTATTTCATCACCCGCAACATCACCAACAACATACGCATACTTCGCGATTTCGCCAACAACGCCAATAATAATAATGTGCAGTTTGACGAAAGCAAATTCCCCCACAACGAGCTCGGCGACATCTCTCGCCAGATCGTGAAACTCTACCGCGACCGCACCAACGCCCTCGAAAAAAGCCAGCGCGAACACAACGTGGCCATCCACGCCGTCGAGGAAAAAGCACGCATCAAACGCCAGATGACCAACAACATCAACCACGAGCTCAAAACTCCCGTGGGCGTCATCAAAGGCTACCTCGACACCGTGCTCTCATCCGACGACATGGACGACAAGACACGCACCTACTTCCTGCGCCGCGCCCAGCAAAACGTCGACCGCCTCTGCAACCTCCTCAACGACGTGGCCACCATGACCCGCCTCGAAGAAGGCAGCGGCAACATCCCCGTTACCACCATCAACTTCCACGACATCGTCTACTCCATCGACAACGACTTCTCCACCGCAGGACTCACCGGCGACATGACATTTGAATACGACGTGCCCCTCGACTGCGAAGTGCTCGGCAACGCCAACCTCCTGACCAGCGCACTCTCCAACCTCATCAAAAACGCCGTGATCCACTCCCACGGCACCGCCATGGGCGTACGCCTCGTGGCCCAGTCGAAAGAATTCTACACCTTCGCCTTCTGGGACAACGGCCGTGGCGTCGATGACGCCAACCTCCCCCACCTCTTCGACCGCTTCTTCCGCGTCGACGCCGGCCGCGCCCGCAAAACCGGCGGCACCGGCCTCGGCCTCCCGATCGTCAAAAACATCATCGAATCGCTCGGCGGCGTAATGTCGGTCCACAACCGCCCCAACGGCGGCCTCGAATTCATGTTCACCTTGCGAAAGAGCGCATAAGCCCCCCGCTCTCACATTCCTCCTACCCGTCCCCTCCCATCAGCTGAAGCTCAAAGCCTCAGCACCCGCGCCCCAACTTTATTCGCCGGTGTCGGGCGCTACTTGTTGCTTAAAAAATGTTAAATAGACCAACAAACCGCCCATTGCCATAGCATTGTAACGAAATAGCCACCGTGCCCCAACTTTAGCTCATTACCTTTGCAAGCGAATACAAAGAATCTTACCTCGTTTAGGTAATAAACCCAATATACACCCCGATCTATACCGCATAAAACAACTTGCATTAGTAATTAAGAAGCATTTTTTTTTGAAACAATAACCGCAAAACGGGCCGTCGCCGAGACAGCCCGTTTTTGTTTTCTCCGCCGCGTCGCCTCTCCTGCCGACCTGCCAACGCTCTCCATCTCCGCCCTTGCCCCCCATGCCCGGGGAAAGCTAAGCCAAACCGCGACACTGCCATCGGCGGTCTGAGCGGCCTACGCCACAAAGATAATGGGTCCTTTAAGAGTGTGTTTGAATTTAAGTCAATGAAATCTACCGAAAAAGCTACAGCAAGACTTCAACAGAGACAGTAGCATCAAAGAAGCCATGAACAGAGAACGCCGAGACCATCGCGTGTATTGACCCGAGCAATAGAGACGTAACGGATGTAACACAAAATTAAAAAGATACATAAAAAAGTCACCGGGAAAAATTCCCGGTGACTTTTCTGTGATCCGGCCGCGATTCGAACGCGGGACCGTCTGCTTAGAAGGCAGATGCTCTATCCAGCTGAGCTACCGGACCTGTTTGCGGTGCAAAGTTACGCTTTTTGGGGGATATAAGCAAATTCCATGAAACGAGGCCGACGTTTTACCGCAGGGTTTCAAGCACGCGATTGATTTTTTCAAGTGTAGTGATCCGCGTCGGCACAAGGGGAAGCCTCAGCTCGTTTTCGCAGAATCCCATGGCGTGAAGCACACACTTCACTCCGGCGGGATTGCCGTCGACGAAAAGCAGCCCGAAAAGGTCGTTGAACCGGTGATGGATGGTGCGAGCCGAGGCATAGTCGCCGGCAAGAGCCAGCCGCACCATGCGTGAGAATTCCTTTGGGAATGCGTTGCCGATCACCGAGATGACTCCCACGGCGCCGAGGGTGATAAGCGGGAAGGTCACGGCATCATCGCCCGAGATCACCATGAAGTCGGGGCTCTTGTGCTTGATTATCTCATCCACCTGCACCATATTGCCGGAGGCCTCTTTCACGCCCACGATGTTGGGGAAATCGGCAGCGAGGCGCAGTGTGGTCTCAGGCGCCATGTTGACGCCCGTGCGTCCGGGCACGTTGTAGAGCACCACAGGCAGCGGCGAAGCCTTGGCCACGGCGGCATAGTGCTGATAGATGCCCTCCTGCGAGGGTTTGTTGTAGTAAGGCACCACCGACAGGATGGCCGAGAATGCCGACAGATCGGTCGAGGTGAGCTCGCGCACCACGGCCGACGTGTTGTTGCCGCCGCAGCCGAGCACCAGAGGCACGCGCCCGTCGACATGCGAAGCGACAAAACGCTTGATCGCTTCACGCTCCTCCGGCTCGAGCGTCGGGTTCTCGCTCGTTGTGCCCAGCACCACAAGATAGTCCACGCCACTCTGTATCTGATAATCGAGCAAGCGGCCCAATGCTTCGAAGTCAATCGATTTGTCGGCCTTAAACGGCGTGATAAGCGCCACGCCCATGCCTTGAAGGTTGATGTGTGCCATAAAGACTCTTTTGCTTATTTTCTCACAAAAATAAGCAATCTGCATTTAACGGCAAAAAATAATCGTTTGAAAACTCCCAAAACCAACCGCCGCCGATTATTGTTATTGAAAATGAACGCCGGCTCCGGCAGCCTCAACTTCCGGGGGAAAACAGCCCGGCGCCTGCAACCGCCATTATTAACCATCATATAACATAAATGCCTTATGAACGAATTTGATGAAATGATCGCCCGGCCGAAACCCACGCTGGTCGATTTCTTCGCCACCTGGTGCGGTCCGTGCCGCATGCAGGGCCCTATTCTTGAACAAGTGAAAAACGAAGTCGGCGACAGCGCCAACGTGATAAAAGTCGACATTGACCGCAACGCCGAGCTGGCCGCCCGCTACCACATCCGTTCGGTGCCCACGCTCATCCTCTTTAAAAACGGCGAAGCCTTATGGCGCGGCTACGGCCTGCACCAGAAAGAGCCGCTCGTGGCCAAAGTGAAAGAATTTGTCAACGACACCAAGAGCGACATGCAATAACATCGCCCCAGACCGGCATCAAAACACATAGAGTCATGAATCAGAAAACATTACAAGATATGTTCGACGGCCCGACACCGACGCTTGTCGAGATCTATGCATCGTGGTGCCCCCACTGCCACCGTATGATGCCGATTGTCGAAAGCCTGAAAGAGGTCTACGACGGCCGCGTGAACATACTCCAGTACGACGGTGACGCGCACCCCGAGATCGACCGCGTGTTCGGCGTCGAAAGCTACCCCACATGGGTGATGTACAAAAACGGCGAAGAGGTGTGGCGCGACGCAGGCGAGATAGCCTCGTCCGACCTTGAAGCCATCTTCAACCGCTTCATGTGACACAAATCCGGCATAAAACAGACAGCGCCGCGTCAGAAACCAACGTTCTGGCGCGGCGCCGTTTTATGCTTGCTGATGGATCAGGTGAACGCTATGATCAGGCCTTGAGCCGCGACCACGCGCAGGAACATCGTGAGCGGGTAGACGGTCGAATACGACACGGCCGGAGCATCGTTGCCGGTGGCGTTGTTGGCGTAAGCCAGAGCCGGAGGATCGGTATAGCCGCCCGAGAACATACCCATGATAGTCAAGAAATTGATCTTGTAGATGCCACGGGCAACACAGCCCACAATCACCAGAGGCACGAAGGTGATGATGAAGCCCCAGATCACCCACCACATACCCGTGGGATTGAACACCGTTTCGGCGAAGTTGGCGCCTGCCGAAATGCCCACCGACGCGAGGAAGAGGCAGATGCCCAGTTCGCGCATGAGCAGCGAGGCCGACGATGATGTGTAGGTGACGAGCTTGAACTTGTAGCCGAAGCGGCTCAGGAGGATGGCCACAACGAGCGGACCGCCTGCCAGACCGAGTTTCATACTGAACGGAAGTTCGATGGAACCCACGATAATACCGAAGAGGATACCCACGAAAATCGTGATCATGTTAGGCTCGTTAAGACGCTTCATCGAGTTGCCAAGGCGGTTGGCCAGACGGTCGATGTCGTTGAGGTCGCCTACAACCGTGATGCGGTCGCCCATCTGAAGGCGCAGGTCGGGCGAGGCGATAAGGTCGACGCCGGCGCGGTTGACGCGGGTGGCGTTGAGCTGATAGCCGGCATGCAGACGAAGCGAACCCAGAGCCACACCGTTGTACTGGCTCTTGGTGATGACGATACGGCGCGAAACCACGCGGCTCGGCGTCACCTCTTCCCAGTCCATCTCCACTTCCGGACCCACGACCGATTCAAATCGTGCCGTGTCGCTGACCGAAAGGATCACAAACAGCTTGTCGCTCACGCGGATCTGCGTCTGTGACGTCGGGATAATGATGTTGCCGCTCTGGTCCATCAGTCGTGAGATCACGAAATCGCACTGGATAATGTCGTGCAGCTCGCGCAGCGAACGCCCGTTGATCAGATGGTTCGTCACTTCGATCGACACAAAGTTAGGCTTTGACTGGAGTTTTTCATTCTCCTCTTCCATAGCCTTGACCTCCTTGTCGATCTTGATCTTAAACAGCGCTTTGATGAGGAACATGGCGCCGATGATGCCGCACACGCCAAGAGGATAAGCAGCGGCATAGCCCATCGACATGGTGTTGATGGCGTCGACGGCATTGGCGTTTTCCTGAACAGCCTGCTGTGCGGCTGCCAGTCCGGGGGTGTTGGTGACGGCACCCGACATCACGCCGACGAGAGCGTTAATGTTCGTGTTGCCATCGATGAAATAGATGGTGAGCACGATCGCTACGTTGAGCACGATACAGCTGACGGCCAGCATATTGAGGCGTATGCCGCCCTTCTTGAACGAGGAGAAAAAGGCCGGACCTACCTGAATACCGATGGCGAAGATGAACAGGATGAGGCCGAATTCACGCACAAACTTCAGCACGTTGGCATCGACCACGTAGCCCATATGTCCCATCAGGATGCCCACGAAGAGCACGAATGTGACACCGAGCGACACGCTACCCACCTTCAGCTTGCCCAGAAACACACCCAGCGCAATCACAAACGAATAGAGCACCAGCGTGCCCGCCAGCGATGTGTTGCCCGGACCCAAGAGTTCTGTTAACCAGGAAAGATTCATTGAAATAAGCGTAATATATTGATATATCGGAAACTATTGTTCTGCCTGCCTTTTACGGAGTGCAAAGTTAAGGCTTTTTTGTCACATAGCATTGCCTGCCGCCCGTTATTTTTTCGCTTTTGCTTTCAAAATCCGCTCCGCGGCGTTAACTTTGCAATCTCAAATCAACCCATGACGCGAAACATCCCCGCCATAATAGCGATAGCCCTGCTGCTGACGGCCCTGTCGGCCTGCCGCTCGACCCGTCATGTGCCTGAAGGAAAGATGTTGCTCGACGACATCAGCATCCTGGTCGACGATTCCGCCGGCCTCGACCGCACAGAGCTCATCAACTATGTGCGCCAGCAGCCCAACCATAAAGTGCTCGGCTTCGCCAAGCTGCAGCTCGGCGTCTACAACATGTCGGGGCGCGACACCACGCGGTGGTACAACCGCTGGCTGCGCCGCCTCGGGCAGCCGCCGGTGATCTACGACAGCGAGCTGACGGAAGCCTCCACCCGCCAGCTGCGCCAGGCCCTCGTCAACAAAGGCTTCATGGACGCGCAGGTCGAAGCCGACGCCACCGTCAGCGACGACAGCACGCGCATCCGCGTGGACTATCGTCTCTATCCCGGCAAGGCGCACGTGATCCGCAACATGGCCTATGAATTCTCCGACACCGCCATCGAACGCATCGTCATGGCCGACTCGGCCAATTTCACCCTCAACCGCGGCGAAAACCTCGACCGCACGGCGCTCGACGCCGAACGCACCCGACTGACAGCCCTGATGCGCGATGCCGGCTACTACGGCTTCTCCAAAGAATACATCACCTTCACCGCCGACACCGCCGAGCAGTCGCTCGACGTCGACCTCACCATGGTGGTGCGTCCCCCGCGCCCGCTCCGCCACCAGGCAGGCGCGCCCTCCGAAGCCGACTCCATAGCCACGCACCGCCGCTACGTCATCAACCGCATCATCTTCGTGGCCGGCTCTACGCGCGGTCTCCGACGCGAAGACATCGCCGGAGCCGAGGGCGACGCCGTCAACTACAAAGGCATCACCGTGATCTATCCCGACCGCGACCACTACCTCCTCCCCTCGGCCCTCGAAGAGAAATGCTTCCTCCACCGTGACATGTCCTACAGCACCGAGGCCGTCAACCGCACCTACGAATCGCTTGCCCAGCTCGGCATCATCAAGAGCATCAACATCGACATGGTGCCCACCGGATTCGTCGACGGCACCGAACGTCTTGACGCCTATATCTTCCTGACACGCAACAAGAAGCAGGGCGTAACATTCGAACTCGAAGGCACCAACTCCGAGGGCGACTTCGGTTTCGGCGTCGGCGTGGCCTACCAGCACCGCGACCTCGCCCGGCGCAGCAACCTGCTCACCACCAAATTCCGCGTCAACTACGAGAGCCTCTCGGGCAATCTCTCCAACCTCATCAACGACCGCTACACGGAATATGCCGCCGAAGTGGGCCTCACATTCCCCAAATACATGATGCCCTTCCTCAGCCGCAGCTTCCGCCAGCGAAGCAAAGCCTCCACCGAGCTGGCGCTATCGTTCAACTATCAGGAACGCCCCGAATACACCCGCGTCATCGCCGGCGCGGCCTGGAAATACAAATGGAACACGCCCGACAACCGCGTGCGCCGCACCTGGGACCTCGTCGACGTCAACTACGTCTACCTCCCCGAATCGACCATCGACTTCATCAACCAGATAGCCCCCGACAACCCGCTGCTGCGCTACAGCTACGAAGACCACTTCATCATGCGCACCGGCTACACCATCAACATCACCAACAAGCAGATAGCCACCTCGCTGCCGGGCCGCTACCGTCTCCAGCCCTCGGTCTACACCCTTCGCGCCTCGGCCGAAACCGCCGGCAACATCCTCTACGCCATCTCCTCGCTATCCAACCAGCGTCGCGACGACGGCGTCTACACCGTGTTCGGCATCCAGTATTCACAATACGCCAAAGCCGAAGTCGACTATTCGCTCACGCTCAACCTCACCGACCGCCACGCATTCGCCTTCCACGCCGGCTTCGGCATCGGAGTGCCCTACGGCAACTCCCGCGTGCTCCCCTTTGAGAAACGCTTCTACGCCGGCGGCGCCAACGGCGTGCGCGGCTGGGGCGTGCGCACCCTCGGCCCCGGCAGCTTCGACTCCCGCAACTCCGTCACCGACTTCATCAACCAGTGCGGCGACATACGCCTCGACCTCTCGGCCGAATACCGCGCCAAGCTCTTTTGGGTGTTTGAAGGCGCCGCCTTCATCGATGCCGGCAACATCTGGACCATCCACAACTACGAGAACCAGCCCGGCGGCATGTTTCATTTCAACACCTTCTGGAAACAGATAGCCCTCGCCTACGGCATAGGCCTGCGCATGGACTTCAGTTACTTCCTCCTCCGTTTCGACCTCGGCATCAAAGCCCATAACCCGGCCATGAATCAGGAACGCTGGCCCATCATACACCCCCGCTGGAAACGCGACACCTCATTTCATTTCTCCGTCGGTTATCCATTCTGACCGCCCCGATTGTTATTATTGACACAGCTTGCCCGCGACACCGCTACAGCCTCAGTCAGCGACAGCACATATATATTATATATTATAAAGACACCGCACCCATGTTAGTGATATTCGATTTAGACGGAACCCTCCTCAACACAATAGCCGACCTCGCCGACGCCGCCAACTACGCCCTCGCCCAATGCCACTACCCGCAGCATTCGCCGGCCGCCTACCCCTACTATGTAGGCAACGGCGTGACACGCCTACTGGAGCGCGTGATGCCCGAGGACGAACGCACCGAAGAAAACGTAGCCATCATGCGCCGCCACTTCACCGACTACTACGGCTCGCACCTCACCGCCCACACCCGCCCCTACCCCGGCATCGCCGAACTGCTCCGCGCGCTGCGCCACAACGGCATCCAGATCGCCGTGGCCTCCAACAAATATCAGGCAGCCGTCGATGAGCTCATCCGCCACTACTTCCCCGATGTCGAGTGGGCCGCCATCCACGGCAACCGCGAGGGCATCCCCGTAAAGCCCGACCCCTCGATAGTGTTCAGCATCCTCAACGAATGCCCCACGCCGAAAGCGCAGGTGCTCTACGTTGGCGACTCGGGCGTCGACATGCAGACGGCCACCCGCGCCGCCGTCACTTCCGTAGGCGTCACCTGGGGCTTCCGCACCGAGCAGGAGCTGCGCGAAAACCACGCCGACCACATAGCCCACGCCCCTGAACGCGTACTCCACCTCGCCCTGGACATGCTCGGCGGACTCCCCCTCAGCTGAGACGCCCGCAACCGCCAGTGGCAAAGGGTCAAAAAATAGCCCCGAACCCTGACAAAATTTCACCCGCGGCAAAAAAATGTAGACAAAGAGCGACAATAATCCGCAAATTTTAATTAAATTTGCAGCCTGTTTAGTCGCCAACGGCTCTCGGCGCCTGCGACGCAGATAGTTAAAAAGTCATCATGTCCTTAACCATGAAGCTATTACAAGAAAAATTATCAAAGTACACAGAACCGCAGCGGGTGAAAGCCGCCGGAGTTTATCCCTATTTCCGTGCAATATCAAGCGAACAGGATCCGGAAGTGATCATCGACGGTAAGAAAGTGCTGATGTTCGGCAGCAACTGCTACACCGGCCTTGTCAATGACCCCCGAATCAAAGAAGCAGCTATCGAAGCCACCCGCAAATATGGCACCGGATGCGCCGGCTCACCTTTCCTTAACGGCACGCTCGACCTGCACAAGCAGCTCGAAGCACGCATCGCCGAATACATCGGCAAAGAGGACGTGATGATCTATTCCACCGGATTTGAAGTGAACCTCGGCGTCGTTTCCACCCTCACCGGCCGCGAAGACTACATCATCTGGGACGAACAGGACCACGCTTCCATCATCGAAGGCCGCCGTCTCTCCTTCTCCCAGTCGCTCAAATACAAACACAACGACATGGAGTCGCTCGAAAAGCAGCTCCGCAAATGCGACCCCGACAAAGTGAAGCTCATCGTCACCGACGGCGTCTTCTCGATGGAAGGTGACGTTGCCGACGTCAAGACAATCACCGAGCTTGCCAAGAAATACAACGCATCCGTGATGGTCGACGAAGCTCACGGCATCGGCGTGTTCGGCCCCGGCGGCCGCGGCGTCTGCCACCACTACGGCGTAGCCGACGACGTTGACCTCATCATGGGCACATTCTCCAAATCCTTCGCCTCGCTCGGCGGATTCATTGCCACCGACAAAGAGATCACCAACTTCCTCCGCCACCACTCGCGCTCCTACATCTTCACCGCCAGCATCACCCCGGCCTCGACAGCAGCCGCCCTCAAAGCCCTCGAGATCATGGAGACAGAGCCCGAGCGCCAGCAGGCCCTCTGGGACGTCACACACTACGCTCTCGAAGGATTCCGCAACATGGGCTGCGAGATCGGCAACACCTCCACGCCTATCATCCCGCTCTTCATCCGCGACAACTACAAGACCTTCGCCGTGACCCACGACCTCCAGGAAGAAGGCATCTTCGTCAACCCCGTAGTTTCGCCCGCCGTTGCCCCCAACGACACCCTCATCCGCTTCAGCCTCATGGCCACGCACACCAAAGAGCAGGTGACCTACGCCCTCGAAAAGATCGAGAAAGTATTCCGCAAATACGACATCATCAAATAACAGCCGCACACATCCCCGACGGCTACCCTATCCCATCACCCAACCGCAAGGCTTCTTGCGGTTGGGCTTTTTTTCACCATACTCTCCACCACCCCGGCCCTCCTCACATTCAACTCCAATCAATAGCCCGAATTACGGATTTTTTTGTAATTTTGCCATACTAATTTTCAAGTAACAGCAAATGATCAATCTCGTAATTCTTATAGCACTCGGCGTGGGCCTCTACGTAGGCTATCAGCGCGGCATCATCCGCCAGGTAGGCTCCCTCACCGGCATGCTCATCGCGCTCCTGGCCTGTCAGGTACTCGGCGACGCAGCCACAAGCGTCGTAGCTTCAATCATTGACCCAGCCAACATCACGGAGCAGTTTGCCGCAGCCATCATCGGCAACGTGTGCCTCTTCCTCATCGTGTGGTGGGGCATCTCGATCTTCGGCCATGTGATCCACAACGTGGTCAAAGCCATCCATCTCGGCCCGGTCAACGGCTTTGCCGGCGCCCTCTTCATGGGCTTCGAAGTGCTCGTCGTGGCCAGCATCCTCATCAACCTCTGGCTGCTCAAAGACCCCGCCTCGACAATCGTCACCGACGGCGGCCCGATAGCCAGATTCGTCGCCGGCCTCGCCCCCGCATTGCTCGACTGGGCCGACTCCTTCTGACCTTTTTCCACGGCTCAGTTGTTGATATATCACGTAACCCCCCGGCGCCGGCCACCCGCCGCGCCCTCAACCTCATAACATGAACGATTCCACAAAGATGAATCCCGACGGCCCACAGTGCCCCGCCCAGGCTCCGAAGACGGATGCCGAAGTGATCGGCGACGTCACCTCGGGCGACTACAAATACGGATTCACCACCGACATAGACACCCACATCATCCCCCGCGGGCTCAACGAGGAGGTGGTGCGCACGATCTCCCGGCTCAAAGGCGAGCCGGAGTGGCTTCTCGACTTCCGTCTAAAGGCTTACCGCCACTGGCTCACCCTCACCCCGCCCCATTGGGCGCATCTCGATATCCCCGAAATCGACTTCCAGGCCATCAGCTATTATGCCGCCCCGAAGCCGAAAGAAGGGCCGAAAAGCCTCAACGACGTCGACCCCCAGCTCATCGACACCTTCAACAAACTCGGCATACCCCTCGAAGAGCAGAAACAGCTCACCGGAATGGCCGTCGACGCCGTCATGGACTCCGTGAGCGTCAAGACCACCCACCGCGAGAAGCTCGCCGAACTCGGCGTGATCTTCTGCTCCATCTCCGAAGCCGTCAAGGACTACCCCGACCTGGTCAGAAAATATCTCGGCAAAGTGGTGTCCTACCGCGACAACTTCTATGCCGCCCTCAACTCCGCCGTGTTCTCCGACGGCTCCTTCGTCTACATTCCAAAAGGCGTGCGCTGCCCAATGGAGCTCTCCACCTACTTCCGCATCAACGCCTCCGGCACCGGCCAGTTTGAGCGCACGCTCATCGTGGCCGACGACGACGCCTACGTCAGCTACCTCGAAGGCTGCACCGCCCCGCAGCGCGACGAAAACCAGCTCCACGCCGCCATCGTCGAGATCATCGTCGAGGACCGTGCCGAAGTGAAATACTCCACCGTACAGAACTGGTATGCCGGCGATGCCGAAGGGCGCGGCGGCGTCTACAACTTCGTCACCAAGCGCGGCCTCTGCCGCGGCGACCACTCCAAGCTCTCCTGGACGCAGGTTGAGACCGGATCGGCCATCACGTGGAAATATCCCTCGTGCGTGCTCGCCGGCGAAGGCTCGGTGGGCGAGTTCTACTCCGTGGCCGTAACCCGCAACTATCAGCAGGCCGACACCGGCACCAAAATGATACACCTCGGGCGCAACACCCGCTCGACCATCGTCAGCAAAGGCATCTCCGCCGGACACAGCCAGAACTCCTACCGCGGCCTCGTCCGCGTGGCTCCCGACGCCAACGGATGCCGCAACTACACGCAGTGCGACAGCCTCCTGCTCAGCTCGACATGCGGCGCCCACACTTTCCCCTACATCGACGTCAAAAACTCCACCGCCGTGCTCGAACACGAAGCCACCACTTCGAAAATATCCGAAGACCAGCTCTTCTACTGCAATCAGCGCGGCATCCCCACCGAGGAAGCCGTAGGCCTGATAGTCAACGGCTACGCCAAAGAAGTGATGAACAAGCTCCCGATGGAATTCGCCGTCGAGGCACAGCGCCTCCTCGCCCTCACGCTCGAAGGCTCCGTAGGATAAGATCACCCCACATTTTCACCAACCGTCAACATCAGCAACAATGAACGACATACTGTTAGAAGTCAACAACCTTCACGCCTCAGTCGAAGGCAAGGAAATACTCAAAGGCATCGACCTCAAAGTGGGCCGCGGCGAAGTGCACGCCATCATGGGACCCAACGGCTCCGGAAAGTCGACACTCAGCGAAGTGCTCGCCGGCAACCCCGCCTACACCGTCACCGAAGGCTCGGCAACGCTCCACGGCACCGACCTGCTGTCGCTCGCGCCCGAGGACCGCTCGCATGAAGGCCTGTTCCTCTCGTTCCAGTATCCCGTCGAGATCCCCGGCGTCTCGATGGTCAATTTCATGCGCGCCGCCCTCAATGCCAAGCGCAAATATCTCGGCCAGGAGCCCATGTCGGCCACCGAGTTCCTCAAGCTCATGCGCCAGAAACGCGCCATCGTCGAACTTGACAACAAGCTGGCCTCGCGCTCGGTCAACGAAGGCTTCTCGGGCGGCGAGAAAAAACGCAACGAGATCTTCCAGATGGCCGTGCTCGAGCCACAGCTCTCCATACTCGACGAGACCGACTCAGGCCTCGACATCGACGCCCTCCGCGTAGTGGCAGGCGGCGTCAACAAGCTCAAGACCGACCGCAACGCCACCATCGTCATCACCCACTATCAGCGCCTGCTCGATTACATAAAGCCCGACTTCGTGCACGTGCTCTACAAAGGCCGCATCGTGCGCACCGGCGGACCCGAACTGGCCCTCGAGCTGGAACAGCGCGGCTACGACTGGATCAAAGAAGAAGTCGACGCTCAATAATCCCACAGCCGCCATGAACAGCCTCTCACAATATCTCGAGCTCTATCGGCTGAACGCCGAAGCCATCGACCGCGGTTCGGCGCCGGCGCTCAACCGTCTGCGCCGCGAAGCCTTCGAGTCGCTCGCCGAAGCCCGGCTCCCCGAGCGCGGCGAAGAAAACTACGAACGCACCTCGGTCAACGACATGTTTGCCGCCGACTACGGCCTCAACATCAACCGCGTGAACATCCCGGCCGACGTCTCAGCCTCGTTCCGCTGCGACGTCCCCAACATGAGCACCCTGCTCGGCATCGTGGTCAACGACGAGTTCCACCCCACCCCGACGCTCAGCGCCGGCCTCCCCGAAGGCGTCACCTTCACCTCGCTGCGGCAGGCAGCCATCGACGATCCCGACTTCGTCGCCGCCCGCTACGGCTCCATCGCCCCGCTCTCCATGCCGGCCGTGGCCCTCAACACCATGCTCGTGCAGGACGGCGTGCTCATCCGCGTGCGCCGCGGCGTGCATCTCGAAAAGCCGCTCCAGCTCGTCAACATATTCAGTGCTCCCGCATCCGTCATGGCTCCGCGCCGCGTGCTCGTGGTCATTGAGGAGGATGCCTCGGCCAAGCTCCTCGTGTGCGACCACACCCAGGACTCCGACCGCGCCTACCTCTCGTCGGAAGTGGTGGAGATAATGCTCGGCGACAACGCCCGCCTCGACTACTACAGCATCGAGGAGTCGTCGCCCCTCACCACGCGCCACAGCAATCTCTTCGCCCGCACCGGGCGCGGCGCTCACCTCTCGGCAGGCACCGTCACGCTCACCTGCGGCACCACCCGCAACGACTTCAGCATCGACCTGGCCGGCGAAGGCGGCGAATGTCTGCTCGCAGGCATGGTCATCGGTTCGGGACGCATGCACACCGACAACGCCGTGGAGCTGCGCCATCTGGCTCCCCGTTGCCACAGCAACCAGCTATTCAAATATGTGCTCGACGGCGAGTCGACGGGCGCTTTCGGCGGACGCATCCTCGTGACGCCCGAAGCCGACTTCACCGACGCCTATCAGACCAACCGCAACCTGCTCGCATCGCCCGCGGCACGCATGCACACCAAGCCGCAGCTCGAAATCTACAACGACGACGTCAAATGCTCCCACGGCGCCACCACCGGGCAGCTCGACCAGGAAGCCCTCTTCTATATGCGCACCCGCGGTATCCCCGAAGCCGAAGCCCGCAACATGCTCATGCAGGCCTACATGTCGGATGTGATCGACGCCGTGGCAATGGAAGAGCTGCGCGACCGCCTGCGTCATCTCGTCGAACGGCGCTTCGCCGGCGCCGACATGGGCTGCTCGGAATGTGCCGCCACCTGCCGCTCTAAAAAAGCCTGACCTATGGATTTTGACACCGACAAATACCGCTCCGACTTCCCCATCCTTTCCCGGGAAATCTATAAACGACCGCTCGTCTATCTCGACAACGCCGCCTCGACTCAGACGCCGAGCTGCGTGGTCGGCAGCATCGACGACATGTACTTCCACCACAAAGCCAACGTGCACCGCGGCGTCCACGCCCTCTCGCAGGAAGCCACCGCCATGCAGGAAGCCACCCGCGAGCACGTGCGGCAGTTCATCGGTGCCTCCTCGACCGAAGAGATCATCTTCACGCGCGGCACCACCGAAGCCATCAACCTCGTGGCTTCGAGCTACGGACAGCTGCTCAGCGAAGGCGACGAGGTGATCCTCTCGCAGATGGAGCACCACGCCAACATCGTGCCCTGGCAGCTGCTGCGCGACCGCCGCGGCATCGTCATAAAAGTGGTGCCCATACTGCCCGACGGCTCGCTCGACATGGATGCCTACCGCAAGCTGCTCTCGCCGCGGACAAGCGTGGTGTCGATAACCCACGTGTCAAACGTGCTCGGCACCGTCAACCCCGTAGCCGAGATCGTGCGGCTGGCTCACGAGGCCGGAGCCGTGGCGCTCATCGACGGCGCCCAGGCCATAGCCCACTGCCGCGTCGACGTGCAGGCGCTCGGCGCCGATTTCTATGTATTCTCGTCGCACAAGATGTACGGCCCGACAGGCGTAGGCGTGCTCTACGGCCGCCGCGAGCTGCTCGACCGCATGCCCCCCTATCAGGGCGGCGGCGAGATGATATCCCACGTCACATTTGAACGTACCACCTACGCCGAGCTCCCCTTCAAATTCGAGGCCGGCACGCCCGACTATGTCGACATCGCGGCTTTCGACACCGCCATAAGCTATGTGAACGCCATCGGCATAGAGCGCATCGCCGCCCACGAGGAGAAGCTGCTTCAGATCACCACTGAACGTATGCTCGAAGTGCCGGGCATGCGCATCTTCGGCACGGCGCCCGGCAAAAGCGCCATCATCTCGTTTCTAATCGGCAACGCCCACCACTACGACACCGGCATGCTCCTGGACAAGCTCGGTTTTGCCGTCCGCACAGGCCACCACTGCGCGCAGCCCCTCATGCACGTGCTCGGCGTCGAGGGCACCGTGCGCGCTTCGATGGCTCTATACAACACTGTCGATGAATGCGTCCGCTTCGTCGACGCCCTCCACCGCGTAGCCGCCATGCTTTCATGACCATGCAGCCACTCACCGACGACGACATGCGGCGCTATGCCCGCCACCTCTCCCTGCCCGGTTTCGGCGAGGAAGGTCAGCTACGGCTCAAAAACGGATCAGTGCTCGTAATCGGCGCCGGAGGCCTCGGCTCGCCCGTTGCCCTCTATCTGGCAGCCGCCGGCATCGGACGCATCGGCATCGCCGACGGCGACCGCGTCGACATCACCAACCTCCAGCGACAGGTGATACACCGCACCGCCGACATCGGCCGCCCGAAAGCGCTGTCGGCCGCCGAGAAGATGCTCGCCGTCAATCCCGCACTGAATGTCGACGTCATCGACAGTTTCGTCAGCGCCGAAACGCTCCCGCAGCTCATAGCCGGCTATGATTTCGTAATCGACGCCACCGACAGCCTCGCCATCAAGTTCTTAGTCGATGACGTTTGCACAGCTGCCGCCAAGCCCTACAGCCACGGTGCCATCTGGCGCTACGAAGGCCAGACCATGACCGTACTGCCCGGCTCGGTCACCTACCGCCAGCTCTTCCCCGATCAGCCCGCGGCCGCCGACGGCACTGCCGCCGGCGGTCCACTCGGCATCGTGCCCGGCATCCTCGGCACCATCCAGGCCGCCGAAGCCATCAAATACATAGCCGGCGTTGGCCAACTGCTCACCGACCGCCTGCTGCGCTTCAACGCCCTGACTATGAGGCTTTCCGAAATCCGCCTGCGCTGATTTTTTCAATTTTTTTCGCACTGCCGCCGCGAAAAAAGAAAAAAATCCGTACCTTTGTATTCCGTTATGAAATACGGATTCGACAACGACAAGTACCTCAAAATTCAGTCCGAACACATCAAAGAGCGCATAGCTCAGTTCGGCAACAAGCTCTATCTCGAGCTTGGCG
Source organism: uncultured Porphyromonadaceae bacterium (assembly GCA_902489785.1). Classification (GTDB taxonomy): domain Bacteria; phylum Bacteroidota; class Bacteroidia; order Bacteroidales; family Muribaculaceae; genus Paramuribaculum. The sequence continues at coordinate 21,555 of CABUBG010000024.1, forward strand.
GCAAACTCTTCGACGATCACCACGCAAGCCGCGTCCTCCCCGGTTTCCAACCCGACATCAAGCTGCAGATGCTGAGCCAGCTCCGCAACCACGCCGAAATCGTGATCGTGATCAGCGCCCTCGACATCGAGAAAAACAAAGTGCGCCAGGATCTGGGCATCACCTACGACATGGACGTGCTGCGCCTGCGCGAAGAATTCATCAAGCGCGGATTCACCGTCAGCTCCGTTGTCATCACCCACTACAACGGCCAGATGAGCGCCGACGCCTTCCGCGCCCGCCTCGAAAAGCTCGGCATCACCACCTACATCCACTACACCATCGAGGGCTATCCCAACAACGTGGGGCTTATAGCCTCCGACGAAGGCTTCGGTCTGAACGACTACATCGAGACATCGCGCCCGCTCGTGATCGTCACCGCCCCCGGCCCGGGCAGCGGCAAGATGGCCGTGTGCCTCAGCCAGCTCTACAACGAGCACAAACGCGGCATCGAAGCCGGCTACGCCAAATTCGAGACCTTCCCCGTGTGGAGCCTCCCGCTGAAGCACCCCGTCAACATAGCCTACGAAGCCGCCACCGCCGACCTCAACGACGTCAACATGATCGACCCGTTCCATCTCGAGGCCTACGGCAAGACGGCCATCAACTACAACCGCGATATCGAGATCTTCCCCGTGCTCAACGCCCTCTTCGAAGGCATCTACGGCGAGAATCCCTATAAATCGCCCACCGACATGGGCGTCAACATGGTGGGCTTCTGCATCAGCGACGACGACGTGTGCTGCCAGGCTTCCAACAACGAGATCATCCGCCGCTACTTCACCGCACTCAACCGCCTTGCCGTGGGCACAGGCTCCGACAGCGAGGTCAACAAGATAGCCCTGCTGATGAAGCAGGCCAAGATCGACATCTCCTACCGCCGCTGCGTCACCGCCGCACGCGCACGCGCCGAAATATCCGGCAACGCATGCTCGGCCATCGAGCTCTCCGACGGCACCATCATCACGGCCGAATCCGGCGACCTGCTCGGCCCGAGCGCCGCTCTCATCCTCAACACCGTCAAGCATCTGGCCGGCATCGACCACTCCGTCAAGCTCATCCCGCAGCACATCATCGAGCCTATCCAGCACACCAAGACCCACTATCTGCGCAGCCACAACCCGCGGCTGCACACCGATGAAGTGCTCGTGGCCCTCTCCGTGCTCAGCACCCACGACGACAACTGCCGCCGCGCCCTCGAATGCCTGCCGCGCCTCGAAGGTTGCCAAGTTCACTCCACCGTGATGCTCGGCGAAGTCGACCACAAGATCTTCAAGAAACTCGGCGTGGGCCTCACCACCGAACCCGTGCGCAAACACTGATGCCGCCGACAGCGCCGCCCCTGCCACACAATTCTGCAAAATCGCTTGCCGATTGAGATGATTTCACTATTTTTGTGAATCAATGCAATCACACGACATGCAGACTCTCCGCATCTATCCATCGTCGGTCAACGACCGATTCATCGAACGCGCCGCCGACATACTGCGTCGTGGCGGCGTGATGATTTTCCCCACCGACACGCTCTATGCCATAGGGTGCAGCGCCCTCAGCACTCCGGCCATCGACAAGGTGTGCCGTCTCAAAAGGCTCAACCCGCTCAAAAACACCCTGTCGATAATCTGCTCCGACATCTCGCAGGCCAGCGAATATGCCCGCATCGACAACAAAGCCTTCGCTCTGTTGCGCGCTCACACGCCCGGCCCCTACACCTTCATCCTGCCCGCATCGCAGAAACTGCCTAAAGCATTCAAGGGACGCCACACCGTGGGCGTGCGCATCCCCGACAACCCCATATCGCGCCGCCTCGCCGAAGAACTCGGCGCTCCGATCCTCACAACCTCCATACCCTCCGAAGGGCTCTCCGACGACGAGATCACCCATCCCGCGGAAATCACACTGCGCTTCGAATCATCCGGAGCCGACCTCATGATCGACGGCGGACAAGGCTCCGCCATCCCCTCCACCGTTGTCGACATCACCGACAGCTCATCGCCGGAAGTGATCCGGCAAGGAGCCGGCGACGACGATTTCTGATTCATAACCTTACCGAAAAGCACTTGCCATGAAACAGTATCAGCACATCGCCCTGCCGCCCTGCACAGCCGCGCAACAGCCGTCGCTCAGCGAATCATCATCCGACCGCATAGTGATCGTAGGCGCCAACGGCGCCGGCAAAAGCCGCTTTGCAGCCCGCATGGCCGCCGACGCCGGCCCCAGAGCCTTCACGCTCTCGGCACTCTCGGCCATCTTCAGCCGCGGATTCTCGCAGGCTTCGGCCCTCGACCGCCTGTATGCCGGTGTCACTGCCGAAAGCCCGCGCCCCGGCGACGAATCGACGCAGCTCGAGCGACTGATGTGGATGCTGATGCGCGACGAGATGATCAACCTCATCAGCTACAAGGTGAACCATGCCGCCGACCCCTCGACACAGCTCGCCCCCACGAAGCTCGACGAGATCATAGCCATCTGGCAGGAGATCTTCCCCGACAACAAAGTGCTCATCGAAAGCGGCCGCATGCTCTTCGCACGCCGCCCCGGCAACGGCAACGCCGAATCCGACGACCGCTACTCGGCCATCAAGCTGTCGGCCGGCGAAAAAGCCGTAATCTACTATCTCGGCGCCATCACCTACGCCCCGAAGCGGTCAATGATATTCGTCGACAGCCCCGAGATGTTCCTGCACCCGACAATCCTCCAGGCCGTATGGAACCGCATCGAGCTCCTGCGGCCCGACTGCACGTTTGTCTACACCACCCACGATCTCGACTTCGCCGCCACACGCACGTCGGCCTCCGTGATCTGGGTACGCGGCTTCGACGCCCGCGCCACACGCTGGGACTACACCATCCTGCCGCCCGACGCCACCATTTCCGACGAGATATATGCCGCCATCCTCGGCGCACGCAAACCCGTACTCTTCATTGAAGGCGACGGCCGCCACTCCATCGACGCCAAGCTTTACTCGCTCATCTTCAAAGATTTCACCGTGAAGCCGCTCGGCAGCTGCAACAAGGTGATCGAAGCCACACGATCGTTCAACACCCTCAGCTCCTTTCATAAGATGGACTCCTACGGCATCGTCGACCGCGACCGGCGCGACAGCCACGAAGTGGAATACCTGCGTGGCAAACGCGTGATGGTGCCCGAAGTGGCCGAGGTGGAGAACATACTGATGCTTGAAGGCGTAATCCGCGCCGTGGCTCACCACTGCGGCAAAGACGAAAACCGCGTGTTTGGCCGCGTCAAGCGCTCGGTCATCAACCAGTTTAACGCCGACATGCGCCAGCAGGCCCTGCTGCACACACGCCATCGCGTGAAACGCACCGTCGAATACCGCATCGACGGCCGCTTCAACTCCATAGGCATGCTCGAGCAGCACATGCAGAACCTCATGCACGAGATCAATCCCCGCGGCCTCTACGAATCGTTTCTCCGCGACTTCTCCATCTACAAGGCCAACGGCGACTATCAGTCGATACTCCGCGTCTACAATCAGAAATCAATGCTGCCGGCAAGCAATGTAGCCGGTCTGTGCGGTCTCGCCAACAAGGAGGAATACCTCGACACCATCCTCGAGATACTCCGCACCAACGCCCCCGACGCGGCGCGCCTGTCGCAAGCCATACGTGAATGTTTCAACCTGCCGCAAGCCGATGCGGCACCACAACACGAAGACAAATGAACCAACGCTCGAAAACGGCATGCTGGATCGAGGCCATGCGCCTGCGCACGCTCCCCGTATCGATAGCCGGGGTGGTCATGGCCACCGGCCTCGCCATAGCCGGCGGACGCTTCCGCTGGCTCCCGGCTCTGCTCTGTTTCCTTTTCGCCGTGCTCGCCCAGATAGCCTCCAATTTCGCCAACGAATATTATGACTATCGCGACGGCCTCGACGCGCCCGGCCGCGAAGGTCCGCGCCGCGGAGTCACCGAAGGCGACATCACGCCGCAGGCCATGCTCAGCGCCACCTATCTCACCCTCGGTCTGGCCTGCGCCATCGGTTGCTCGCTCATCGCTTTCGGCGGCTGGTGGCTCCTCCCCGTAGGCATAGTCATCGCGCTCGGCGCACTGGCCTACAGCACAGGCCCCTACCCGCTGTCGCGGCACGGTCTCGGCGAAGTCTCCGTCATCTTCTTCTTCGGAATCATCCCCGTCACGCTCACCTACTATGTGCAGGCGCTCCAGTGCCCCACACCGGTGTGGCTCAGCAGCATCGCCCTCGGGTTAATGGGCGCCAATGTGCTGATCATCAACAACTACCGCGACGCCGATGCCGACCGTGGCGTAGGCAAGCGCACACTCGCCGTGATCCTCGGCCGCAATGCCGTACGCTTCATCTACCTGCTCAACGGCCTCGCAGCCGCGGCACTTACCGCCCGGCTATGGACAGGCATGCCCCCGGCAGCCTTGGCCGTACCGCTCATCTACCTCTCCGGACACCTCGCCATATGGGCCGTGATGCTCCGCCGCACCGGCCACCGCCTCACACTGCTGCTCGCGGCCACATCCATGCTCATGCTCGTCTATGCGGCCGGCTACACCATCGCGGTTGCAGCGACCCATTAGGCACGTTTGTTTGTTATACCTTAAAAAACAATTATAGCCGTTACCGACATGAAAAATCAAGTTACCAACTGGATGACAATCCTTATCACAGCCGCCGTAGGCGTGCTTTTCATCGTTTGGCACAACGAAGCCAACCTCTTTCAGTGGCTTGTGAGAGCGCTCGGCATCATGCTGCTCTTGCCGGGAGTCTACATCTTGTTCAACTCCTTCAGCGAGATCCAGGGCAAAAGCGTAGGCCGCGAGAAAGAGCAGGAAGAAAAACAGCCCTTCACCGTACGCCGCCGCGCCGCCGCCGTGTCGCTCATCATCGTTTCAGCCGCCACAGTGTTCATCGCTGCCTGGATGCTCATCCAGCCGGGATTTTTCGCTCACCTCATAGCCTATCTTTTTGCAGCGATCCTCCTTCTCTACGGCATCTATCAGTTCATCGTGGCCACATGGCTCTGCCGTCCGGCTGTGCTGCCCTGGTATTTCTACATCATCCCCTCACTATTCGTGGCAATAGGCATTGTGATCCTGGTCACACCGCTCCACACGCTCGACTCAATCGTGACGCTCTGCACCGGCATCCTTCTGCTTGCTTCGGCCATCAACTCCATCATACAGGCCGTCACCGTCCGCGCCCTCATCAAAAGCATCAATGACGAAGCGGCCGCAGCAGCGGATGACGATAAAAAGCTTACTGAGGGAAGCGACGACTGATATAGGCCATAATCACTTCGACGATATCGTCCATGGCCATCTTCGAAGTGTCGATCGTCAGATCATACGACGATGAAGCTCCCCACGTCTTGTCGGTATAGAAATTATAGTAATTGGCGCGCAGCTTGTTGATGCGGCGCGCCTTTGCGCATGCCCGCTCGCGGGTAGGCGCATCCTGCTCGCCGCGGCGCAGGATCCTGTCGACGCACACGTCCTCCGGCGCATGCACAAACACATTCACCACCCGCGGATGATCGCGCAGCACATAGTCGGCCGTGCGGCCCACTATCACGCACGACTCATCGCTTTCGGCCAGCGAATGAATGAAATCGCTCTGCGCGCGGTAGATGCTGTCGTCGCTTATCGACGTGGAGCCAGAAAAACAGTTGACCGTGTTGTAGCCGAACGCAAACGAAAACACACCGTTGATAAATGACGGAAACCGCTCGTCCTTGCGCTCGAAAAACTCCTCGCTCACACCGGCCTGCCTGGCAGCCTCCTGCAGCAGCTCCTTATCGTAATATTTTGCGCCCATGCGACGGGCAAGGCGCCGTCCGAGCTCGCGGCCACCGCTGCCAAACTGGCGTCCGATGGTCACCACGACATTGTTTTTCTTCTGTTCCGACATCTCTTTTATCTGTTTGGTTCACGTTTGGCGTCCGACTCCGGACGTTATCACCGCAAAAATAGCCATATCGTGGCGCCGAAGCAATATTTCCGCCAAAAATTTTTATTATCGCAGAATATCTATTAATTTTGCACACATGTAGAAAAGCGCCCTTTACGGGCGTCAGTTTTGATAACACGAAACAAAAAGCAACAATCATATCATGGCAACAAAAAACAACGAAGAACCCAAAACCGGCATCGAGAATCTCAACGATTCGCTGACCAAAGCCGAACAGCGCGTTGAGAAGAATAAAAAGCTCATCATGTGGATATGCATCGCAGCTGCCGCCATAGTAGCCCTCGTGCTCATCTACATCTACGCCATCTACAAGCCGGGCGTCAACAACGCCAACACTGAATATGGCAAAGCCTCCAATAAAGAATTCATGCTCCAGGCCCAGCCGTCAGACTCCGCCCGCATCGCCGCCGAAAAAGACGTGCTCAAATCATTTGAAGCCGCCGCCACCAAAGGCCACGACGGAGGAAACAACGCCACACTCATGGCTGCCGTGCACAATTACAAAGCCGGCGACTACAACAAAGCCCTCAAATATCTTCAGGACTACGACCGCAAGGACAAAGTGATCGGCACCACCAGCAAAGCTCTCGAAGGCGACTGCTACGTCAACCTCAAACAATACGACAAAGCCATCGACTGCTACAAAGAAGCCATAGACATCGCCGAGCAGAATCCCGAGCTCGTGCCCTACTGCATGCTCAAGGAAGCCGTAGTTTACCGTCACCTGAAAAAATACACCGAGGAAGCCGACATCTACAAACAGCTTCTCGAGCAGTATCCCCAGTACGGCGAATCGCACAACATCGACTTCAAGGCCGCTCTCTCCCGCGCCCAGTCATCGAAATAATTTTCCATTCAATTATAAGCTGAAAGAGGATCGCGATTGCGGTCCTCTTTTTGGTTTATGGGGGGATAAGCTAAGAGCTTGTTTAATAATAAATGTTAACGGCAGGGCTGTCAGTCGTCGAGTATATTTGTGTCTG
>CABUBG010000025.1:0-28505 GCA_902489785.1 uncultured Porphyromonadaceae bacterium
TTTGCTCGAAAAGCCATCGCCCTGACGTTAACATATTTTGTGGGATGGGGTCTAAGTCAGCTATTTTAGCTATTTTAGCCAAGCCGCCGCCCGCCCCACAAATCCGCTTGCAAATGCCGCGAATATCCGCTAACTTTGCACCGTGAATGCGCCGGCACCACATTCCCCGCCGGCTTCCCCATCCGCACTGTAAAGCTATGATTCAGATCTCCAACCGTAACCGCTCACTGGCCGTGTCGCAGACCCTCGCCATGTCGCAGCGCAGCGCCGAACTCCGCGCCAAAGGAGTTGATGTGATTAACCTCTCCGTCGGTGAACCGGACTTCAACACGCCCGACCATATCAAGGAAGCCGCAAAAAAAGCCATCGACGACAATTTCTCGTTCTATTCCCCCGTCCCCGGCTTCCTGAGCCTCCGCAAGGCTATCGCCGACAACTTCCTTGCTGTCAACGGTGTGTCGTTCGCTCCCGAGCAGATCGTGGTGTCGGGCGGTGCCAAGCAGGCGCTCTGCAACGTCATACTCAGCGTCATCAACCCCGGCGACGAGGTCATCATCCCCACCCCCGCATGGGTGAGCTACGTGGAGATGGTCAAGCTCGCCGAAGGCGTCTCGGTGACCGTCCCCGCCTCCATCGAACAGGATTTCAAGATCACCCCGCAGCAGCTCCGGCAGGCCATCACGCCCCGCACACGCATGGTGCTCCTCTGCTCGCCCTCCAACCCCACCGGCGCCGTCTACACCAAGGCCGAGCTGCAAGGCCTCGTCGACGTACTCAAGGACTATCCGCAGATCACCGTGCTCTCCGACGAGATCTATCAGCACATCAACTACACCGGCTCCTACACCTCCATGTCGTCGTTCCATGAGCTCGACGGCCGCGTCATCGTGGTCAACGGCGTCTCGAAAGCCTACGCCATGACAGGCTGGCGCATCGGTTTCATGGCCGGTCCGGTGGAGATAGCCAAGGCATGCTCGAAGCTTCAGGGACAATACACTTCGGGTGCCTCATCGATAGCTCAGAAAGCCGCCGAAGCCGCCTACTGCGGTCCGCAGGAATGTGTTGCCGAGATGTGCGCCGCCTTCCGCCGCCGCCGCGACCTCGTCGTTGAGCTCGCCCGCCAAATACCGGGGCTGAAGGTCAACGTGCCCGACGGCGCTTTCTACCTCTTCCCCGAGGTCAGCGCCTTCTTCGGACGCTCCTATGGCGACCGCACCATCCGCGACGCCTCCGACCTCGCCATGTATCTCCTCGAAGAGGCCCACGTGGCCACCGTCGACGGTGCCGCCTTCTGCCTCCCCGGCTACATCCGACTCAGCTACGCCACCTCCGACGACAACATCCGCCGCGCCATGGCCCGCATCGCCGAAGCACTCGCCCGCCTCAAATAAGCGAGAACTTATACACTGATAAATGCATGGCAGCGACTGCCCGAAAGCCGTCGCTGCCATGCGTTTTATGCTGTCCGGATCTCCCGGATTTATTTCTCGTCGGATTCAGGCGGAAGCCCCGGGCCTTTCTTCCAGCCGCGGCGCGGACGAATCAGCGGTTCGTTGGAGGCGGGGAGGGAGGGTGTGCGGCCCACGAGGCTCTTCAGCGCGTGTTCGTTGCGGCGGCGTGCCAGCGGATTTTCGCTCGGCGTCTCAGCCTCGGCATTGTCGGCGAAGCGGCGATCCTTGCGCCAGTCGCCTTTGCCTGCGAAGCGGCCTTCTTTATGCTGACGGCTGTCGCCGCCTTTCTTGCCGCCGAAGCCGTTGCGACGGGCCTCTTCGCGCCAGCGCGCGTCGCTGGTGCGGCGCATAGTCTTGTCGCTCTTCTGCGGCTGCTTGTCGCCGTTGTGGATCTTGCCGCCGCTCTGGCGGAAGCTTTTGTAGTCGCCGTCGAAGATGATGTATTCGCGCAGCTCGCATTCGAGCGAACCGTTGTAGAGCGGCTCGCGGGTCGACGGGCTGAGGCCTATCTTGCGGAAATATTCTTCGTGATAGCCTATGATCCATGCGTGATAGCCCTTGAACACATGCTTGAGCTTCGAGCCCAACATCGCATAGAGGCCGTCCATGTCGTCGGCCGAGATGCGTTCGCCGTAGGGCGGGTTGGTGATCAGCACGCCGTCGGCAGGCGCTTCGTCCCATTGCGACAGCGCTTTGACTTTCAGATCTATATATTTGCCTACACCGGCACTTTTGATGTTTTCGGTGGCTATGGCCACGGCTTTGGGAGAGATGTCGCCGCCATAGATTTTATAGTCAAACGAACGTTCCGAAGAATCGTCATTGTAGATCTCGTCGAAAAGGTCGGCGTCGAAATCGGGCCACGACTCGAAGGCGAAATGCCGGCGGTAGACGCCCGGATTGATGCCGGCGGCTATCAGAGCGGCTTCAATGAGGAAGGTGCCCGAACCGCACATCGGGTCGACGAGCGGGCAGTCGCCGCGCCAGCCGCTTTTCAGGATGATGCCGGCGGCAAGCACCTCGTTGATTGGCGCTTCGGTCTGCGCCACACGGTAGCCGCGCTTGTGGAGCGATTCGCCCGACGAGTCGAGCGACACGGTCACGCGCTCGCCCGCGATGTGTACGTTGATCATCACGTCGGCATCCTGAAGTCTTACACGCGGACGGCTGTCGGGGCCGAAACGGTCTTTAAACCAATCGACTATGCCGTCTTTCACCCTGTAGGTCACATAGCGCGAATGGGTGAACTCCTCGGAGTTGGACACCGTGTCGATGGCAAAGGTCTTGTCGAGGCTCAGAACGCTGCTCCAGTCATATTCCTTGATCATCTCATAGAGCGAATCCGGGTCGGCGGCCGTGAATTTATATATCGGCTTGAGAATACGCAATGCCGTGCGGCAGCACATGTTGGCTTTGTAAAGCGTCGACAGCGTGCCTTCAAACGACACCATACGGCGTCCCGGCTCCACATTTTTTGCGCCTAATCCACGAAGTTCCTCGGCCAGTACATCTTCCAGTCCCTGAAAGGTTTTGGCCACCATTTCAAACTCTTGAGTGCTCATTTTTTTCAATATTCGCTTTTTGATGCGGCAAAGTTACCACTTCCGCGCCAATTATGAAAGCGGCGATTATGGAAATATTCGCGGAAGTTTGTAACTTTACGCTTTCAATCGGCCGGCATTGACGCCGCCACACATTCTATTGTCTGAAATGATACGTCCTACATATATCATCCTGTCGGCAATCCTGTTCCTCACCGCATGCTCGGGCGGCGGCGACAGCAAGGAGCATTCCGTGGCCGACATCTCCCGTTTCGAACTCGACACCGACACCGTTTCGCGTTGGGATCATCCGCTGGCCGACATGCCGGAGCCCACGCAGGCGCTACCCACGCGGCGCCTCGGCGAAATTCGCAAGATATTCAACGACAGCAACTATGTGCACTGGGCCGATGCCGAGCGCATTGGCATCAAGCCGCTCTCCGACACGCGCTCCCACTGGGAGCCGGGCCGTCCGCTGGTGAAGATAGCCTCCTGCGCCGATTTCTACCTCGAGCCGCTCACACATTCGCAGCCCTACCTCGTGCCGGAGGCTGCCGCCATGCTCCATGAGATAGGGCGGCGCTTCAACGACTCGCTGCGTGTGCGCGGCGGCGGCGACTACCGCATCCGCGTCACGAGCGTACTCCGCACGCCCGAATCGGTGGCACGCCTGCGCCGCAGCAACAAAAACGCCGTCGACTCGTCGGTCCACCAGCTCGGCACCACCATCGACATCTCCTACGCCCGTTTTGCTGCCGATTCCGACCGCATCCCCCGTTCGGCTTCCGACCTCAAATCGCTTTTGGCCGAAGTGCTGCTGGCCATGCGCGAGGAGGGCAAGTGCTGGGTGAAGATGGAATACAAGCAGCCCTGTTTCCACATATCGGCGCGCCCGCGCAACAACTGAACCTCCGCAGTCGTTTTTATTGAAACATTCATTCCCAACAGCCAAAAATGGAATCCGACGACAAGATAACCCCCACCAGCCCCGAGCCCTCCGAGCTTTCCGAGCCCTCCGAGAACTCTGATAACTCCGAGCCCTCCGAGCTTTCAGTGCCAAAAAAGCGCCGCCCGCTCTGGATCCGCATCCTCAAATGGACCGGCATCACCCTGCTGTCGCTGGTCCTGCTCATCATCATCCTGGTGAGCGTGGCGCTCTTCTACCTCACTCCGGAGCGCCTTACCCCTCTTGTCAACAAATATGCCAGCGAATATCTCAACGCCGACGTGAAGGCGCAGCGCGTCGAGCTCACCTTCTGGTCGACATTCCCGCGCCTCAACGTGCAGGTCGACGGACTCACCATCGTCAGCCGCGCGCTCGATGTGCTGCCGGCCAAAGAGCGCAAAGCCCTGCCCGCCGACGCCGATTCGCTCCTCACCCTACAGCGTTTCACCGGCGGAATCCACATCATGAAAATGATCAGTGGCGACATATCGCTCTACGATGTCGAGCTCACCAACCCTACGGTCAACCTGTTCATTGCCAACGATTCGGTCGCCAACTACGACATCGTGCCCCCATCCGGAGAAGAAGAAAAGGAGCCCTCGCCCATGCCCTCCGTCAGCATCAACCGCTTCGCTCTCAACGGCTCGATGCCGGTGCGCTACCGAGCTCCCGCCGATTCGATCGATTTCGCCTTCACCATCTCGCGCACCGAGCTGAAGGGCGCCGACGCGCCCGCCTATGCCATAGCCCTCGGCGGCTCGGCCGACCGCATCATGCCGTCGGTGCATCTGCCGGCTCTGCCTTTCTCGCTCGACGGCAATATCAACTGGGACATCAAGAATCCCGACCACATCGCGCTCTCCGACTTCACGCTCTCGGTGCTCGGCATCGAAGCCCTTTTTAATGCCGATGTCGATATGTCGTCTGCTCTGACAGTCAATGAGTTTGATGTCTCGCTCCCGCGCATCAACGTGGGCGCGCTGACCGCTTTCATCCCCGGCAGCTACCTCGGACCGTTGTCGATGTTGGACACCGACCTGCGCCTGTCGTTCGACATGCGTCTGCTCAAGCCCTACGCTCCTGCCGTGAGCACCATTCCGCAGCTTGAGATCAAGGCCAAAGCCACGGCTTCGCAGTTCAATCTCGACCGTCTGCGCCTCAACAGGCTCAACGCCGACATCACGGCCGTGATCGACGGCTCCGACCTCGACCGCTCCGTGGTCACCGTGACCAATCTCGACGCCGCCGGACAGGCTGTCGACGTTAAGCTCAAGGGCAAGGTGACGCACCTGATGACCGATCCATCGGTCGACGGATCGTTTGAAGGTTCCATCGCTTTTTCGCGCCTGCCGCGTCAGGCTGTGGCGCGCCTGCCGTTCACCATCGCCGGCACGCTCAACGGTCAGGCCGATATGCGTTTCTCCATCAGCCAGCTGTCGGCCAAACGGTTCCACCGCGCCAGAATCGACGGCAAGCTGTCGCTCTCCGATTTCCGCCTGTCGATGAACGACGGATCCATGGACACCTACATCCGCGACGCCCGTTTCCGCCTCGGCTCCTCGTCGAGCGTTCGCGTGGGCGATCTCAGCGTCGACTCGCTGCTCACCGCCTCGCTGACGGTCGACACGGCCATGTTCGCAGCTCCAGGCCTCAGTTTCCAGGGCCGTGACATGGCTTTCAACGTCGGCTCGCGCAACGTTGCCTCTTCGTCCGACACTTCGCAGATCAATCCTCTCGGCGGCTCGCTCACAGCCGGACTCATCAATCTCGTGGCCGACAGCTCGGCCACACGGCTGCGCCTGCGCGACGCTTCGATGCGGGGCGTGCTGCGCCGTTTCGAAAACAACGCCCGCGCGCCGCAGCTCGACCTCAGCGTCGAAGCGCACCGCATCGCTTTCCGCGACAACGACATGCGCGCTTCGCTCCGCGACGGCAAGGCTCATCTCACACTCCACCCGCGCGCCCGCCGTCCGATGTCGCCGCGCATGCGTGCCCGCGTCGATTCGCTCGCGGCCATCTATCCCGATCTGTCCACCGATTCGCTGACACGCATGGCTCGACGCATGATGGCGCGTTCGCGCATCGACTCCACGGCATCGGGCCGTGAAAACATCGACTTCGCCATCGACAACTCGCTGGCCACATGGCTCCGCACATGGCAGCTGACAGGCGACCTCACGGCGGCCCGCGGACGCCTCTACACGCCATATTTCCCGCTGCGCAACACGCTCACAGGTCTCGACATGTCGTTCTCTACCGACTCGCTCGTGATACGCAACGCCGAGATCAAGTCGGGCAGGAGCGATTTCCGCATCAGCGGCTCGGTGCGCAACATCTCGCGCGCCCTCACGTCGAAACGCCGCCACACTCCCATCGAGATTGATTTCGCCGTCAGCTCCGACACCATCGACATCAACGACATCACGGCCACGATGATACGCGGCGCCGCCCACACCCGTAAGGTCGACACTGCGGTGATCACCGGGGAGATCGCTGACCTCGAGGCCGACGACGATGACCTCCTCGCCGAACCGGTGGCCGAAGCCGAGGCCGCGGCCGTCGTCATCCCCTCCAATGTCTCGGCCACGCTGCGCATGAACGCCGCCCACGTGCGCTACGGCGACATCTGGCTACGCAACTTCGACGGCGGCGTCAACATCTACGACGGCGCCATCTCGCTCGAACGGCTCCACGCGCTCACCGACATGGGCGCCGTCGACCTCTCGGCCCTCTACTCGGCTCCCAGAGCCTCCGACATCTCGTTTGCCGCCGGCATGAAGCTCCGCATGTTCAATCTCCGCAAGTTCCTCGCCGAGGTGCCGCAGATCGACTCCGTCCTGCCTATGCTCAAGGAGGTGGAGGGCGTTGTCGACGCCGAAATAGCCATGACCACCGACCTCGACTCGCTGATGAACATCCGCATACCCTCGCTCGACATGGCTCTGCGTCTGTCGGGCGACAGTCTGGTGCTCCTCGATTCCGAAACCTTCCGCACTGTGGCCAAGTGGCTGATGTTCAAGAATAAGAAGCGCAATATGATCGACCACATGGATGTGGAGATCGCCGTCCACAACGGCTGGGTCGATCTCTATCCCGTGGTGTTCGACATGGACCGCTACCGCCTCGGCGTGGTGGGCAACAACGACATGGATTTCAACCTCGACTATCATGTGGCCGTGCTCAAATCGCCGCTGCCGTTTAAGTTTGGCATCAACATCAAAGGCACGCCCGAGAAAATGAAAATCCGTCTGGGCAAGGCGCGCCTCAACGAGAAATCGGTGGCTTCGAAACGTCAGCTCACCGACTCCATACGTGTCAATCTCATGCAGGAGATGCGCAAGGTGTTCCGCCGCGGCGTGCGCACGGCCGGCTCGCGCGGACTTCGCGTGCAGCGCGAGGCGCAGTCGGGCCATCAGTCGGCGGCCACGCTCCCCGAAGATATCGGCGAACAGTTCTCGCGCTCCGATTCCATAACGCTGATCCGCGAAGGCCTCATCGAGCGTCCCGCCGGATTCGTGATGCCTGAAGAGCAGGCCGATTCGGTGCCGACCCGAAAAAAGAAGAAGAAAAAATGATTGCTAAACTCGCCATAACCGATTATCTGCGGCGCAATTCGCTCATCAGCATCACGCCGAGAGCCGCTCTCATCGACATGGACGGCACGCTCTACGATTCGATGCCGTCGCATGCCCGCGCCTGGCAGACCATGATGTTAGAGATTGGCATCGACGTGCCTGTCGAAGAATTTTTTATGTATGAGGGGCGCACGGGCGCTTCCACCATCAATCTGCTTTTCCGCCGCGCTTTCGGCCGCGACGCCACCGAGGAGGAGTGCCGCAGTCTCTACCGCCGCAAGACGGAGCTCTTTCAGAGCCTGCCGCCCGTCGAGCCGATGCCCGGTGCGCGCGAATTCCTTGATTTTCTGTGCGAAACGGGCGTGAAACGGGTGCTCGTCACAGGTTCGGGACAGCGCACGCTCATCGACCGCCTCAACCGCGATTTCCCCGGCGCATTCTCGGAGGATCTGATGATCACATCGCGCGATGTCAAAAAGGGCAAGCCCGATCCGGAGCCTTACCTGATGGCCGCCGAACGTGCCGGCGTGCGTCTCAACGACTGTTTCGTCATCGAGAATGCGCCGCTCGGCGTCGAGTCGGGTCATGCTGCCGGCATTTTCACCGTCGGCGTCAACACCGGCCCGATATCTCCCGCAGCTCTCGCCGACGCCGGCGCCGACATCATCTATGAGTCGATGCCCGAATTCGCTCAGAATTTGCCGCTGCTGATCTACGAGTTTCTCACTACAATGAACAACTGCAACTAACCCCGCTTCATCACCGATGGAAGAAACGATTCCCTGTTCACACTCGCGCCTCATATTCACCGATTCCGCCGCCCGCTCGCTGGAGGGTGTGCTGAAAGAGACCGCCACCACATCGCTCTTCGTGCTTGCCGACGAACATACCTGCGCCGCCGTTGCCGCACCGCTGATCCGTGCTGTGCCGGCGCTCTCCGGTGCGCAGGTCATTGTCATCCCTCCGGGCGATGACCATAAGTCGCTCCAGTCGCTGTCGGAGGTATGGCAGCGCCTCTCCGTAGGCGGCGCCACGCGCTCGGCTATGATGGTCAACATCGGCGGCGGCATGATCACCGACCTCGGCGGTTTTGCTGCCGCTACGTTCAAGCGAGGCATCCGGTTCGTCAATCTGCCCACGTCGCTCTTAGCGGCTGTCGACGCCTCGCTTGGCGGCAAGACGGGCATCAATTTCAACGGGTTGAAAAACGAGGTGGGCGTGTTTGCCGAGGCGCTGGCCGTGGTTGTCGATGCCGGCCTCTTCGCCACGCTGCCGCATTCCGAGCTGGTGTCGGGCTATGCCGAATTGCTCAAGCATGCGCTCCTTCACTCGCCTGAAGCCTTGGCGGAGGCTCTCGCTTTCGACCTGTCGCAGCCCGATTTCGCGCGCCTTCAGCAGTTGCTGCGCGAGAGCGTGCTGGTGAAAAAGCGGGTAGTGGAGGAGGACCCCTTCGAGCGCGGTCTGCGCAAATCGCTCAATCTCGGCCACACGGCCGCACATGCCTTCGAGTCGCTGGCCATGGAGCGCGGATGCCCTGTGCCTCACGGTTTTGCTGTGGGCTGGGGCCTGATTGTCGACCTCGTGTTGTCGCATCTCGTGCTGCATTTCCCCTCCGATACGCTTCGCGCCGTGGCCGATTACATCGCGTGCCACTATCCTGCCCCGTCGCTCAAATGCGCCGATTATCCGCGCCTCATCGAGCTGATGCGCCACGATAAGAAAAACCGTAAGGCCGAAGCCATCAATTTCACCCTTTTAAGCTCTGTAGGCCACCCCGAGATCAACTTCGAACTCGAACCCGACCGGATCACCGCCGCTCTCGACATCCTCCGCGACCTCCTCCACATCTGACGCACCGCCGATCCTATTTGCCGGTGAGGATCGATTTGATGTCGTTGAGCTTGTTGAGGGCCGCCATAGGGGTGAGGTTGTTGATGTCGGTGTTGAGGATCTCGTCGCGGATCTGCGTGAGCACCGGATCGTCGAGCTGGAAGAACGACAGCTGCATGCCTGCTCCGCTACCGCCCTCACTGTCAGGCGCTGCGGCCGGACGCACGGCTCCTTTTTCGCCGCCGCGGTTGGCCTGCTCGAGATCGTGGAGCACCTGATTGGCGCGTTGCACTATCGAGGCCGGCATGCCCGCAAGCTTGGCCACATGGATGCCGAAGCTGTGCTCGCTGCCCCCTTTGGCCAGCTTGCGCAGAAACACCACTTTGCCGTCGATCTCTTTGACCGACACGTTGTAGTTGACCACGCGTTTGAACGTCGCCTCCATTTCGTTGAGCTCGTGATAGTGGGTGGCAAACAGCGTCTTGGCGGCCGCCGTCGGGTGGTTGTGGATATGCTCCACGATGGCCCAGGCTATGGAGATGCCGTCGTAGGTCGAGGTGCCGCGCCCGAGCTCGTCGAACAGCACCAACGACCGCTCGCTCAGGTTGTTGAGTATCGATGCCGCCTCGTTCATCTCCACCATAAATGTCGATTCGCCGTGCGAGATGTTGTCGCTGGCGCCCACGCGGGTGAAGATCTTGTCGACGATGCCTATGCGCGCGGCGTCGGCGGCCACGAAGCTGCCGGTCTGCGCCATCAGCACCGTGAGCGCCGTCTGGCGCAGCAGTGCCGATTTGCCCGACATGTTGGGACCGGTGATCATCATGATCTGCGTGCCTGAGTTGCTGAGGTGCACAGAGTTGGAGATGTAGGGCTCGCCCGGCGGAAGCTCGCGCTCTATCACCGGATGGCGTCCCTCGGTGATGTCGATGTCGAGCGATTCATCGACGGTCGGGCGGCAGTAGTGGTTGGCTATGGCAACGCGGGTCAGCGACAGCAGGCAGTCGAGCCGCGCTATGAGCGAAGCGTCGAGCTGAAGCGCTTTGATATACTGGCCCACGGCCGCCACGAGCTCGTTGTAGAGCCGCGTTTCTATGACGGCTATCTTCTCCTGGGCGCCGAGTATCTTCTCTTCGTAGTCTTTAAGTTCGGGGGTGATGTAGCGTTCGGCGTTGACGAGTGTCTGCTTGCGTATCCATTCCCCGGGCACTTTGTCGCGGTGGGTGTTGGTCACCTCTATATAGTAGCCGAACACGTTGTTGAAGCCGATTTTAAGGCTGGGGATGCCGGTGGCGGCGCTTTCGCGTGTCTGCACCTGCATCAGATAGTCCTTGCCGCTGTAGGCAATATGGCGCAGCTCATCGAGCTCTTCGTCGACACCCTCGCGGAACACTTCGCCGCGGTTGAGCGCCACGGGCGGGTCGTCGACAATCTCTCGCGCTATGCGGTCGCGGATCCCCGCACACGGGTTGAGCTGCTCGCCGATGGCCTGCAGCGTGGCGTCGCTGCTTGCCGAGCACGCGGCTTTCAGCGGCTCCACAAGGCTCAGGGCCTGGCTCAACTGGTTGAGCTCGCGAGGGCTCACGCGCCCCACGGCCACCTTGCCGGTCAGGCGCTCCATGTCGCCGATGCTGCTCAGCGATTCCGACAGTTCGTCGCGCATGTCGGGCTGGCGCATAAACTCGGTGATCACGTCCAGACGGCTGTTGATGGCGGCCACATCCTTGAGCGGGAAGAGCAGCCACCGCCGCAGCATGCGAGCGCCCATCGGCGTCACCGTGCGGTCGAGCACGTCGAGCAGGCTCTTGCCGTCGGCGCCCATCGACTCTGTCAGCTCGAGGTTGCGGATGGTGAAGTTGTCGAGGCGCACGTAGTGGTCCTCGTCGATGCGGCTCAGCGCCGCTATGTGGCTGGTGCGCGTGTGGTTGGTGATGTCGAGATAGTGGAGTATGGCGCCCGAGGCTATCACGGCCGACCGCATGTGGTCCACGCCGAAGCCTTTCAGCGAGCCGGTCTGGAACTGTTTCATCAGCCGCTCGCGCGCCGTGGGCTCCGTGAAGATCCAGTCGTCGAGTTCGAACGTGAGATAGCCGGTGGCCACGCGTTCACTGAACTCGCGCTTTTTGCCGCGCTCCACAAGCACCTCTTTGGGCGAGAATTTCGACAGCAGTTTCTCCACATAGTCTGGCGTACACTCGGTGGTGAGGAACTCGCCGGTGGAGATGTCGAGGAAGGCCACGCCCCACAGCTTCGGCGTTATGTCGATGGCTGCCAGGAAATTGTTGCGGCGGTTTTCAAGGATGTTGTCGCCGAGGCTCACGCCCGGTGTCACCAGCTCGGTGATGCCGCGCTTCACCAGTTTCTTGGTGAGTTTCGGGTCCTCGAGCTGTTCGCAGATGGCCACACGTTTGCCGGCGCGTATCAGCTTCGGCAGATAGGTGTCGAGGGCGTGATGCGGAAATCCGGCCAGTTCCACCGACTGTGCCGCCCCGTTGGCGCGCTTCGTCAGTGTGATGCCCAGGATCTCCGATGCCGTGATAGCGTCGTCGGAAAATGTTTCATAGAAATCGCCCACGCGAAACAGCAGCACAGCGTCGGGATGCTTCTGCTTCATCTCGAAATACTGCTTCATCAGCGGCGTCTCAACAATCTTTTTAGCCATGGTCAACCGAGTGATTATTTTCAACGTAAAATTACGCAAATTTTTTTAATTTTGCGAAAATGATTGAACGACACATGCTCCCCGCTCTCGCCATTGCCGTCGTTGCCTCGGTGGCATCGGCGGCTGCGCCCGTGATCAGTCAGGGCGACGCCCTCGCTGCGTATGTGTGGGACACGTCCGACAAGTCGTTCGATCCCGAAAGCCTGCTGCCGTTGTTCAGAGCCGAGCCGATAGCCGATGCCACTTTCGCGCGGATGCGGGGGCGCTCTTATCCTGAGGACTGCAAGATCAGGCGATCGGAGCTGCGCTATCTCATCCTGCCGCACTACGACGGCCACGGCCATGTGCGCATCGGGGAGATGGTGTGCAACCGCGCCATCGCCGCCGACCTGGTGGCAGTGTTCCGTCAGCTCTTCCTCGAGCGGTATCCCATAGAGCGCATGGTGCTGATCGACGAATACGACGGCGACGACGAGCGGTCGATGCAGGCCAACAACACATCGTGCTTCAACTATCGCCCCATCGGCACCTCCCGGCGTCTGTCGCGCCACGCCTACGGCATGGCTGTCGATATCAACCCGCTCTACAACCCCTACGTGCGCCGTGTCGGCGGACGCACCATAGTCCGCCCTGCAGCCGGCGCCCCCTATGCCGACCGCAGCCGCACCGACATCCCCTACAAAATCACCCGCACCGATTGCGCCTACCGGCTCCTCCGCGCCCGCGGCTTCCGCTGGGGCGGCACCTGGCGCAAAACCAAAGACTACCAGCACTTCCAGCGCTAACGTCCGCCTGCTCGACCGGCCGCCTGCTCGCTCGCCCGTCCGGAAGGAGCCCTGCCAGCTCTTTTATGATGCCAAAAGGCGGGGTTAGGAGCGGCGGCTTCCAGCCGCCGGAAGGGGTAATTGATTGATTTGTTGTTGGTAAGTGTGTCGGCGGCTGGAAGGCGCCGCTCCTAACGCTTGCTATTGGTTTTAGTGGGGATAGGTTTGGTGGGGTTCGGGAGTGGCCGGGGGAGGGTGAGATGAAGAGAGAAGAAAGCGGTGTGTCGGGGTTGGCGACACACCGCTTCGGGTTATGCAGGGTTGTTATAGCTATTCTGCTGAGGTGCAGCTTGGCGGGGAATCCGTTTGAGCTCGGTGAGCTTGGCAGGGAGTGCCGGTTGGGCTCGGTGAGCTTGGCGGAGGAGCGCTTAGGCTGCGGGGGGCTGCCTGTTAGGCGAGCTTGTTGGTTTTGTTGCGGCGCTTGTCGGTTTCGTAGGCGACAGGTGCTGCGATGAACATGGTGGCGAGTGTACCGACAATCACACCGAAGATCATGGCGAATGTGAATGATCGGATGGCGTCGCCGCCGAGGACGAAGATGCAGAGGAGCACGAGGAGTGTCGATGCTGATGTCATCACCGTACGGCCGAGTGTGGAGTTGATCGACTCGTTGATGGTGGTGAAGAAGTTCTGCTTGGGATAGAGGCCGACGTTTTCACGCACACGGTCGAACACAACCACCGTATCGTTGATCTGATAACCGATCACGGTAAGGATGGCGGCGATGAACGTCTGGTCGATCTCCATTGCGAAGGGCAGCATGCCCCAGAATATGGAGTAGAAGCCGATGATGGAGAATGCGGTGAATGCTACGGCTGCAAGAGCGCCGACGGAGAAGGCGATGTTGCGGAAGCGGAGCAGGATGTAGAAGAACATGGCGAGGAGCGAGAGGCCGACGGCGATATAAGCGTTGGTGCGCATGTCGTTGGCCACTGTCGGGCCTACTTTCTGCGAGCTGATGATGCCGTGGTCTTCGTCGGATGCCTGGAACTGATCGATGGTCATCTTCGATTTGTCGGGCACGAGGGCGTTGTACATCTTGGCTGTGATGATGCTGTCGACGTTGACGGTCTTGTTGTCGATCATATAGTTGGTCGAAACACGGATCTTTGTGGGATCGTCGATGTTGATGACGGTGGGTTTGTTGCCTTCGAACTCTTTGGCGAGTACGTCACGCACCTGGTTGAGGTCCTGAGCTTTGTCGAACTGGATCACGTAGTTGCGGCCACCAGAGAAGTCGATGCCCTGGTTGAGGCCGCGATAGAAGAGCGAGCCGACGAACAGGAGGATGACAGCGAGGATGATGCCGAACACAGCTTTGCGCTTGCCGAGGAAGTTGATGTGAGCGTTGGTGAACATCTTGCTCGACAGCGGGGTGCTGAATGTGAGTTTCTTGAAGGGTTTTGTCTTGTCGAAAGCGATGAACACGAGGCGTGTCAGATAGACTGCCGTGAAGAATGAGCAGACGATGCCGATGATAAGTGTGGTGGCGAAGCCTTTGATGGGGCCTGTACCGAACATCAGCAGGATGATGCCTGTGATCACCGAAGTGAGGTTGGAGTCGAAGATGGCGGAGAATGCGTTGCTGTAGCCGTCGGCTATGGCGTTGCGCAGGTTCTTGCCGGCGCGGAGTTCTTCTTTGGTGCGCTCGAAGATGAGCACGTTGGCGTCGACGGCCATACCGAGGGCGAGCACGATACCGGCGATACCGGAGAGTGTGAGCACGGCCTGGAACGATGCGAGGATGCCGAAGGTGAAGAAGATGTTGAAGATCAATCCGAGGTTGGCGATGAGGCCGGGGATGATGCCGTAGAATGCGCACATGAAGATCATCAGGAGGATGAGTGCGAATACAAACGACCAGAGGCCGTCGTGGATGGCCTGTTCACCGAGTGAAGGACCGATCTTCGTGGAGCTGATGATGTCGATGCTGCCGGCCATTTTGCCGGATTTGAGCACGTTGGCCAAGTCTTTGCCTTCGTCGGGGGTGAACTGGCCGGTGATCTGCGACACGCCGCCGGAGATCTGAGTCTGAACGGTAGGAGCGGAGTAAACGCGGTTGTCAAGGACGATGGCCACGCGTTTGCCGATGTTGTTGCCGGTGATGCTGGACCAGCTGCGTGCGGCGTCTTCGTTCATTGTCATTCTCACGAATGTGCCGCCGGCCTGTTTGTCGAAGTCCATTGTGGCGTCTTTGACAACGTCGCCGCTGAGCACGGCTTCGCCGCCGTCGGTCTTCATCGAATAGAGCTCATAGACGTCGCCGCCTTTGGTAGCTTCGGGTTTCACGCCCCAGGCGAATTTGAGATCCTGGAACATGCCGTCGTTCTGAGCCACCTGGATGAGCGAGTCGATGGTGCGCATCTCTTTGGCTGTTGCGCGTCCCACAACCATGCCCGAGGGATAAACGTCGGTGAAGTGGTTGAAGAATCCTTTGCTGTCGCCCTCTTTTTTCAGCTGCTGATCGAGCTGCTGGAGAGTGCGGTAATAGTCGTTGACCGGTTTTTCGATATAGAATTCGAGGTTTGCCGAAGCCTTGAGGAGCTCTTCCATGCGTTCGTGGTCGGTGACGCCCGGAAGCTCGAGGAGGATCTGGCCCTGATTTTCGAGTTCCTGGATATTAGGAGCGACGACGCCGAACTGGTCGATGCGCTGACGGAGCACGTTGGCCGAGCTGCTGACGCGGTCTTTGATTTCCTGACGGAGTGTGTTTTCAATTTCCGACTGTGAAGCGCCTGCCTTAATCTGATCGCGGAACATCACTGCGAGATCGAGTTTCGGGCTGACGGCCTGACTCTGCTTAACGAATTCGCTGATGAAGTCGGTTTCGTGTTTGCTTTTTACAATTGAGTCGGTGGTCGTGATTACTTTGTCGAGTGTGGAGTTGGCGTTGCTTCCGGCCATCGATTTGAGAATATCGGGCACGGAGAGCTGAAGCGTAACGTTCATGCCGCCCTTGAGGTCGAGGCCGAGGCCGATGCTGAGTTTCTGCACCTGCTTGTAGGTGTAGCCCAACCACACGGGTTTGTTGGCGATGCCGTCGAAGTAATCCTTGCGGACCTTCATGTAATCGGAAGTGTTTTTGTCTTGCACTTTGGCTGCTGCGTATTCATCGGCCAGTTTCTCATGATGGTTTGCCACGAAGGTAAACGAGAGATAGAAAAGGCAGATGACAATCAAGAAGATAGCCAAAACGCCGGCGACAATGCTTCCTAATTTTCCTTTTTGCATTGTGAGTTAATGGGTGATATTTGAGTTATTAAATTTTAAATTTCACGGTTTCAGCCTGCAAATATACAATTTTCTTTTGGATTAAAGCCAATAGTTTCCGCATTTTTCGTCAGTTCGGCTTTCAGTCTGGCTTTTTGGAGGTCATCTTTTCGAAGAGATTTCGGATTCCGTAGCCGGTGATGGAGATGTGTCCGCCGAGGATTTCCGACTGTACAACCGGGGCGGAAATTATCTCGCCGCCGATCATAATGGCCAGCTGGCGGCCGATGTTGTTGCGTGTCACCGTGGCCCATGTCCGGGCATCTTCGTCGACTAACCGTACGTCGATCGCCTCATAGGGATCGTAATTGTCGGCCTCTTTGAAGCTGACATGAACTGGGCCGGAGGGCCTGAATATGGCCGGAGTGTGAATGAGATAGAGGTCCGAGCCGACGTCGCCATTGATGGAATTGCGGCACCAGGCCGCTTTCAGGTCATTGCCGATTATCTGCGCGGCCGCCGGCGTGTTGAGCAGGGAGTCGACGGTCGGGATGTATTTCTTTTTTACCGTAGCACTGAATGATGAAGCGTTATTCGGCAAGATCATCTCCGAGAGTTGCGGATATGTGGTTGCAAGTGCAGCGATCACCTGCCGGGCTTCATCGCCGGCCACGAGATATAAGTCGATGTCGGTATCGGCGAGGTATTCCTCTGTGTCGTCGTATTCGTCTCGGTCGTCGCGTGTCTTGTTGCCGCAGGCTATGCAGCACAGAGCGAGCATAGCAATGAGAAGGGTGTGTGGAGCTTTCATGGCGGGGAGGATTAGCGGAGTGAGTTGATGAATTCGGTCATCTCGGGCGTGTGGGCTTCGACGCTTTCGAGCAGACGTATCTGGTTGCGTGTGCGCACGAGGTTGTGTTCGGGGTAGGATATTTTATAATATGTGTCGCCGTTGATGTAGTCGGCGAAGAAGCGCACGGCCTGCATGTAGGGGAAGAGGGCGGCGGCATAGGGGAGGTTGTCGATTTCCACGTCGGTGAGGAACTGACCTGCCGAGCGGAGATAGCCTTCGGTGAATGCGCGGAAGATGTCCATGCGGAAGCTCACTTTGTCGAGGTCGGGGCAGTCCTCGGCCACGGTGTTGGCGCCGGTGCGGAGGAAGTCGCCGTAGTCGCTGAAGATATAGGAGGGCATGACGGTGTCGAGGTCGATTACGCAGAGTACGCGTCCCTGACGGTCGAACATCATGTTGTTGACTTTCGTGTCGCAGTGGCAGATGCGTTTTGGCAGGATGCCCTGACGGTGGAGCTGCTCGGCGCGGCACATGGTGTCGGCGCGGCGCAGGAGGTCGTCGGCTATGTCGCGCACGCTGTCGAGGCGACCGGCGGCGTCGGCGTCGAGGGCTTCGCGCAGCTGCTGCAGGCGGAACTCCATATTGTGGAAGTCGGGGATGGTCTCGGTGAGCGTGTCGGGGATGTCGACGAGCATGGCCTGGAACCGGCCGAAAGCTTCGCCGGCCGAGCGCGACGAGTCGGGGGTGACGGCCTCGAAGGTGTCGGCCTCGGGGATGAAGCGCATCATGCGCCAGTAGTCAGCGCCGTCGAAGTAGTAGGTGCGGTCGGCGTCGGAGCGCAGGGGTATGAAAGAGAGCACGCGGCGGTCGATGTCGTCGGCCCCGGCTTCGGTGAGCTTGCGGCGGATGTGGCGTGTGACGGCCATGATGTTGCGCTGGAGGGCGTCGACGTCGGTGAATATGTGGTGGTTGATGTGCTGGAGCACATAGTCGGGAGTGTCGGCATCGGCGGTGTTGCAGCGATAAGTGTCGTTGATGAGGCCGTTGCCCAGCGGGCGTATTTCGGTGATGGTGCCTTCGGTGGCGAATTGCGATGTGATCGACTGGAGATCTTTCATGGGATGAGCGGTTTATTATTGGTGTGAGCTATTGATCGTGGGTGGGGTGGGTCAGGGATTCTCCTCGCCGTCGGGGCGCGGCTCATAGGCGCCCAGCGAGGCGGGCGAGGGATGAGGCGTGCCGTAGAAATCGGTTGCGGGCAGCTGAGTGTCGCAGGGCTGCGAGGCGCCGATGGCGGGCGAGTCGGGCTGCAGGCGATAGTCGAAGAGATATTCCGAACGCACGGTGTAGAACAGCGGGTCGGTGTCCCACAGGCAGCGGATGAAATGGTCGTCGTCGGTGCCTTTGCTGCGCATCAGGCATGAGGTGACGTAGACATCGGTGCCGGTGAGGTCGCTGCGGTTCATCTCGCCCGACGAGCCGTAGAGTATCGAGTTGACGATGCGTGCCGAGAGGTAGGGGAGTGTCGAGCCGTCGGTGTGGTCGGCGTCGGTGTGGTCAACCTGCAGCAGCGCGCCGGTGATGGCTGCGAAGAGATAATAGTTGGAGAATGTGCAGTTGACCATCTCGGCCGAGCCGCCGCAGAGGAGCACGGCGCCTTCGGCGGCTTCGGCAAACTCCGAGCCTACGGCGCGCAAGGTGCTGTGATTGGAGGTGAGCACGCGGCCGGCCGAGTTGCGGAGGCGGCAGTTGACGAGCGCCAGGTCGGTAGTGTCGGCGGTGAGGCCGCTCACGGTGTTGCGTATCTCGGTGAAGCTAAGCTCGTTGCCGGCCGACTGCGGTGTCAGTCTTACACCATGCCACTGGCTTGCCATGAGGTCGAAGGAGATGTCGCCGACCACGCTGCCGAGCCTGTCGCCGCGCATCACCACGGGCTGTTCGGCAGTGCCGAGGCACACCAGCCGTCCCTCCACCTCCACCGACGCTTTGTCGTGGAAGAGGAGTGTGGTGCCGGCTTCGAGGGTGAGTGTGGCGCCCGGGGCCACCGTCAGACGGCCGTAGATGCGGCGCGGATGGGTGGGACGCCAGCGCGTGTCGGCGGTGATCACCGGGTCGGTGAGGCGCTCCACGTCCTGCGATTCGGCCGTGAGCACCACCTTGCGGGTGACGCCGTTGGTGGTGAACGTAAGGGTGCGGTCGACGCGTGCCGGCTCAAAATCGCCGTTGGTGGGGAAGCGCGCCGACACGAGCACGTAGATAGAGTCGTTGGGACGGATCTCCACGCCCGAGAAGCGGGTGCCCGAGAAACCGTCGACGTTGAGGCGGAACACGCCGTCGTCGCCTTCGATGGATATGTCGGAAATGGACATCACCTTATCGTGGCGGTTGTAGACCATGAGCATCATGGTGGGCGTCACCTCGTCGGAATATTGTGTGCCGAAACGCAGCGTGTCGGTGCTGAATTCCGGCTGGTCGGCGGGCGAAGTCGATATGGAGTCCTCGATGCATGCCGCGAAGGCGGTGAGCATGACGGCGAGGATTACCGTAAGGTGGATATGTCTGAGAAAAGTGCGGTTCATAATTGTCGGTTGGTGTGAAGGCCTACGGCGGTGACGGTGACGGCAGGTGAAGATATATCATAACAATAACGCAACTTTTTAATATATATTGCGTATGGCCCCTTCGCGGCGTCGCGTCCGGGCGGCTGTCAGTTCATCTTCCGACATGATGGTGATGTGCGGCAGGCCGCTGATGATGTATAGGCCGATGGCGCGAGTCATCAGCAGGTCGTCGTGAAATCCCGGGCGTGCGGCGTAGGAGCCGTTTTCGCGTAGCTCGTAGGTGGCCAGCTCGTTGCACGTGCCGCTGTCGAGTTCGCGGTAGCGGCCGTCGCGCACGGCGGCAATCAGGCCGGTGATGATCAGCGATTTGGTACTGCGGTTGGTGTGGAAGCCCACGCGCGGCAGGGGCGAGGGGTCGTAGGTGGTGTCCTTGGGCATGCGCACGTAGAGGTTGCGGTAACCGGCGCGCAGCTCCTCGAGGATATACTGCGAGGCGCCTTCGGCGGCCGATTCGAGCGTGTTGCTCTCCACGGCCAGCAGGGCGTCGCCGTAGATGCGCCCCATGCGCGCGGCGTAGGCAGCCAGCAGGTCGTGATCGCAATGGCCGCGCCACTGGGCCACAGGCTCCGGCACGGCCTCGCGCGACGAGCAGGCGCCGCCGGGCAGACGGTCGAACACCGTCACCACCGAATAGTCGGAATGATAGGAGCGGCCGCCCACGTCGACGGCTATCACATAGCGGTTGCGGGGCGAGCGCGTGGTCCTGTCGGGCAGCGCCCACACCTTGAGCTCGCCGTCGGGCGAGGGTGTGTCGAGCATCGGACGTGTCTCGACCGTCAGGCGGCTTCGGTCGAGCTCCAGCGGCTCGCGGCATCCGGCCCGCAGGTTGTCGATGTCGGACGGGGCGAACACGGCATGCCCCGTGTTTTCGAAAGCTTCGGTAGGCGTCGACGGGAACTCGGCATGCATCTGCGTCTCGGTCTGAAATTCCGACAGCTTGCCGCGGTACCACCATATCATCTCGATGGTGAGGCCGCGCTCCCACAGCTCCTGCTCATAGTTGGTCCACGAGCTGATGAACGCCTCCTTGTCGGGGCACTCCTCGCGGTAGATCTCGATCTCATACCACGGCACGAACACCGGGCGGTAGGCGCTCTTGCCCCCTTCGGCCGAGAGCCACTGGCGGTGGAAATAGTTGCCCACGCCGTTGGCCGTCGACTCCATGGCTATCACCGTGTCGGCCTCGCGCGGAATGCCGCCGGTGACGCTGCGTATGAAGTCGCCCGGCTTCATGCGGTCGGTCTCGTTCCAGAAAGCCACCTCGCTCAGGTGGGCCATGGATATGTCGAAACCGCGCGTGGCGTCCTGCCCGAAGCTCGAGCATACGGTCACGCGACAGTCGCGTCCGGCTACGGCGCGCGTGTTCTGCGAGCGCTTCCACGGCGTGAACCGCGGGTCGCCGTCGTCGGCGTCCCACAGCTCCTCGGGATAGTCGGCGAGCATGTCGTCGTACATGCCGCGTATCACCCCCGCCGTGTCCTTCACCTGCGCGCATATCAGCGAGTTCCAGCTGCGCCGGCGCGTGAGCTGTATCCAAGCGAAATACATCTGTATCAAAGTCGAGCCACCCCACTGGCGGGCTTTGAGCATGATGAGGCGCAGCGGCCGGCCCTCGCGCCGGTCGGCTTCGAGCATGGCGGCCACGCGGCGCTGCGGGCCGTTGAGCACAAACGGTATGCGCTGCCCCGAGAGCTTGTCGCGGATCCTGACGCAGCGGGCGCACCAGAATTCAAAATCGTAGCGCACGCGCATACGCTCAAACGACAGGCGGTCGAGCTCCGGGCTGTAGCCCCGCGCTTCGGTCATCTCGGCGGGTATGTAGAGCGGCGCCCCGCTCCACGACACCATCGCGCGACGGCGCCATGACGCACCGGGGTCGCCGAGCAGCGGATCGGGCGGCGCCACCTCGAGCAGCTCGCGGCGGCGGGCGTTTTCCTCTATGATGGCAGATATTTCAGAACTTGTCATAAGGCATGAAAATTGATTGTGAGACAGGAGAGTCGGTAAAGCGCACGGCGATGCGGCTTATCACCGTGTCGGGCGAGGCGGTGCCTTCGAGGGCGAGATGCATCAGCGGCCGTGGCGGCGCGATGATGCGGCGCACTATCGGCGCATGGATGGCGCCGTCGATGCGCAGCGACAGCAGCGTGCGCTCGCGTGAGAAAGCAGGCGCGGGCGAGGCGCTTGCCGTGAGGGCTATCGTGCCCGAGAAATGCGACGCCGACATGATCACCTCCAGCGCCACCGCCCGGCAACCCGGAGGCATCGCTACGGCCGAGCGCCACGCTATCTCACGGCCGTGGTCCGATTGGTCGGCCTGAGGGAACCGCATCAGCGTGTCGGAGTCGCAGAGCCACAGCGTGTCGGCCACCGTGGCCATGCTTTCGAAATCGACCGGCGCGGTGATCAGGCTCAGGCCGCCGGCAGTCAAGTCGTGGAGATAGAGGTTTCCTTTCCCGTCGAGCAGCGCAAGGCGCTGACGCTCAGGATCCCATGCCGCGCGGCTGAAGCCCGACAGAGAGCCTGCGGCGTCGGTGCGCGACGCCGTGACACGTGTGGGCCGGCCCGAGAGCACGGCCATGACGGCGTCGGGCGTGCGACACACGGCGTCGGGCGCTGTGATGCCCCTCGGGTCGATGACCGAAGCCGCTATGGCACTGCGCCCGCAGTTGATGCTGACGGCATAGGCGGCCGCCGCCGAGAAGGCATAGAGATGGCATCGCGAGAAATCCCACGACTGCGAGCGCACGGCAGGCAGCAGCGCCATCACCGGCGAATGGCAGCACTCCACGGCGGCCACGGGCGTCAGCGGAGCCGCGAGGCGGCATGCCACCACGGCACCGGGACGCCGCTCTCCGGCACTCTCCTCCTCGTCGGCCGCGGGCACCGTGCCGCTCCATTTCTCAAACGGCGTGGTGGCGAGGTCGGAGGCCACAGCAGCCGCACGCGAGCCGTCGGCCAGCGCCGACAGCGTGATGCGGCCATGGAGCGTCAGCCCTGTGGCGGCTTCGGTGATGAAAGCTTCGAGCGCCACGGCCTGCGGGTCGGGATAGCACACCACGGGCGCCCACGCCGTCGGCCGGCGGGTGCCCGTGAAAGCGGTGCGGCGCACCGAGCCGTCGCGCATCGAGGCGCAGAGCACGCCATTGAAATCGCCGTCGGTCAGCTCGGCGAAGATACCCGTGAGCGCCGAAGCGCCCGCCGGCAGAGGCGTGATGTCGGCCCACGCCACGGTGTCGCCGCTCGTGGTGGCCGCAGCGGCGGTGAACGAGTTGGGCGCCGAGATCTCGCGCAGAAGCGTCTGCGAGTAGTCGGCCGGGTTGTAGGTGACCGATTGCGACAGCACCGAGCTGATGCGCGCCGACTCGTCGGCGAGGTCGGCCGGCGACTGGCGCTCGATGACCGTCGGGGCGGACGCAAACGGCTGTTCGGCAATGTGTTCACGCTGCTCCGCCTTGTCGATGCGGGCCATGAGGGCACGCAGTGTGTCGGCGCGCCGGCGGTTGCGCGAGTTGAAATTGTCGGTGGCGCCCGGCAGCGCCACGGTGATATTGGGCGTGGTGGTCGAGGCGCGCTGCACGCGCACCGGCGTGGCCTCCAGAGCGGCGGTGCTCTCGTCGAGCGGATGCATCTGCGGCGTCACGCACACCTCGATGGCGCTGATGCCCTGCACCGCCAGCTGCGAGGCCGATATGTCGCTGATGTTCAGCTCGATCTTGAACGCCTGCGCATGCAGATGCAGCACCGGTATGTCGAGGGCATCGCCGTTTTTCACGCAGTCGGCACTGACGGCCCCGACGCACTGCCACGCGGCGGGAGCCACGAGCACCGGCTCGGAGGAGAGCACCCTCTCGCCCGACGACGATATGAGATGATAGCGCGCCAGCACCGGCTGCATCCACACTTTTCCGTCGGCGGCCAGCGCGGCCAGCCGTGAATAGGCGGCGGCCAGCTCGCGGCCTATGGCTCGGCGTCCGGAGGCGCCCACGGTGGTGCCGTCGCGCGAGAAGTCTATATCTTTCACCGTCAGCGCCTGCGTGGCGGTCGACAGGGTGCCGCAGCCGACGGCCGACAGCGAGATGCCGTAAGTGGCGTCGGGCGGTGTGCGGCGGCTCAGCGACCAGGAGCCGTCCTCGGCGTCGCGCAACAGGTCGACGGGGCCGCGGGCGGTCATGACGATGAAGCCGCCGGCACGCGGAATGGCGGTCAGCGGCGGCTCCGACTGGGCGACATCGTCGATCGAGCCGTTGTGCATGATGCTCAGCCACGACGGGTCGTCCGTAGTGCCGTCGCCGCGCGTCAGCAGCATGTGCTCACCGACGCCGGTGTCGTGGAAGCAGGCCAGCGGCCGGTAGCCGTGCGGCGCTACGGCGGCGGGGTGCGGTACGACGGTGAGTGCTCGTTTGCCTTCTTTGCTGACCGACAGCAGGTTGGTGCAGCGGTCGACGGCGCCGCCCGGCAGCATTTCGCCGAGCGGAAGAGAGATGACGGTGGTTTTCATAACGGTGATATGATGAGGGTTTTGAATGCTGACGGATGATCGTCGCGCAAAGGTAGCTGCCGGCCGTCGGCGGCGCGGGCGAATCTGTGGCGCTGCTATTTGACGGAATGGCATTTATTTTGTAATTTTGCAGTATGTTAGGGACGGAAGGCAGCGGCCATGCCGTTCCGCGATTGAAGAAAACAAACAGAAATAGTAAAGTATATGGAAAAGAAATTCAAACGCACCCTGATAACCACGGCGTTACCCTACGCCAACGGCCCGGTGCACATAGGCCATCTGGCCGGCGTTTATGTGCCTGCCGACATCTATGCCCGCTATCTGCGCCTGCGCGGCGACGAGGTGATCATGATAGGCGGCAGCGACGAGCACGGCGTGCCCATCACCATCAAGGCCCGCAAGGAGGGCGTGACGCCGCAGGATATCGTCGACCGCTATCACAAGATCATCAAGGACTCGATGGAGGAACTGGGCGTGTCGTTCGACATTTATTCGCGCACCACGTCCGACATCCACAGCCAGATGGCATCGGATTTCTTCCGCAAACTCTACGACGAGGGGCAGTTTGAACAGCAGACCTCGCTTCAGCCCTACGACGAACAGGCCGGCGAGTTCCTGGCCGACCGCTATGTGGTGGGCACTTGCCCTCACTGCGGCAGCGACCGCGCCTACGGCGATCAGTGCGAGGCCTGCGGCACGTCGCTCAACGCCACCGACCTCATCAACCCCCACTCGGCCCTTACCTCGGCTCCGGTGACCATGAAGGAGACAACCCACTGGTATCTGCCGCTCAACCGCTGGGAGGAGAAGCTGCGCCGGTGGATCCTCGACGGCCATAAGGAATGGAAAACCAACGTCTACGGCCAGTGCAAATCGTGGCTCGACCTGGGCCTGCAGCCCCGCGCCGTGAGCCGCGACCTCAGCTGGGGCGTGCCCGTGCCCGTGGAAGGCGCCGAGGGCAAGGTGCTCTACGTGTGGTTCGACGCCCCGATCGGATATATCTCCAACACCAAGGAGCTGCTCCCCGACTCGTGGGAGAAATGGTGGAAAGACCCCGAGACACGCGTGATCAACTTCATCGGCAAGGATAACATCGTGTTCCACTGCATCGTGTTCCCCGCCATGCTCATGGCCTACGGCGACGGCTTCCAGCTCCCCGACAACGTGCCGGCCAATGAATTCCTCAATCTCGAGGGCGACAAGATCTCGACATCGCGCAACTGGGCCGTGTGGCTCCATGAATACCTCCGCGACTTCCCCGGCAAGCAGGACGTGCTGCGCTATGTGCTCACGGCCAACGCTCCCGAGACCAAAGACAACGACTTCACATGGGCCGATTTCCAGGCACGCAACAACAATGAACTCGTGGCCATACTCGGCAACTTTGTCAACCGCGCCATGGTGCTCACCCACAAATATTTCGAAGGCCGTGTGCCTGCCGCCGGCGAGCTCCTCGACATCGATCGCGAGCTCATCTCGGCCATCGGCCGCGTGAAAGCGTCGCTGTCGGACAATCTCGACAATTTTCATTTCCGCGAAGCCCTCAAGGACGCCATGGAACTGGCCCGACTCGGCAACAAATACCTCCAGGAGACGGAGCCGTGGAAGGTGGCCAAGACCGATATGCCGCGCGTGGCCACCATCCTCTCGTGCGCCCTGCAGCTCTGCGCCAACATAGCCATAGCCTTCGAGCCGTTCCTGCCGTTCATGTCGGACAAACTGGCCAAGATGATAGGTCTGGAAAAGATGACATGGGACGAGCTCGGACGCACCGACCTGCTGCCCGCCGGCACGCAGCTCGCCAAGCCCGAACTGCTCTTTGAGAAGATCGACGACGAGGCCATCAACGCCCAGCTCTCGCGCCTTGAACGCATCAAGGAGGAGAACAGGATCAAGAACTGGAGGGCCGAGCCGCAGGCTCCGGATGTTGACTTCGACACGTTCATGAAGGCCGACCTCCGCGTGGGCACTGTCGTGGAATGCGAGAAGGTGCCCAAGGCCGACAAGCTTCTGCGCTTCCTGATCGACGACGGCCTGGAGCAGCGCACCATCGTGAGCGGCATCGCCAAATACTACAAGCCCGAGGATCTCGTGGGCAAACAGGTGTGCTTCATCGCCAACCTGCCGCCCCGCAAGCTCAAAGGCATCACCTCGCAGGGCATGATACTGTCGGCCGAAAATGCCGACGGCTCGCTCGTGGTGATAGGCCCGACGGCTCCCGTGGTACCCGGCGCCCAGGTGAAATGACTGCGCCCGGCCACATTGCAATTTATTAACCGTAAAATCATTAAGCTCCATGTCAGACCAGCCGCGCATATTGCTCATCTACACCGGCGGCACGATCGGGATGATCGAGAATCCCCGCACAGGGGTGCTCGAGCCGTTCGACTTCACTCACCTGATCGACAATGTGCCCAAAATCAAGATGCTCAACTATGTGATTGACAACATATCGTTCGACCCGCCCATCGATTCGAGCGATATGAGTCCGGCTCACTGGATCGACATAGCCCGCACTATCGAGCAGAACTACGACAGCTACGACGGCTTCGTCGTGCTCCACGGCACCGACACGATGGCCTATACGGCGTCGGCGCTGTCGTTCATGCTCGAACATATGCGCAAACCGGTGATAGTCACCGGCTCGCAGCTTCCCATCGGCGAGGTGCGCACCGACGGTGAGGAAAACCTCATCACGGCGCTGCAGATAGCGGCGGCCACCGACCGCAGCGGCGACCCGATGGTGCAGGAGGTGGCCATCCTGTTTGAAAACTATCTCTGGCGGGGCAACCGCGCCACCAAGCGCAGCGCCGACAACTTCAACGCTTTCAAGAGCCACAACTATCCGGAGCTGGCCAAGATAGGCCTCGGCATCAACTTCCACGAGGAGGCGCTGCTGCGCCACAATCATGGCACGGTGCCGCTGAAGGCTTATTATTCGCTCGACACCGGCGTGATGGTCATCGACCTCTTCCCCGGGATCAGCGCGCGCACGCTGCGCCATCAGCTGGCCACGCCCGGCATCAAGGGCATAGTGCTCAAGAGTTACGGCGCCGGCAACGCGCCTACGGCCCACTGGTTTACCGACGCCGTGCGCGACGCCGTGGACCGCGGTGTGGTGGTGCTCAACGTCACGCAGTGCGTCAACGGCAGCGTGATGCGCCGCTATGCCGCAGGCGACGCCCTGGCGGCTGCCGGCGTCGTCTCGGGCTACGACATGACCACCGAGGCGGCCCTGACCAAAATGATGTTTCTTTTCGGGGCCGGATATCCTACGGAAAGCGTCAAGCAGATGCTATGCCGGTCGCTGCGCGGCGAGCTGACGCGCCCCGATGGAGACCATAAACATTCCGACTATGAAACAATTGAATCTCACTGAGATATCGCCCGAGGTGCAACAGGCCAAGAGCCGATTCGGCATCGTGGGCAACGCGCCCGCGCTGATAGCGGCCGTGACGCGCGCCATCCAGGTGGCGCCGATCGATCTTTCGGTGCTTGTCACCGGCGAGAGCGGCTCGGGCAAGGAGTTTTTTCCGCAGATCATCCACGCTTTCAGCCCGCGCAAGCACAATAGGTACATCGCCGTCAACTGCGGCGCCATCCCTGAAGGCACTATCGACTCGGAGCTGTTCGGCCATGAGAAAGGATCGTTCACGGGTGCTGTGTCGGCACGCAAAGGTTATTTCGAGGAGGCCGACGGCGGCACCATATTCCTCGATGAGGTAGCCGAGCTGCCGTTGACCACACAGGCGCGCCTGCTGCGCGTGCTCGAAAGCGGCGAGTTCCTGAAGGTGGGCTCGTCGACGGTGCAGAAAACCAACATCCGCGTCGTGGCCGCCACCAACGTCAACATGCTCGAAGCTGTGGAGGCAGGCCGCTTCCGCGAGGATCTCTACTATCGTCTGTCGACGGTGCAGATAGCCGTGCCGCCGCTGCGCGAGCGCGGCAATGATATATTGCTGCTGGCACGCAAGTTTGCCCGCGATTTTTCCGAGCGTTATTCCATGCCGGCGATCTCGTTTGACGACGAGGCGCGGTCAGACATTCTCCACTATCGTTGGCCCGGCAATGTGCGCCAGCTAAAGAACGTGGTCGAGCAGTTGGCTCTTTTCCACGCAGGCGAGGAGATCACGGCACAGATGCTCGCCGCCTATCTGCCTGAAAAGGCGATGGTCTACTCGCCGGCGCTCCAGCAGCCGCAGACCCACTCCTACGACAAGGAGCGCGAGATACTGTTCAACATGATCTTCCGCATGCAGCGCGAGATTGACGGCTTGCGCGCCGACCTGGCGGCCTACAAGCCGGCGGCAGCGGCAGCCGACGCTCTGGCGGTGTCGGCGTCGGAGCCGGCGCAGCCCA
Source organism: uncultured Porphyromonadaceae bacterium (assembly GCA_902489785.1). Lineage (GTDB taxonomy): Bacteria > Bacteroidota > Bacteroidia > Bacteroidales > Muribaculaceae > Paramuribaculum. Next base: position 28,314 of record CABUBG010000025.1, read on the forward strand.
ACGTGACGCGCTCGCTGGTGCGCATCACCGACGTGCCTTCGCGCATCGTGGGCTCGCAGCCGCTCAATGTCGAGACGGTGGCGGCGCCCGACGACACCACGCCGGGCATGACGCTCGAGGACACCGAGCGGGAGACCATTCGCCGCTCCCTCGAAAAGAACGGCGGCCGCCGCAAAGTACTATATAAAGGGG
>CABUBG010000026.1:0-28485 GCA_902489785.1 uncultured Porphyromonadaceae bacterium
GGCTGGAAGCCGCCGCTCCTAAACCATGCTGCCGGCCACCCCGAATAAATGCCGGGTGCGATAGCAGGAGCCTTCCATGCTGCCGCTCCTCTGCATCAGCTATCACCCACGACGCCAAGAGGCGGAGTTAGGAGCGGCGGCTTCCAGCCGCCGACAACCATAACACCCAGCAAATTACCTCCATTAGCGCCTTTCCGGCGGCTGGAAGCCGCCGCTCCTAAACCATGCTGCCGGCCGACTCCCAAGCAAGCCCAAGGGGCGCCGGCAGCCGTTCTCCATCGTTTTTTATTCTGAGAAAGGGAGATGGTAGCGGAATTGGGCATTTTGGAGGATGTAAGCGGCGGTTTCTTCGTAGTCTTTGGGGCTGCGAATCAAGCGATCGAAGTATTCTTTCTGCCAAAGGGCACCGCGGCGGTTTAGCAGCCGATTAATGGCGTTGGAGGTGAAACTTTTGAGGGAGTGAATGATACCCGGCAGAGAATACTCTTCGTAGGGAAGTATTATAAAATGAATATGATTGGGCATCACGACATAGTCGAAGAGTTCATAGCGCACTCCGTCGAAATGGCGCAGAGCTTCAACGATGATCCCTATGCAGTTCGGGTGCCGCAGCACGCATGAGCCATAGCCGGCGTCTAACCATTTCTGGCATTCGGTCTGGAGCTTTTCATATTCCGCGAGATCGGCATCCGTCCACGGCTGAGGATGCGACTGATACCAGTCGGCGAGACTGTCGGCAAACTCTGCGATCTTGGATTGGGGGAGAGAGTCGGCGAGGCGGAAGGTGATGTATTGGAGTACGCCGTCCTGCTGCCAGTGAGGGATATCGCGGTGAAAAGTGATTTCAGCCGGCCGATGTTTATTGAAGCACATCGAGACATCAACTTCGCGGCCATTGCCGGAACAATAAAATTCACCAAGTGGCGACGACATATCGTAAAAGGTTATAGATTAATAATTAATGGGTTATACAGCAAAGTTAAGGAGAGTTGCGCAGACAGTGAAATTTTCATAATACTAATTTTTACCAAGAGTAAAAAATGCCAAGAGGCGGAGTTAGGAGCGGCGGCTTCCAGCCGCCGACAACCATAACGCCCAGCAAATTACCTCGGTTGGCGGGTTTCCGGCGGCTGGAAGCCGCCGCTCCTAAACCATGCTGCCGGCCACCCCGAATAAATGCCGGACGCGATAGCAGGAGCCTTCCATGGCCATCGCTCTTACCCTCTGCGGCCGGACACGACGACGCCCCGGCCTGTGAGGGTCGGGGCGTCGGATATCGGGGAGCGGCGGGTGGCCGCTATGTTACGGATTTTTGCCGCGGGATTACTTGCGGATCACCTTGACGGTGCGGAGAAGCTGTCCGTCGCGGGTCACTTTCACGAGGTATACACCGGGCTGACCGAGAGCGATGCTCACGTTCTGGCCTGCCACTACGTTGACGGCCTTCTGGGCGGCAAGCATGCCGGCCATGTTGTAGACCTCGACGGTGTAAGCGCCGTCGGCGTCAAATTCAACGAAGAGAGCGTCTTCGACCGTGTAGGTGGTGAAGCCTTCGCCATCCTGGCCGATCTCGCCGATACCCTGGGTGCTGTCGCTCACTTTCACTACCGGATAGTCCATCGTGGCTTCGCCGTGGCCGTTGGCAAGACGGAGCTTCACGGAGTAGTCGCCGGCTTTGGTCCAGCTCAGTGTGGCGGATCCGCTTTCACCCGTACCGCTGCCGTTGATCTCGGCGCGGCGAGTTTCCCATGTCGGGGTTGTGACAACGGGATAGGCGGTGCCTGCGATGAAGGGGCAACCTACGAGATAGGTTGGCTGGCCGACAACGCGGGTGTTGGAGTTCTCACCCTGAGAGGGGATCTCGCACCAGTAGGCTTTCGGAGTCTTGTTGGTGGCGTTAGCGCCGGTGGCGCCGACGAAGCCGTAGTCGCTTGCCGGTTCATTTTCAAGATCCCAGTAGCCGAGCACTTCGGCGGGCAGGTTGCTTTTGTCGAGGCCTTCCATTGATTTCTTCACGTCGTCGTCTGTCATGGCTTTGCCCCATACCTGGAAGTCGTCGACGCAGCCCTTGACGGCGGAGATATCCTGCGAGCTGCCGCCGAAGCTGATCCACATACCGTCGGTGATAGGATAGGTGGTGGAAGTGAAGGTGGGTTCGTAGGTGTTTTCACCGTAATCGGCGCCGGAGATTTTCTTAGCCACAGTTACAAGGTGGCTCCATACACCGCCGCATTTGTTTTCGAAGTCGCTCTTAAGGCAGGAGCACCATTCGGAAACCATCTGCTTCTTGCCGTTGATGTAGAAGTGGCTGCGTATCTGCTGCGAGCTGTTGTATTCAAACACGATAGCTACGTGAGTCCATGCGCCGACGTCGACTTTGGCGTCGTTGTAGCGGTAGAACATACGGCGACCCTCTGTGCCGGGACCCACACGCCAGCCGTAGCCGGTGTCGATACCGTCGTAGATGAAGCGGCCTTCGTCGTTGATACGGCTCCAGAAAAAGCCCCAGTTGTTGTAAGGCCATCCGCCGTTGATACGGTCTTCGACGGTGATGAAGTTGGAGCGGCCGGTCGGGAGTTCGTTGTATTTGATCCAGGCTGCGACAGAGAATGACTTGTAGCTGCCGAGGCCGATTTCGCCGCACTGCACGCCGAACCAGTTTTCGTTGAGGTCGATGCCGCGTGACGAAGATCCGTCGGCCGGACGACCGGTATAGGAGAGCGTCTTGGTGTCGTTGACCTTGATCTGGACGGGTGAGGCGTCTGACGATGTTGTGGTACCGTCAATGGCGAGGCTGTAGATTTCAGGGAGAGCGCCCACGGCGTTCGAAGAGATGGCGATGTAGCGCGGGAATTCCTGCGATGTCGAGCCGGAGGTTACGGTGAGGTTATAGGCGCCGATGCCGTCAAGGCCGGGGCATTCGACGGACACGCCGCTGCCCGACCACAGGGTGGCGCCGGCCTCGTCGGTGATGGTCCATGTGGCGGAAGCGTGAACGGGATCGGCAAACGCGAGCACGAACGATTCGCCGGGCTTGATGATGCTCTTGCTGATGGTGATATCATCGACGGTCTTATAGGCCGGGAGGGTCAGATAGTCGGTCCAGGTGATATCGCTCTCCGATTTGGTGTCGACAGAGAGGGCGCTGACGCCGAAACGCATTTTCTTGGTGCCGCTGTTGTCGACGGGAGCTGCAAAGATGATGCCGGCCCATGATGTGGTGAGACCCATGTTGACGGCTTCGCCGCCTTCCTGCTGTGCCCACATGCGGAACATCGAGGTGTTCACGTCGGAGTTGTAGCAGGGTTCATCGCTGGCTTTGCTGTTGGCCATTTTCCAGATGAGCTTGGCATCAACGCCCGAGTTGTTGTAGGCAAGCACCTTCGAGAGAGTGATCTGAGGAGCGGCGGGAGTGGCAAAGTTGTCGTTGCGCGACACTTCAAGACCGCCGAGAAGGAGTTCGAGGTTCTCGGCATTGGTGAATTTGAGAGCGATCACACCCATGGTGGTGAAGCGTGAGCCGATCGACACTTCCTTGGTGATCCAGCCATCATTGAAGCTCTGGTCCTCGAGGTCTTCGCAATCGGCTTTATTGATCAGTGGGAGTGTCTTGCCGGGGTCTTTGCCGGGGGCTGAAGTGCTGTTGAAGCATAAGGCAACATCCGAAGAACCGCCGAGCACCTTGAATGTCACACGGACTTTGGTAGAGCCGTCGACCGTGAAATTGGTTTTGAAAAGATGGAGGAATTCGGTGTCGGCCGTACCGCTGACTTTAAGGCACGAACCGCCTACATAGGCATCTTCCCAGGTGAAGACTGCATTCATTTTCTGGTCGCTGGCCTGCAGGCTTGTCGAGCGGCCGCCCATCCATGTGGGAGCAAACCAGAAGCGCCATGTCGGCATATAGTCCTGAACGCCGATGTTATACCATTCGTTGTCGTTCATGCGTTCGCCTTTCCAGTTGAGGAAACCGCCGTTGCCGAGGTTGAAGAAGGTGTAGAACGGCTCTTTGGTGAGATCCCAGCTGAGAGTGGAGCGAGCCGAAACCATGCTCGACATACCGGCCCATGTAGAGTTGGGACGGTGAGTGCGGTTGAGCGTGGGTGTCAGCTTGATGGCCGGGTTGCGGGGGCCGTTGCCGAACCATGTCTCGATCTCTTCCTGATAATAGGCGGCCTTTGCCGACTCAGAACTACCCTTGGCATAGCGGCCTTCCCAGAACATGTTGACCATGTGGGCGCCCCACAGACCGATCGAATACTGATAGTCCTTGACAAGATCATAGTTTGAACCCGATTTAGGCTCGCCGCCCTGCATGTTCATGCCGGCATAGATATAGAACGGACTTTTCTTATTGTTTTTTGCTATCTGAATCGAGCTGGTCATCGTCGACACACTGTTCCAGTTGTAGTTCAGGAACAGCGAAGCACCCTGGAAGATGCCTGTGAAGCGGCTGATGCCCGTATCGAATGCGTTGCCGCCGCCATCGCAGACGCCGGCATACCACATCACTTCCCAGAGGGGGTTGCGGTCGGCCATATAGGTCTTAAGTCCGTTGTGGAAATTGACAAGGCCGAGTGAGGTTGCGCCCGGGCTGCCCCATTCCGAGTTGTAGCCGAGGCCGTCCTGGCCGAAATAATAGAGGAATTTGCCGACTTTTTCGGCTCCGAGAGTCGTCATCTTGCTGATGCAGTTGCGCCAGGCGGTGGTGTAGTTAGCAAAGGGGATGCCGGCAACGCCGTGTGTGCCGACACCGTTCTTGTGAGCCACGTCGGCAAAGACGCCGGGCGTGAAGCCGAAGGGTGCGTTCCAGTTGCCGTAGTTGTCGATGTAGCTCCACATCGAGAATGTCTCACCGTCAAAAATGCCGTCGGGAAGAGCGTTGAGCTTGACGCCCGAACGATGTTCCGTGCCGATGGGCACCCAGAATTCGACACGCTTGTCGGTGCCGGCACCAGTGGATGCATCATACTGTGTGAGGCCGGGGTAGACCTGCGTACTGACGTTGTAGAAACGTTCTTTGGGCTTCACACGCGAGATGAAGAAATTGGCATCTTCCCACGTGCTGCCGTTGATCGTAATGGCGCCGTTGTTGTTGGTCCATTGCTCGACGTAGCTGCCAAAGTCTGACGATTCGGGCCATGTGACATAGCCTTCGCCGAGCTTCTGTGCTGCCGCCGGCATTGTAGCCAATGCGAGCGAAGCTGCATAGAGTAAAGCTTTTTTCATTTAAGGTTTTTTAATTAATTGGTTTATTTCCAAAGATTTGGCTTCCAAAATCATAACAAATGAAACGTGACGGGAGAGCGCGTCAACGGCTCCCACGCCTAATTTCGTGTAAAGTTACATTAATTTTACATCATGCGGCCCATATCAATCGGCTTATTCGGTGGCACTCGAACGTTAAAAATAATTAATGCCGCATGGCGGCGGCATGGCCGGTGAGTGGCGTTAATGACTTTAAGGACTTTAAGGACTTTAAGGGCGTTAATGACGTTAAGGTCATTAAGGTCATTAAAGACTTTAAGGTCTTTAAGCCCGAGTGGCACCAAAAGAAACGGGGGGCGCCTTGGGCGCCCCCCGTTGAGGACAGGATATTCTGTTATATCGGATTATCCGGTTGGATTATTTGCTGAGCACTTTGACGGTGCGGAGTGCCGAGCCGTTGACTGAAGCTTTCACGAGGTAGACGCCGGGAGCGCCGAGGGTGATGCGGGCGTTCTGGCCTGCAACGGCTGTGAGCTTCTTGGAGCCTACGAGCATGCCTGCGGCATTGTAGACTTCAACGTCGTATGCGCCGTCCTGGGCAAATTCAAGGAAGAGGACGTTGTCGACGGTGTAGGCGTTCATGTCGGCGCCGTCGCCGTAGATGTCGTCAATACCCTGAGTGTTGTCGGTGACAACAAATACGGGGAAGTATTTGGTGTCGCTGCCGTAGTTGTTCTGGAGGGTGAGGCTCACTTCGTGGTCACCGGCGTTGACAAACTTGACGTTAGCCGAACCGGCTTCGTCTTCACCGCCTGCGCGTGAAGCGATCTTTGTGAACTGAGTCTTGCGGTCGGAGTCTTTCCAGACAGCTTCGGTGACAACGGGATAAGCCGTACCGGAGAGGAAGGGGCAGCCGGGAGTGTAGGAAGAAGCGTAGGTTTCGATTCTCTTGGCGCCTTCGGTGCTCGAGGTGTTGTTGACCCATTCGTGGGTATAGCAGGGAGCCAGATTGGATCCGAAGCCGTTGTTGGCGTTGTCGGAATCAGCGTCGGATTCGAAGTCCCAGAGACATGCAAGGCCTGAAGGCACGTTGCTGCGTGTGATGCCGGCCATGGACTGTTTAACTTCGGCCTGGGTCACGGCTTTGTTCCAAACCTGGAAGTCGTCGCAGATACCGTCGATGGATTTGCCCTGGAAAACCGTACCGCCGAAGAGCACATAAGAGGCGTCGGCACGTGTGGCGCTGATCCTCGGACACCATTCGTCGGTGGTCTTGTCGCGATAGAGCCATTCGCTTTCGGCCTTGTTCTGGCCGGTTTTGGTCTGATACCATGAAGATTCCTGTTTAACGCCGTTGATGTAGAGGAGGCAGCGGAATGCGTTGCCGTCTTTCTCAAACACCATCATGATGTGTGTCCATACACCGGCCTGGATCTTGGTGTTGGGGAATGAGTAGTGGAGCTCACCGGGCTGTGATGTGTCGGAGTTGTTGCCGCGGAACGTGAATTTGAGCGAGCCGTCGGCCAAGCCGTGGTTCCAGCACCAGCCCCATTCATTCTGAGGCCAGCCGTCGTTTTTGTTGACGATGTTGATGAAGTTCCATTCTCCGTCGGGGATGGCATTGAATTTGAACCAGCCGCCTACGGAAACCGAAGAGGTCGAGGTGATGCCGAGCTGACCGATGTTGGCGCCGATCCAGTGGTTGTTGAGCGAGAGGGCACGCGAAGCCGAGCCGTCGGCGGGACGGCCGGTGTAGCTGAGTGTGGGAGAGTCGGTGAGATCGATAGCGATGTCGTCGCCGTTTTCGTCAACTTCGTTGCCGCCCACTCTTGTGGTGTAGACCTGAGGCAGTGCGCCCACTTCTTCAGAAGAAACCTGAACGAAGAATCCGAAGGTGCGTTCGTTGGCAGTGCCTGCATCGAGCACGAGGTCGTAACCGCCCTGAGCGAGGCCGTCGGGCACGTCGAGGCGTACGCCTGTACCGCTGGCAACGGTACTGCCGGAGTTGTCTTTAAGGGTCCATGTCGACGAAGCGTGGCGGCTGTCGAGATAGTAGCATGAGAAGCCTTCGTTAGGCTTGATCATCTTCTTGGAAACTTCAACGTCGTTGGAGGCGACATAGCTGCCTTTGGACATATAGTTGCTCCATGTGATGTCGCTTTCATTCTTGGTGTCGAGCGAGAGGGCGCTGACGCCGAAACGGATCTTCTTGGAGCTGTCGGTGTTGGGAGCGCGGAAAGCGATGGCAGCCCATGAGGTGGTGGCGCAGATAAACTGGGGATCGCCGCCTTCTTCCTGGCTGTAAACGCGGAAGAACGAAACGCCCTTGTCGAGGTTGTAGACGGGAGTGCCGGCGTTGCGGCCTTCGTCGTTGTCCATTGTCCAGATGACCTTGGCATCAATGCCGGTGTAGGTGTTGGCAAGGATCTTTGTGGTTTTGAGCTGTGGAGCTGTGGGAGCGGCGAAGTTTTCGGTGCGCACGATTTCGAGACCGCCGAGGAGCATCTCGAGGTTTTCAGCGTTGGCAAACTTCAGGCCGACGACACCGAGCGTGGTGAGACGGGTCGGGATGGTGACCACTTTTGTTGTCCAGCCAGCGGCGCCTTCTTTATAAGAGTTATTCTCGATATCGGCGCAATCGGCGGCGGTGATCATCTCACGTTCCTGACCTTTGGTGCTGCTTGAGCTGCTGAGCATTACGCTGATGTCAGCCGAGCCGCTGAGGATCTTGAACGTGAGGCGTACCTTTGTCGATGTGTTGACCGGGAAATTGGTCTTGAAGAGATGGAGATATTCTTCGGAGCTGGTGCCGGCAATACGGAGGCATGAACCGCCCACATAGGCATCATCCCATGTGAAGTTGGCGCTCATGTGAACGTTGGAAGCCGAGACGTCTTTGTTCATCCATGAGTCGGCAAACCAGAAGCGCCAGGTGGGGAGGAAGTCCTGGATACCGAGGTTGTACCATTCGTTGTCGTTGACGCGGTCGCCTTTCCAGTTGAAGAAAGCGCCGTTGCCAAGGTTGAAGAAAGTGTAAAAGGGCTCTTTGGTGAGATCCCAGCCGAGAGTGGAGCGGGCGCTGACGGAAGCGGAGATGCCGGCCCAGTTGGCGCGAACTACAGGCTGACCGATGTTGGCGAGTGTGCCGCGGATAGCGGGGTTGTGGTTAACGTTGGTGTACCAGTCCTCGGTGGCGCTCAGATAATATTTCTGAACAGCTTCGGATGTGGTACCGCCCACGCCATGTTCTTTCCAGAACTGGTTGACCTGGTGCGAACCCCAGATACCGATTGAATACTGGATGTTTTTAAGGACTGCGAAGTGACCGCCGTTGTCGCTGGATGAACCTTCCTGGTTCATACCTGCATAGAGGTGGAACGGGTTGCGACCCATGTTTTTGGCGATGCCGGGGGCAGTGCTGTAGTAGGTGGAGTTGTTCCAGTTGTAGTTAAGGAAGATCGAAGAGCCCTTGAAGATACCCTGGTTGGAGCTGAGGCCGGTATCGAATGCAATAGAGCCGTAATCGTTTGTACCGCCGTACCATACATTCTCGAAGATGGGGTTGCGGGTCGACATATAGGAGTAGAGTCCGTCGTGAAGCGTACGGATTTTGGGGACGATCGAGCCGCCGCTGGAGAACTCGGAGTTGTAGCCGAGGCCGTCGACACCGTGATAATAGAGGAATTTGCCTACTTCATCAGAGGTAAGGTTTCCGATTGAATTAAGCTGATTGGCCCAGTCGGTGGGAATCGGGCCAAAAGGAATCGAAGCGACGCCCGACATGGCGACACCGTTTTTATGGGCTGCGTCGGCAGCTGCACCGATCACCCATCCGTAGGGCATCGTCCAGTTACCGTAGTGGTCGACATAGCTCCACATCGAGAAAGCCTCGGAGTCGAAAACGGCATTGGGGAGGGCGTTGAAATCAGGGGTACCGATGGGCACCCAGTTGATGTAGCGTTTGTCAGTAGCGTTCTGATTTGAGCTACTGTACTGCGTCATTTCGGGATAGATCTGAGTGGTGGTGTTGTAGAAGCGTTCTTTCGGCTTTACGCGCGAGGTGAAGAATTCTTCGTCTTCCCAAGTGCTGCCGTTCATCGTGATGGTGCCCGCTCCGCCATTCCATGCGGAAACGTAGGTCGACAGCTCGGTCGACTGCGGGAACACAACATAGCCTTCGGCCAGCTTCTGGGCGGACGCTGCACCTGCGACGAGGAGCGTACTGCACAAGAAGATAGATTTTTTACTCATGTTGATGTTAGTTTATTAGTTAATTTAAGGTGTTGCAATTAAATGATAATGACGCGCGAAAACCGGCAATAGCCCGGCAACAGCCGGCCGTAAGCCGTGTTCATATCGGCAAATATAAGAAAAAGATCGGGATAAATCAATATTTTTTTTATCCCGCTCTTTTTTTATCGACTTTCGGCGGGTGATTCAAGGCCCAAGCACAATGATGTTAAGCATTTTTAACATCTTAAAAGCCTTTGATAGAGTCACGTCGCGAAATTTCGGATTTGCTTAAGGATTCCTGAAAATCAGCCGTAAATTGTAAGATTAGTGAATGTGTAACGGAGTCCGTCAGGCGTTTCGAAGTAACCGCTGATGGTGTAATTGCCATCGCCGTTGTCGACGATAGTGACATTGTAGGTGCAGCCATCGATCGGGTTGTCATAGTCGCCATTGATGAACAGCGAACCGTCGGAAGCGGCGAATGTACCTACTTTGATGCCATTGGTGACGAAATCGAAGTCATAACGCGAATCATCCGTAACTACCGAGAGCTCGAGGATGTCGGGAAGATCGTCAAGGAATGCCATCGTCACACCTTGGAATGTAACAACGTCGTCGGTGAATTCAATACCCGAAAGTTCCTGAACTTCAATTGTACGGGTAATGGTGTATTCGCCCGGGATGCCGGCGGTGATGGTGTAGGAACCGGCAGCGATGGCGCTGACAGTGGCGCGGCGGCTGTCAGAGGGATCGACGGTGATTCCGAGACCGGCGGGATCGGAAGAGATCCACTGGAGGGTCTCGCCTTTGTAAACGCCGATGGGGCTGTCGGGCTGAGAGTGCATGGTGACGTCGAGAGCGGCGACGACGGAATTACCGACGAGGATCTTCGGCGTTTCGGGAGCGCTCCATTCTGAGGGCTCACCCCATGCGATGGTCTTGATGCGGTCATGAACTTTTACTCGGACAGACTTCTCTTTGTCGAGCGACTTGAACGTAAGGGTGACTTCGCCTTCCTTGAGAGGAGTGAACTCGCGGCGTGTACCGTCGGCAGATCCGCGCGCTTCAACCTTAAGCACCGAAGGATCGGAGCTTGTGACCTCGGGGATATGGAATGCAAACGATGCATCGGGGTCGGTCACGGCGTAGATGTTGAGCGGTGTGCCGATGTAAGCTTCTATGAGTTCGTTGTCGGCATATTCATGATAGGCGGGGTCGGGGTCGTCCTCGTTGAGGATCATGTTGGAGAGCACGACATCGTTGACGGGATATTCAGTGTTGAAGTCGAGCACTGTGATGTCGCAGAGGAATTCCTGCGGCTCGGTGTCGGAGTCGATGCAAGAGCCGGGGATGGTGAACTTGATGCGGGTGAATCCGGTGCGTATGCCGGAGCGTACCTTCAGATAGGAAACATAGCCCGAGGTGTAGTTTTCGTCTATGAACATCTCTTCGGCGAGCACGGAGCTGCCGTCGAGTTCCCAGGTGAAGTAGCCGGCTTTTTCAGCTGCGATAGCGTTGGGGATATCAACCCTACTGTTGGAGGTGATGAGGCCGATGCAGACGCCCACGAGGTGCTCGGAATTGAGGTCGAGCGACACGGTTTCGAGGCGGGGTTTGATGTTGGAGGGAGTCTGGATGCCGGGACCCGGACGCATGGTCACACCGTTCTGCTGATACTCAAGACCTGCCGTGATGAGCGGGAAGATGATGAGCTCGGTGGAGTCGGCTTTCTCAAGTTCGACTTCGCCCTCGGCATTACGCTGAGTGAGGGTGAGCTTGCAGACTGCCTTACCGGTGAGACGGGGAGCCTGGAACACAACGCCTACGCGCGAGTTCTCGCGGTCGATGAAAATAGGCGTTTCGGCCGAGGGGGTGAATTTATCTTCGCCGGGGACGAGCAAACTGGGATCGGACACCGTTTCGATCATACGGAAGCTGTAGGAAACATCATAGTCGTCGATGACGTTGATGGGGTTGATGTCGAACCAGCAGGTATCGGCGAAGTTTTCAAAATAGGTCGACATCTGTTCGCGCTCGGCGGTGATGGTGTTGTCGTCGAGAGTGTTGCGGCCTATGGTAACCGTAGTCACGGCATACATGCCGTTTTCAAGCGTAGCTCGGATAACGGTGCTCTTGCCCTGCGAGCCCGGGAGAGCCTTTAAGCAAAGCACGCCGGTGGGTTCGTAGAGATATTCAGGGTTGGCATTGTCGCCGGGAGTTGTCACATCGCCCGATTCGTCGCGTTCGGCGGCCGTAGCTTCGGTATCCTCGCCGCCCTCATCGGGGCTTCCGGGATCTTCGGGAGCCACGTAATCGGGGTTTTTGATGCGTTTGAGCTGCGGGACGATAGAAACGACCGACTGATCGTCGACGCTCCAGGTGACTTCGCAGGGGATATTGTCGCCGCTTGCGTTGGTTACAGCGGCAGTAAGGGGTATGGAGTCGCCGACAAGCATTGAAATGTCGGTCTGACCCATCGTGATATATACGGCGTCGGCACCGGAGAGGGTGGCATCTTCCTTACAGGAAGTGAAAGCCCCGGCAACGGAAAGCACAGCCGCACCGATAAATAACTTATTAACGAATTTCATTGTCTGCAAGAAAATTAAAAGTTTTGGGGAATATACTGACCGTTGGCGTCTTTAGCCCATGTTGCTGAGCGTACGTCCCAGAACACGCGTGTGCCGCAGTCCTGAGTGCCGCCGAGGAGCTCGGTAGCCTGCTGGATTTCAGCGCCGTTGTTGGCATCCTGAACAAACGAGCAGCGGCGGATCTGCATTTCGGTGTCGACGTTGGTCATGTTGTTGATCTTGACAGGGAACAGACGGGGATAGCCGGTGCGGCGGAAGTTGGCCCAAGCCTCGGCTCCCATGGGGAAGTTGGCTATATATTTCTGAGTGATGATCTTTTCGAGTTTGACCTCCTGAGTGTCGCTCTCGTTCCATTTCACGCCGATGGAAACGCGGCCATCGATATCGTTGACACGGTTGTAGTAGTCGCGATAGTTGACCACGGGGAGATTGTCGGAAGCGAGGTAAGCGTCAACCTTATCCTCGACACCCCATTCCTGGAATGAAACACGGATAGCGGCTTCGTAGAGTTCCTGAGCGGTGCCGCCCATGTTCCAGCCGCGGAGAGCGCCTTCGGCACGGAGGAGTGTGGCTTCGGTGCGTTTGAAGATAGGCTGTTTCATGTACTGCTGACGACCGGAGAGTTTGGCGAAAGGACCATAGCCGCCCTTGTCGGGGCCGCCGGTATCTTCCATGTAGAGACCGGAGCGCACGCCGTAGACACCGCGGGGTGCGGCCTGGCCGGCAGCGTTTTTGATCTCATATTCGTTGTTGTCGAACCATTCGTTGAGCAACGGCGATTTGAAGTGCTTGAGGATGTTTTCAAGCGAAGCGTTGAGGCGGATATCGTTCCAGGAGTTGCCGATGAAGTACCATACGTTCTGGTGCGTGGTCATGTGGTAGGCGATATCGCGGTCGTCGGTTGGCAGAAGCACACCGATTTCGTCGTTGACGGCTTCTTCAGCGATGTTTTTGGCAACAAAGGGTTTGGAGTCGGGTCCGTAGACGGGATCGGGATCGACATAGTCGACCATGTTCATGGCCATGCGGAGCTTGATACAGTTGGCAAGCTTAACCCAATAGCGCCAATCCCAGTTGGTGAAAGTCATTTCGGCATCGGTGCCTTCCACGCGCTGGAGTTCGCCGGGACCGGGCTGTTTCTCCTTAAGTGTGGCAATGGCTTCGTCGAGGTCGGCGAGGACGAGCTTGTAGACGTCGGGGCCGGCTTCATAATTGATGGGGCGGGTACGCTTCTGTGCGCGGGTGTCGGTGAACTGCATCACACCGTAGGCATCGACGATCTCATGAGCCACATAGGCCTCGCAGATGAGGGCGATGGCGCGCCATTCGGGGCGTTCCTGAAGGTATTTGTTGCCGTCCTCGTCGGTATATTGAGCCACATTCCATGAGAAGATGGCATCCTTGAGGTAGGCAAAGGCACGGGCGTCGGCCGGACCGGTGATGTAACCGTTGTCGTCGGTGTAGAGGGTGGCGAGGGCGGGGCCGAAGGCAAAGTTGGCCTTGGTAGTCGTCCAGTAGCCGGCATAGTTGTCGATGGAGTTGGCGCGGATATACTGATAGTCGTGGGGCTGCCAGTTGAATCCTTTGCCGGGATAGTTGATAACGAAACGGAGGCCTCGGATCATCTGGCGTTCGAGAGCGTCCATGTCGGTGGAGCCGAGGTTTTCCTCGCTGCCGGAGTTGGGGTCGTCGGCAATCCAGGGATAGGGCTTGAGCTCATCACCGCAAGAGGAGAGCACCGACATTCCGGCAATGGCAGCGATGCAAGCCGATATAATAGTTTTTTTCATTGTTTCAGGAAATCTGCTGATTAGAAGTTAAATTTCAAAGTGATGCAGTAGGAGCGGAGTGTCGGGAGCGCATAGGAGTCGATACCGGAGTAGCCGTTGGCTGCTGATACAGAGATGTCGGGATCGACGGGGGAGTCTTTGTAGAGGAAGAATGCGTTCTTAACCGAGAACTGTGCCGTCATGCCTTTGGACTGGCCGAAGAGGTTGGGCAGCGAGTAGGAGAGAGCGATGTCGCGCATGCGGAAGTTGGTAGCATTGTAGACATGATCCTCCATAGGATTCTGACCGACGGTTTCGAAATATTTCTGAACGGAGATTTTGCGTCCGGATCCGTCGGGGAGATACATCAGGTAGATGGGCTGACCGTTGGAGCCGACAGCCATGAGGTTTTCGGGATCGGCTTCGGCAGCGAGACGGGCTTCGCCCGAGCGGGTCGAGATACCGTAGCGGTCAAGGTCAGGTTCGGTGAGCGACATCACTTTACCGCCGATGCGGCCGTCGATGAGGAAGTAGAGGGTGAAGTTTTTCCAGGTGAAGGTGTTGCTCCATCCGAGGGTGTAGGGCGAAGCGGTGTTGCCTACTTTGGTTTCATAGAGGCCGGATGCCATTGTGGGCACGGCGTTCTCATAGTCGATATAGGTGTTGCCGCTGGCGTCGGTCTTTTCATAGCCTGAAAGAACGATATGGCCGTTGGCGTCGCGTTTGAACGAGTTGACATAGATGTCGCCGAACTTACCGCCTTCGAGATATTTGATGTGGAAAGCCTTCGGACCTACTTCATAGATGTAGGGAAGACCGTTGTCCTGCATGTAAGTTTCGAGGATCTTGTTGTCGTTGTAAGCGAAGTTGACGTTGGTCTGCCATGTCCAGTCTTTGTTGATGGCCCAGCGGTAGCCCATGGAGATCTCGACGCCGGTGTTGCGGATCTTACCGGTGTTGACGGGTTTGGATTCGCCGTTGGCGGTGGAGATGTAGAGGAACTGGTTGCGGAGTGTCGAGTTGTAGTATGTGAGGTCGACGTTGAACTTGTTGTTGAACATCCAGGCGTCGATACCGGTCTCGAATGCCGTTGTGGTCTCGGGCTTGGGATCGTCGAATGTAGGCGGTTTTGTGGAGAGCGAACCGTCGGAGAAGCTCATTGACTGACGGGCGAAGAGCGTGTTGGGGACGGCGTTACCTACAACGGAGTAGCTGCCGCGCCATTTCAACTGGTCGAGCCAGGGGGCAGCCTTGTAGTCCTGATTGAAGAATTTGTCGATAAGGACGTTGGCGCCGAACGAATAGTAGCCGAACGATTTGTAGTCGCCTTTTTCGGTGAACTGCTGGAATGCCTGGCACCAGTCACGGCGATAAGAACCGTCGAGATAAACTTTGTCGAAGAGGCCTACGGAAACTGTACCGAAGAGGGCTGATGACCAGTCGGTGTAGTCCCAGGAGTCGGAAGCGCTTGTCGAAGAGCCGTTGGGGTTCGAGGGACGGTAGTTGCGGTTGTTCTGCGGAACGAAGGCGTTGGGTATACCGGAGGTATCGATGCCTGTGACGATGGTTGTCGAGCGTGAGTAGTGACGGGTGAAGCTTCCGCCGAGAGCTACGTTGACGTCGATCTTGTCATTGAAACGGTCGTTCCAGGTGAACATATGGTCGTTGTAGATATCGGAGGTGCGTGAGTTGCTCGAATAGTATTTACCGCCTTTGTAGTCCCAGCCTGCGCGGAACATTGTGGCATATTCTTCATTGAGCGAGTTGTCGAATACCATGTCGACGCTGAAGCGGGTCTGGTATTTGAGGTTTTTCCAGATTGTCCAGTCGAGGGTGAGGTTGCCGAGGATACGGTCGCGTTTCACCTGGTCGTTGACCATGTTCTGTACCCACCAGGGGTTGTTGAGGTAATCGATGTTCCAGTTCCATGTCTGGATGGGCTGACCGACGAGTTTGGGGTTGCCTTCGGCGGGGTCGTTGACGAGGTAGTCGCTGGCGGTGCCGAGGTGGCGGTAGTTGTTTTTCCAGTAGCGCATGTCGACGTCGGCCGGTGTACGGTAGAGGGCGAACAGACCGGAAAGAGCTTTACCTACAACGGGGGAGTTTTCAGTTTTCTGGTGGATCCAGTTCAACGAAGCCGTCACGTTGACTCTCTTGTTGAAGAGCGAGAACGACTCTTTGAGCATGACGTTGTTACGAGTGAACTTGTTGCGCGGGATGATACCGTCCTGATAGGTGTTGTTGTAGGAGAAATAGGTGCGTGACATCTCAGTGCCGCCCGAGAGGGTGATGCCGTTGTTGAGGGTGACGCCGGTCTGGAAGTAGTCCTTGACCGATTCGCGCGCGCCGTTCATGAGCCAGGGATAAGCGGCCACTTCATCGGCGGTGCGGGTGCCTACGCGGGGACCCCATGCAGCCCATGTCTTGGCATCGGTGATGCCGTAGTATTGCTGCTGTTTGGGATACATTGCTATGCGGTCGATGGAAGTCGACGACGATATGTTGACGTTGACGGTGCCTTGGGCGCCCGATTTGGTGGTGATGACGATCACACCGTTGTTGGCGGCCGAGCCGTAGAGTGCCGCGGCGTTCGGGCCTTTCAGCACGGTCATGTTCTCGATATCCTCAGGGTTGATGGTCGACAGAAGGTCGTCGCCCGATTTGCCGCCGCCCATGTCGATACCGTCGGTCATCTGGCTGCCCATACCGTTGGTCATGGGCACACCGTCGATTACGATAAGCGGCTGGTTGGAGCCGAGGATGGAGGTGGAACCACGGAGGACGATACGCGAAGCGCCACCGCCGGCACCGGAGTTGTTCGGGGTGATGGTGAGGCCGGCGCTCTTACCCTGAAGAGCGTTGACGAAGTTGGTTTCCTTGATACGGGTCACCTCATCGTTTTTGATGGTCTGCACGGCGTAGGTAAGGGTTTTCTCCTCACGTTTGATACCCATGGCGGTCACGACGACGTCGCCGAGCATCTTCGAGTTGAGCTCCATAGTGAACTCAATGGGCTGGCCCTGCCAGACCACTTCGGCGTCTTTGTAACCCACAGACGTGATTTTCAACTTGGTGCCGGGCTTGACATTGGCGATGGAGAATTCACCGTCGATGTTTGTAGCTGAACCCTGTGCGGGATTGTTGGCAACACGCACAGATGCACCGATCATCGGATCGCCGAATTCATCCAGGATGACACCGGTCGCAGCGTTAGCCGTGGGGGCGGCGGCAGCAGGCGCCGGAGCCGCATAGGCCGGCATGGTCCAAACCATGGCGCCCATGAGGGAAACAGCGATGATAATTTTGCTTACTGATTTGATTGGTTTTAGCATAAGGTAAATATAATTACTATTTGATTTTCCTTGATTGCGATATGATAATGGCCCCTTTTTACAGACTGGGTTAGCACAGTGATTTACAGAGATTTAAGGCCAAACTGACGGCGTGCAGTCAACCCTGCTTAGCGTATAGACAAGGCTAAAATGCACGACGGCAACAAACTAAATCCTCACAAAGATATGAAATTTGTTTTTAGATTCGGTGCTATTTTATTAAAAAAATTTCACGAAAGATGCAGATTTAACAATCCGGACTTAGATTAAGTTAACACTTAAGAATCGGAGATCGGCGCCCCACACATTATTATATATAGAGAATACTTATAAGAATTAATAAGATTTATAAAAGCCCCTCCACTCTCAGCTCCAAGCAAAAAATGAGGTGCACTTCTTCACAGAAGCACACCTCCCTCATAACCAAAATTCAAGTATATATGTATTGTCTAACAAAACATTGGATATAAAACGTCCGTGTTGTAAGTTATTCTATGACAAAAAAAAACGGCCGGCTGCTTTGCCGGGCGGCAATCAATTATATAAACAAAGTTGCGGGATTGGAGCCACCGGCCGACAAAAGGCCGGAAACGGGAAAGGCTACGAAAACGAAGCATATGCACTGTCGTGTGTCGGGCGGATGTGATTGGTCATCCCCGGATCCCTGCATGGTCGATTATAGATGATTGCAATGCAAAGTTACGCATAATTCGCTGATTGGCAATAAAGTCAGTGCAAAAAGAAATTAAAGAATCTAAATGCGGATTTTAACAATTGAGGGAGGGCGAGAAATGGCGAGAGCATGTGCTGATCGAGAGACGAGGGGTTGACGGAGGCGGAATTTTTCTTTAAATTTGCAGCGATCAAAACGACAAGCCTATGACCGACAGCAGCAACACCGGTGGAAAGACACCGCTGATAGGGATGAGTCTGACACAACTGAGCGCCGTGGCAGCCGAATGCGGCATGCCCCGCTTCGCCGCCCGCCAGATGGCGCGATGGCTTTATGTGAAACGCGCCACCGACATCGATGCGATGACCGATCTGTCGCTCGTCGCCCGCCAGCGGCTGAAAGAGCGCTACACCGTGGGACGGCAGGCACCCAAGCTGCGCACGCTCTCTGCCGACGGCACCGCAAAATATCTCTTCGAGGGTGTGGGCGGCCGCGATGTGGAGGCCGTGATGATTCCCGACGGCGACCGCGCCACGCTGTGCGTGAGCTCGCAAGCCGGATGCAAGATGAACTGCCGCTTCTGCATGACCGGGCGCCAAGGCTTCCACGGCCAGCTCACTACGGCGCAGATCATCAATCAGGTGATGAGCATCGACGAAGCCGAAAGCCTCACCAACATAGTGTTTATGGGCATGGGCGAACCGATGGACAACCCGCAGGCAGTGGAGCAGGCCATCGCGATAATGACCGCCGACTGGGGCTTTGCCTGGAGTCCGAAACGTATCACCGTGTCGAGCATCGGCAAAATCGGTGAGCTGCGCGGGCTCATAGAGCGCACGCAGGTGCACATAGCGCTGAGCGTACACTCGCCGTTTGCGTCCGAGCGCGTGGGGCTGATGCCCGTCGAACGCGCTTACCCGCTGACCGATGTGCTGGAGATGCTGCGGCAATACGACTGGAGTCACCAGCGGCGTCTGTCGGTGGAATATATAATGTGGCGGGGCGTCAACGACGACATGCGCCATGCCGACGCGCTGGCCCGATTGCTGCGCGGCATGCATTGCCGTGTGAACCTGATACGCTTCCATGCCATACCCGGCGTGGAACTGACCACAGCCACAGAAGCAGCTATGACCGCATTCCGCGACCGCCTGAACGAGCGCGGCATCACCGCCACCATACGCGCCTCGCGCGGCGAGGACATCATGGCGGCGTGCGGCATGTTGGCGGGCAAGAAGAAAGAGGAAGGGTGCTGATCAGCCGGGGCGCTTATTTGCAAAGGGCGTCGACGGCCTCCTGAAGATGATCGACGACGGTCGACGTGGGATACCACTCGTTGAGCGCGCCCGTGCGGACGGGCAGCAGGGCGTTTTCGAGACGCTGCAGACGCTCGATGTCGGCGGCAGCCGTCAGCTCGTCGCGCAGCAAGCGCAGCTTTTCGCTCATCTGGATGCCTTCGACCATACGCTCATAGCGCACCGACGAGCGACCGTCGGGATAGATGAAATAGGTGTCGCCCGGGGCGAACATGTGGAAGCGCGTGTCCTCAAGCGGATTGTCAGTCCAGTTCATATACGACCAGTGGAGATAGCCGTCGTGGCCGGTGGCCGTTGCATAGACCGGCAGATAGGCGCCGTCGGCGGGAGCGCTGTTGCTGAACTGGCTCGGCGCCGGAGTGGCACAGCAGGTGTACATAAGCGTAAGCATGTCGCGGTCGCGGCGGCGCGAGATCACATCGTCGGGGAAGAAATCGCCTTTGATAAGCGTGTAGCAGTCAAGCGAATCGACAAGCTCCTTATGATATGACCCGGCAAGCGACATCTTAATGTCGGGGACGGCGGCCTTGGCCACGGCATAGGCGGCCAGCATGTCGTCGAGACCGCGCTCATCCATCACTATCATGGTCTTGTCGAAAAGGCCGCGCGAGCGCAGGTGGGAGGCGAAATCGGTCAGGAAAGCCGTCCACAGGTCGCGGTAGGCCTCCGATCCGGGCTTGGCTTCGAGGAAGAGCGTTTCGCCCGTAGCCGCGTCGGTGTAGCGGTATTGCGGCTGCCAGGGCACCATGGTGAAACATTCGAGGTTGGCGTCAATGCCGTTGGCGGCCATGTAGTCGACCCAGAGGTCGAAGATCTTGTAATCGAAGCTCCATGAGCCGTCGGCCAGACGTGTGGTGGCCACCATCGGCTCAAACTTATCATTGCTCTGCTCGCCCCACGGCTCGTAGAAAAGGATCACCGAGACGGCTTTCTGGCCGGCGCGCGCGAGTTTCTGCATGTAGGGGCGCATGAGGTCGAGGTGCTCCCGGCTCCACGGCTCGACATTGTAATAACGCGACACTGAATAGGGCTGCTGCCAGAGATCGAGGTAGAAAGCCTGGTCGTGGGGCGCGGGGAGACGGCGGCGGTCAACGTCGACGGCAAGGTGCAGCTCGCCAACGCGCTTGCCGGTGGCGACATCGCTGACAGTCAGCGTCATGTCATATACGCCCGGCTCCACATCGGGCACCTCGACGGTGAGCCATATCGGGCGCACCGTCCGCGGAGCCATCGACACTGTGGCCTCGGGCAGGTCGATCATGTCGGGCACGGTGAATGTGGGGAGCGTATCGGGGGGATAGCCGCAACCGGGCCATCCCGTGGTGATGACGTAGCGCATGAAAGCGGCGCTGCTGCCGGGCGCTTTGTAAGAGCGTTTGCCGCGCCGCAGGTCGGAGATGCTCACTTTCAGCTCGCCCGAACCTTCGGGGCTTATCAGAAGAGCCTCGAGGCCAAGCCGTTCGCCTCGCCAGGCATGCACCGTGGTGTCGGTCACCGACAGCGTAGGCGGCGTGGCCATCTGGCGGTAGACGTCGTTTTTCGAAGCCCAGGTCAGACGTGTGGGGCCGGAGAGCGACTCCCAGCCGGAGCGGTCGACCGTCGAAGTGTCGTTCGGTTCGGTATAAGCATGTCTTGAAGCGAAAGCCAGCGCGGGCACGACGGCCAGTGCGAGGGTTAAAGAGCGGAGGATTTTCATGGACATAGAGCTGAATAATGATTTTTATACGGCAAAGGTAGGCATTTTCGGATTTTTTTCACTATGTTTGCGTTACAAAACGGGCTTTCGTGCCCGAAGCTTAACAAACCCGATGAGAATAGTGATACAGCGCTGCACCAGGGCGTCGGTGAGTATCGGCGGCCGGCTCCATGCCTCGACAGGCAAGGGGCTGATGGTGCTCGTGGGCGTGGAGTGCGGCGACAGCCCCGACGACGCGCGGTGGCTTGCCGACAAAACGGCGGCGCTGCGCATTTTCGACGACGATCAGGGAGTGATGAACCGCTCGATCCTCGACACCGGCGGCGAAGTACTGGCCGTGAGCCAGTTCACGCTGACCGCCTCGACCCGCAAAGGCAACCGTCCGAGCTACATCCGCGCGGCGCGTGAGCCCGAGAGCCGTCCGCTCTACGATCTCTACTGCAGCCTCCTGGGCCAGCGGCTGGGGCGCGAGGTGAAATGCGGCGTATTCGGAGCCGACATGCAAGTGGAGCTCGTCAACGACGGCCCCGTGACCATCATCATCGACTCTCGGCTTAAAGAATGACCCCATGGCAGATAGCGGACAGATGACACTTCAGGAGCTGCAGCAGACCGTCGACCGGTGGATAACGACGGTCGGGGTGCGTTATTTCTCGCCGTTGACCAATATGGCAATCCTCACCGAGGAGGTGGGCGAAGTGGCGCGCATCATGGCACGCACCCACGGCGACCAGTCGTTCAAGCCCGGCGAAAAGCCCGATCTGGCCGACGAACTGGCCGACGTGCTTTGGGTCGTGACGGCAATCGCCAATCAGGAAGGCATCGACCTCACCGAAGCCATTGCGAACAATCTCGCCAAAAAATCCATTAGAGATAAAGACCGCCACCGCCTGAATCCCAAGCTCCGCGACAACAACGACCAAAATTCATAAACCCCCAAAATAATCAAACCGATATGGCAGACAAATATCACGATACCGTGGCCAAAAGCACGGTTTTGACCGACGACGAGAAAGTGAAAGCCGACGTTGCCGAAATCCTCGCCAAAGAACTTGAAGGAAACCGCACTCACGATGTGCTGAAATTCCTCTTCAACTGCATCGACCTCACCACCCTCAAAGCCACCGATTCGCCTCAGAGCGTGGCACGCTTCACCGAGCGCGTCAACGACTTCGAAGAGGAGCACGGCGACCTGCCCAACGTGGCCGCCATCTGCGTATATCCCAACTTTGCCCCGATCGTGCGCACGGTGCTCGACGTGACTGAAGTCAACATCGCCTGCGTGGCCGGCGGATTCCCCTCGTCGCAGACATTCCCCGAAGTGAAAGTGGCCGAAGTGGCCCTCGCAGTTGAAGGCGGCGCCGACGAGATCGACATCGTGCTCAACGTGGGCAACTTCCTCGACGGCGACTGGGAGGAAGTGTGCGACGAGATCGAAGAGATCAAGCACGCCTGCCGCGACGCCCATCTGAAAGTGATCCTCGAATCGGGCGCTCTCAAAACGGCCGAAAACATCCGCGCCGCTTCAGTGCTCGCCATGTATTCGGGCGCCGACTTCATCAAGACCTCGACCGGCAAGGAATATCCGGGCGCTTCGCTCGAAGCCGCCTATGTGATGTGCCTGTGCATCAAGGAATATTACGAAAAGACGGGCCGCAAGGTAGGCTTCAAACCGGCCGGCGGCGTGTCCACGACCGACGAGGCTCTGGCCTATTACACGATCGTTAAGCATGTGCTCGGCGAAGAATGGCTCGACAACGAATATTTCCGCATCGGTGCAAGCCGTCTGGCCAACAACCTGCTCAGCGACATCCTCGGCGAAGAAACGAAATTCTTCTAAGAGCCTATTCCACAAAATTTGTTAACGTCAGGGCGGCGTATTTTCGAGTGAATTTCTTGAGTTGAAGAAGGAACGATGCGGGCATCGTGACTGATGAGACTCGAAGAAAGTCGCCGGAAAGACGCCGGTCAGTAAAAAATAATAATATTAATTGGAGCTAATTCCAAAAATCTGTTAATGCATTCACGACAAGAAAATATGTCAGAAACAACGAGTATCGCATCAGCACATCATCTTTGGCACTGCTGCGACCCTGACGTTAACAAATTTTGTGGAATAGGCTCTAAACAACGCTTATCCTCATGGATTACTGGATAGCAATAGACAACCGTAAAATCGGCCCGCTGCCATTGGACGAAGTGGTGAACCACCCGGTCACACCCGAAACGCTCGTATGGCGCGACGGGCTCCCCACATGGGTCCCGGCCGGCTCCCTCCCGGAGCTGGCCGAGGCTTTCGGGTGGGACAGGAAGCCGCCGGTGACTCAGCCGATGCCTGCCGGCGCAGCCTTCATGCCGCCCGTGCCATCGCCCGTCGACAGGCAACCGCTGACCGACAGCGAGATACCGCCGATGCCGCCCACTTATCTGGGGTGGTGCATCGCGGCCATAATATGCTGCTGCATGATCCCCGCCATCGTGGCGCTGATCTATTCGGTGCGCGTGTCGTCGCTCTACAATTCGGGCGATTTCAAGGGCGCACAAAAAGCTTCCGACCGCACCGAACTGTGGCTCATCATCGCCATCACCCTCGGCCTGCTGTCGTTGCCTTTCATGATTGTAATGCAGGTACTTGCGGCATAACGCCGCACATCCCCCGCCGTCGCATCAGTAGTCACTGAAGATGCGGGGCTTTATCACTATGCCCACACGCAACATCGAGTGATACTTGTTGTAGTCGAGCATCCCTTCGCCGTAGCCGTTGTAGTATTGCAGGAAGAGAAACTGATTGTCGCGGCGGAACAGACGGTAGTTGAGCTCGACGATCGTGTTGTAGTTGAGCGACCATCCGCGGCGTTTCACCAGCGTGACCGAGGCGCCGAAGCGGCGGTCGGCGGTGAAAAACGAGGTGCCGACCTGATAGATGCCGCTATAGTCGAGGATGTCTTTATTGTACATGCCGTCGACTATCGGTATCCAGAATTTTCCGTGGACAATGAAGTTGGGGTCGATCATGATGTTGGCGCCTACGCTCACTTTGTTCCACGAACGCGACTGCACGCCGTCGCGCCCGTTGCTCTCATGCTCGAGCAGCAGCATCAGCTTGCCGATGAAACGGTTCTTGACGAATAGCGGCTTCACCAGACCGATGCCCGGGTTGAAGTTGAGGTCGGTCATCGGCAT
The DNA here is from genome assembly GCA_902489785.1 of uncultured Porphyromonadaceae bacterium. Taxonomy (GTDB): domain Bacteria; phylum Bacteroidota; class Bacteroidia; order Bacteroidales; family Muribaculaceae; genus Paramuribaculum. Next base: position 24,002 of record CABUBG010000026.1, read on the forward strand.
CGAATTTTCGAGCACGTTCCAGAACACTTTTTGCGTATAGAACAGAAAAAGATAGGTGTTCCAAGGCAGCGTGCTCCTGGTAAGGCGCTGGGCTATTGACACCTGGAATTTCACATCGCAGTTCTCGCGCGTGGGCTTATATCCCACGGGGACGCCGAATGTGAAATAGTTGTCTTTGTAAAGACCGAAATAGGGCTGGTTGTCGAATTCACGCCGGAGGCTGTCGGTGTTGTATTTCACACCACCCTCCGCTACAATCTGAGCATGCGCTGTCATGCCTGAGCACGCAGCGGTCAGAAAAAACATCAGATGAATCAACAGGCGTTTCACGTCGCAAAGTTACACACAAGCTTCTGAATTTCGGCAACAGCAGCTCTGATTTTTAATGCCCTTTCGATATATTTTCTTGCTTAAATGGCCACTGTTGACTAACTTTGCGACATTCAACACCCAAAACAAGCATCGCATTGAAACGTCACATAACCACTCTCATCGCCCTGCTCGCCCTTCTGCTGCAGAGCTGTTCCGGCGATGACAATTTCGTCATCGAAGGCACCGTCAGAGGCATAGCTTCGCAGAATGTCACGCTCACCTACTTTGCCAACGGCGGCCTCAAAAGCATCACCATGCCGGCCACCGACGGCCATTTCGCCTTCTCCGCGTCGTCGCCTTCGGCCACCCTCGCACTGATCAGCGTGTCGCCCGACAACCATCGCCTGGCCACCGTCATCGTGCGCAACGGCGACCATATCACCATCACTGCCGACATCAACGACCCCTATGCCGCCGAGGTGAAAGGCAACGCCGATTCGGAAGCCATCGCTAAGTGGATCAAAGAAAACACCACCATCCTGCGCAACCGCAACACCGCCGCCATCAACCGCGCCGTTGAGAAATATGTGGGCGCTAACAAAGATCAGCTCCACGCTCTGGCCATCCTCTCAACATTCTACACCAGCGAAGGTTATGAGGCGAAAGCCGACTCGCTCTTCTCGCTGCTCTCCCCCGAAGCCCGTCCGGTCGAGGTGGCCCAAGGCTTCGACATGGTCATAAGCTCGCGCCTGTCGGCCATGAAAAACAGCCCGGTGCCCATGCTCAAGCTCTACGAGCGCAGCGACTCGATAGTAACCGTCAATCCGATGCGCCACAGCGCCACGCTGCTCTGCTTCATCGACACCGAAGGCGGCTCACGCGACTCCATAGCCTCGCAGCTGCGCTATCTCACAGGACATTACGACAAATCACGCTTCGCCGCCGTCGAGATTTCGACAGCGCCCGACTCGGCCGCATGGCGCCAGAGCATCCGGCGCGACTCCACCATGTGGACGCAGACATGGGTGCCCGGGGGCACCGCCGGAACGCCCATCCGCAGGCTCGCCATACCCCGCCTCCCCTATTTCATAACCGCCGACTCCACCGGACGCGCCATCTACCGCGGATCATCGGTGGCCAAAGCCCGCAAGGCCGTCGAATCGGTTCTCAAATAGCCGCACACCTATCAACCAGCCCGTCAACTCACAAACCGCCAACAGCATGTTAGTCAAAATCTATGGCGCCGCCGTGCAAGGCATTGACGCCATCAAAGTGACCATTGAAGTCGATGCCTCGACAGGCATTGCATTTCATCTCGTGGGGCTCCCCGACACCGCCGTCAAGGAGAGCTATCAGCGTGTCGTGGCGGCCCTGCGCCAGTCGGGGATCGGCTTCCCCAAGCGCCATTTCGTCATCAACCTGGCTCCGGCCGATGTGAAGAAGGAAGGCGCGGCCTACGATCTGCCCATAGCCATCGGCATCCTCGCCGCCGCCGGAAAGATACCCGCCGACACCCTCGGCCGATTCATGATCATGGGCGAGCTCTCGCTCGACGGCTCGCTGATGCCTATCCGCGGCGCACTCCCGATGTCGATACTGGCACGCAGCCTCGGTTTCGAGGGCATGATAGTGCCCAAGGCCAACGCCACCGAAGCCGCCGTGGTCAACCGTCTGGCCGTCTATGGCGCCGACAACATCACTCAGGTGATCGACTTCCTTAGCGGCAAGGGCACTATCGAACAGACCATCGTCGACACCCGCGCCGAATTTGCCGCCGAAGCCGGCCGATTCGACTTCGACTTCAGCGAGGTGAAAGGGCAGGAAAATGTGAAACGAGCCTTCGAGGTGGCATGCGCCGGCGGCCACAACATACTTCTCGTAGGTCCTCCCGGTGCCGGTAAATCAATGATGGCCAAGCGACTGCCATCCATACTGCCGCCACTGTCGCTCCAGGAAGCCCTCGAAACCACGAAGATCCACTCCGTGGCCGGAAAGCTGCCGCGAGGGTCGCGCCTGATGACACGGCGCCCCTTCCGTTCGCCCCACCACACCATATCGCCCGTGGCCCTCGTGGGCGGCGGCGCCAACCCCATGCCCGGCGAGATATCGCTGGCTCACAACGGCATACTCTTTCTCGACGAGTTTCCCGAATTCTCCCGCCCCGTGCTCGAAGTGATGCGCCAGCCGCTGGAAGACAGGACGATAAGCGTGTCGCGCGCAAAATACTCGGTGGAATATCCCGCCGGCTTCATGCTCGTAGCCAGCATGAACCCCTGTCCGTGCGGCTACTACAACCACCCCACCAAGCAATGCGTGTGCCCGCCCGGTGCCGTGCGCAAATATCTCAACCGCATCTCCGGACCGCTGCTCGACCGCATCGACCTGCAGGTGGAGATCCTTCCCGTGCCCTTCGACGACATCGCCTCGGCGCAGCCCGGCGAGCCGAGCGAAGCCATACGCCGCCGAGTCGTGGCCGCACGAGCCATCCAGCAGCAACGCTTCGCCAACGAGCCCGGCATCCACAGCAACGCCCAGATGAACTCGCGGCTGCTCGGCATCCACGCCCGCCTCGACGCCGAGTCCATGGCCATCCTGCGCGAAACGATGACCCGCTTCGACATGTCGGCGCGAGCCTACGACCGCATCCTCAAAGTGGCCCGCACCATCGCCGACCTCGCCGCCTCCCACGACATCCGTCCCGAGCACGTCCGCGAAGCCGTCAGCTACCGCAACCTCGACCGCGCCTCCTGGGGCGCCGCCACCTCCCCCCTCCCCTTCTGAACCGCCGTTCCCCCCTGTCATCAGCCCGGTTCGACCGACAACCGATCAACGGGCGTCAACTAAGAGCCTACATCTCAAAGCGCCGCGCCGCCTGCGGCCGCTCAGGAACCGGGGGTCAGAGCGCCGTCGGGGCTGATGCGGAGCGGCGAGCCGGGGAAGTCCTCGGCCGACAGACGGCGGATGAGCCGGGCGGCGGCATTGGTGGCATCGGCCCGCGGCCCGATGCCGCGCTGCTGGATGAAGGAGTGTATCCGGCCCGAGAGGAAACGGCCGTCGGCGCCGACAGTCACCTCAGCGACAGACGCATAGCCCGACACACCTGTGATGCTCACGCGATAGGGCGTGCAGAAATTGCCGAGCGAATAGAAGATGATGCGGTCTTTGTAGAGCTCGGCAGCGCGAGGCACATGCGGGCCGTGGCCGAACACCACGTCGGCGCCCGCATCGATGGCGGCATGGGCGAAGCTCTCCACGTTGCCACGCCGCTCGCCGAGGAAGGTCTCGGGCGCGTGCGGCACATGGGTGCAATCTTTGCCCTCGGCACCGCCGTGAAACGACACGATGACCAAGTCGGCCGTGTCGCGGAGCTGGGCCACGACGCGCCGCAGTTCGCCGAGGTCGTTCACGTCGAGATTGCCTCCACCGTGTCCGAATTGTGTCAGCCCGATTTTCAAGCCTTTACGCTCGATGACGGCCGTCTCGCAGCGTCCTTTGAGCCCCACATATGCCAGAGCCGCGTCGCGGAGCGTGGTCATGGTGGAGCGCCGGCCGGGCTCGCCGAAATCGTTCACGTGGTTGTTGGCCATGCCGAGGCAGTCGAAACCGGCGGCGGTGAGATTGCCGACGTAGGATGTCGGCATGCGGAACACATAATATGTATTGGGGTTGCGCATCGGGCGGCGTTTGCCGGGGCCGTCGAGCATCGTGCCCTCGAGATTGCCCATGGTGAGGTCGGCGCTGCGGAGCACTTCGGCGGCATCGTCAAAAAGATGGCGGCCGTCGTCGGGAGGCAGGTATGAGCCGTGGACCGAGTCGGGGAATGTGGTGCCCATCATGATGTCGCCGGTGAAAGCCAATGTGAGTGACTGCGCATTTTCGGCAGGGGCTGCCTTTGCGCTGTCGGCCACCGTAGAATCGACAGCTGCCGATGCCGGTGCCGCCGTCTGCGCCGACGAATTGCCGCATGCGGCGATCGACGCGGCGAAGCAGCCGCAGACTATCGTTCTGACTAACAAATGGAAATGTTTCATAGCAAAATCTTTATGACTTCTGTGCCATGCGCCGGCCGCGGAGCCGCCGCAGACACAAAAAAGCCTCTCCCGAAGGAAAGGCTTTTGCGCTTCAAGATGGACTCGAACCAACGACCCTCTGATTAACAGTCAGATGCTCTA